>CASFRF010000012.1 GCA_949297015.1 uncultured bacterium
ATGATGTTTTTGCTTCCGCTCAAAGTCAGAAGGAAGAGAAACCGGAAGGAAATCAGGATCGGGAAGATGGGAAAAATCGGAAGAAACAAAAACAATATCAGCATTCATTCATGGAAATCGGATTTCATCGCGACAGAAAGAAGGGGCTTCCCTTGTTTTTAAGGAAAATGACAATTCTCTTTTTGCAAGGTAGAATGAAAGCAACCGCTGTTTATTCGTAAAAAGACGGGAAAAGGGCTGGATTTGAAGAACAGGAGAAAGTATATTGTCAGGCAGCCCGTAAACAGATGTTTTTCTCCGCATACCAGACAAATTGCCGAAATTTGAAAATTCAAAGAGAAAAGTGCAATGAAAAGATTTCACTGCCGTCCTGTACATCTGTGCTCGTCTTACTCGGCAGGTGATAAAATGCTTTTTGCAGATTCGGAAAAAACGAAAGGTATCTCTCGACACTCTTCCCCGCATTCTGTTTTTTTGCAATACTCCCGGACGTCAGTCCGTTGCGCCGTTGGGTCGTAGAACATATCTGACACTTTCTTCGCTATAGTTTCAATATCTTGGACAAGTTCTTCCGGAATCTGCTGCAGTTGCCAAAAGAGAATAAAATCAACAGGACAGCCTTGTTGCTCACCTTCATAGACTAACTTGGAGAAAGTATATGTCGTTATTTGCGCAAGATTCCCTTTCTTCTGAATATACCAGCCGCAACGCCCAATGGTGTCCTTTATTTTTTTGTAAAGTAGAGCTGAAACACACCGTCATAAGAGAAAAGTGGAGATTCTCCGCTTTCGGGCAAAACGCGAGTTGAGCTCAAATTTACCCCCCGAAACGAAAAAACCGACCAGAAGACCGGTCGGCGGAGAATTTTGAAAATGGTGGGCGATGGGGGACTCGAACCCTCGACCCCTACCGTGTGAAGGTAATGCTCTAGCCAGCTGAGCTAATCGCCCGGGTCAATACTTTACTATAGCATCGAAGCCCGGATTGTCAAGCTCAACTCTTCGATTTTTTCAAAAAAGCTTCGATAAATTCGTCAAGATCTCCATCCAGCACCGCCGCCGTATTGCTGGTTTCCACCTCGGTCCGCAGATCCTTCACCAGCTGATAGGGCTGCAACACATACGAACGTATCTGACTGCCCCAGCCGTTCTCCGCTTTTTCCCCACGAATCGCGTCAGCTTCCTGACGGCGCTTCTCCTCCTCGTGCTCGTAGAGCCGGGCCTTCAACATCTTCATGGCCGTGGCCCGGTTCTTGTGCTGAGAACGCTCGTTCTGACAGCATACCACAATGCCCGTCGGCAGGTGGGTCAGCCGAATCGCACTGTCGGTGGTGTTCACATGCTGGCCCCCCGCGCCACTCGAGCGGTAGGTGTCGACCCGCAGATCCTTCTCGTCAATTTCAATGTCGATGTCATCGTCCAGCTCCGGAAACACATCCACCGAGACGAACGACGTGTGCCGCCGGGCGTTGCTGTCAAACGGCGAAATCCGCACCAGCCGGTGCACCCCTTTCTCGCCCTTCAAATAGCCGTACCCGAACTCTCCTTCCACCCGCAACGTGACACTTTTTACCCCCGCTTCGTCGCCGGGCTGGAGATCCATCACCTCATCCTTCCACCCCCGCCGCTCAAAATACCGCCGGTACATGCGCAACAACATCGACGCCCAGTCGCAGGACTCCGTGCCGCCGGCTCCGGCGTGAATCGAAAAATAGAAGTTGTTCCGGTCAAACCGGCCCGAGAGAAAACTCACGATCTCCATCCGGTCCAGCGCCTTGCGCAGCCGGTAAAAGGCCCCCTCCGCCTCTTTCAGCATCCCCTCGTCCTCCGCCGCAAACTCCACGTTCACCGCGAAATCCTCCGCCTGACGACTCAGCTGCTGATAGGGTTCGAGCACGTTGCGGCAGGCGCTCAGCGCCGCCACCGTCTGCTGCGCCTCCTCCTTCCGGTCCCAGAAATCCGGGGCGCTCATCTTCTTCTCGATTTCCACCTGCTTCGCCCGAAGTTCGTCAAGTTTCAAAAAGGCCCCGAGCTGAGCAACCCGGTCCTGAAGGTTGGCATTTTCCTGCTTCAATTCATCCAAAGTCATCATGCGATTATCTATTCCTCATTTTTCAGTTTCTTGATATAGACCAGATTGCTGCGCCGATGGTATTCGGTGATCGCCGGTTCCGGACTGAAAATGATCGTATCCTCTCCTTCCGCCCGCAGCACCCCGGTGTAAACTCTTCCGTCGGAACGTAATTTGATTTCGGCATTGGCCACCCAGAGCTCCAACGGCTCCGGCCGGGCGATCTCTCCCTTGTTGACCTGCACTTTGATCGTCACCCGTTCGGGCCGCGCCCGCTGGTGCACCGCCTGAATCTCATACTCTCCCGGCTCCAGATCGCGCAACTCCATTACGCCGGAGCGACCCGAGGTATTCCCCTCCTGCGCGACGCCGATCCGTTTCCGGTTGAGATAGACGACAGCTCCCGGCGGATTGACCACCAGATCGATGCCGCCGCTGCTCTTTTCCAGCTCAAACGCCAGCTGGGCCCGATTCCCGGGCACCACCTCGACCGTCTTCGTCTGCGGCGTGTAGCCCGCCAGCTCCAGCCCCACCTGGTAGTTCCCGGTCTCCAGTTCGGGAATCTCCAGCGGCGTCGAGCCGTACCCTTTGCCGTTCAGCCGGACCACCGCCCCGGAGGGCGTCGAGGTCACCTCCAGACTGCCCGGTTTCAGCGAGAACTCGTGCCGGTAGGTGAGCTTGCGGTCACGCTCAATCTGGATGGTGTCCTCCCGCGTCCGGAACCCCGGCTTCTCCAGCCGCACCCGGTGGCTACCCTCTTCCAGCTCGCCGCGGTACGGCGTATCGCCCAGCAGCCGGTCATCCACATACAGTTTGGCGGCGACCGGATTGGTGATCACCTCCAGCTGCCCGACGTTCGATTCCAGCGAAATCGTGATCGCCTGCGGCCGGGCCTCGGTGATCTCCCACTCCACCACCCGCGGGGTGACGCCCGCTTTTTCCGCGCGCAGCGTGTACTTGCCGATCCCGAGATTGTTCAACACCAGCGGGGTGGTGCCGCGCAGCTGCTCGTCCATCAAGATCCGGGCCCCGGCGGGTTTGCTGACAATCAGCACCGAAGCGGTGATCGGGCGGAGCTCCACCGCCAGCGGCAGAGTCTGGTCTGCCGCCACCGTCAGCGCCCGCCACTCCGGCTGATAGCCCGGCGCCGAAAATTTGATCAGATAATCGCCCGGGCGGACCTGAAAACTGGCCGGAGCCGCGCCGAGTTCCCGGCCGTTTATGCAGAGTTGTGCCCCCGCCGGACGGCTGGAGAGTTCCAAGCGTCCGCGCGGTTCAGCCGAACTCTGCCGACCGCAGCCGGAGAGCAGCATCAACATCACTCCGAAAAACAGAACCCCAAGTCGCTTCATCCCTTACTTCCTCCGCGGCTGGTTGAGATAACTGTCCAGCTTGAGCAGCCGGGTCCGGGCCAGATCGTACTCCCGGGAATCCGGATCCGTCAACTCCATGGTCTTCAGGAACACCTGGCGCATCTGGTTGAAGTCCCGGAAATTGCTGCACCGGATCCGTTCTCGCTCCAGCTCCTCCAACGCTTGCTTGCGCAGCCGCTCGGCCTCCTCCAGGCGTTTGCGGGCGCGGTCCCACAACTCCGGTTTGGGCGAGAACTGCTCCAGGTAGCCCACCGCCACCTGATAACGCCGGATGGCCTTGGGCAGATTGCCCAGCTCCGCTTCGCGGTTGGCGAACAGATCCTCGGCCTTGTTGAAGTTGTCGATCGCCTGCTGGCGCAATTGCTCCGGCGTGAGGGCAATGGTCTGCATGCCGTAATAGTCGGCAAAGCCGTTGATGGCAAATTCAATGTCCTCGAACGCCTTGGGTGCAAAGTTGTTGATGATCTCCACCCGGTTCAGCCGTCCGTCCTGGGCCACGGTCAGCACCCGGCGATTCTGCTGGTTGTTGACCGCGGCTCCCTCCGGCTGCGGTTCCAGCTCCAGAATGCCGCTGCTGCTCACCGCATGGTGCAGCTCCTCCAGATGCGACTGGCTGATCTGTTTGATCTCCTTGCGGTAGTGCCGCCCCGATTGCAGGTCGTCGATCAGGAACACCGCGCCTCCGTTCTCGATGGAGAGCAGAAAGTAGAAGACGTTGTCATCTCCGGCCAGCTCTTTTTCGTAACGCAACAGAAACCGCCCGACGTCGAAGGCGGGCGCGGTCGCATTCGGTTCCACCGTCGCAGTCGCATTCCCGCTCATCAGTTTGTAGGTCACCGCCACCAGAATCACCAGCACCGAAATCGTCACTGTGAAAAAGACCCGGTTGGAGAAGATCCGCCGGTTGCCGGCGCCCGGCTCCGCCCCGCCGCGGCTCCGTTTCTTCTGATCTCCGAACAGCTTCCCGCCGTGTTGCAGCAACACCGACTTCAGATCCGTCGGGGAGGGGGCATCCTCTGCCGGCGGGGGGACCGGTTCCGCCGCCGTGGGGGCGGAGCCGACCTGCGAAGTGACCGGTTCCGCCGTCACCGGCGGGGTGACCGGTTCCGCCGCCACCGGGACCGGATCCGGGCTGGTCAGCGGTGTGAAAATCACCGGCTGGGCCTGACTGGCCAGTTCGGTCAGGCGCAGCAGCTGGTCGCCGAAGGTGACCAGATCGCCTTCATGCAGTTCGCCCGGAGCCGTGAGCTTGACGCCGTTGAGTTTGATGCCGTTGGTGCTGCCCAGATCCTCGAGCAGCCAGCGCTCGCCTTCGCGCCGGAACCGCCCGTGATAACGGGAGACGCTTTCGGTGGGCAGTTCCACCAAATTGTCCGATTCCCGCCCCACAGTGATCACCGGTGAAGCCAGAACCAGCTCCTCCCCGGATCTGACTCCCTGCATAAACGATATTTTCATTCGGTCCGTCCTGTGTTTTCCGTCGGAGTCTGATAAAAGGCGTTGACCGAGGCCGGAAGCAGCCCGGAGCGGATGCGCTCCGCCGTCTCCGGCGTCAGATTGGCATTGAGATTGACCCGATGTCCCACCCGGGTCCCGCTGCGGGCGATGGCGCCCGTCGGGAGTTCGATCACGGTGGTGCTGCCGCGCGCCAGCAGCAACGGCCGCCAGGGGCGGACGTCGGGATACAGCGCCGTGACCTGCTGGGCGGCGTCGAGAAACACCACATCGATCCGGCAGCGCATGAAGAAGGTGTGGATCGCCCGGCAGCGGTGAAAGATCATGGCGTCAAAGTCGGTATGGGCGAAGTCGCGCCCGATCATGCCGCGCATGCGCTCCCATTGCCGGAGCGCCACCCGGGGATTCCGGGCCAGATAGCGGCGGGTATCAAGATTGAAGATCATCAGAAGAACCTCGCGATTTGCATGAACATCGGCAACCCGAGAATGATCAGTACCGAGGGGAAGATGAACAGGATAATCGGCAGAATGATCTTGACCGGCGCCTCGTTAGCCAGCTTTTCCGCCCGGGTAAACCGTTTGTTGCGCAGCGCGTCGCCCTGAATCCGCAGCAGATTGGCGATGCTGACCCCCATCTCCTCGGCCTGAATCACGGCGTTGAGCGTGGAGGTCAATTCCGGCTGCCGCACGCGCTGCGCCATCTCCCGCAGCGCCTCGGTCCGTTTCTTGCCCAGCTGGATCTCCTGAAAGGTGCGCATGAACTCCTCGCCCAGCGGGTCGAGTCTGCGCCGGGCCAGAATGTCGCGCAGCGAGGAGACGAAGTCCTTCCCCGCCTCCACCGACAGCGTCAGCAAATCGAGCATGTTGGGCAAGGCCTTCAGAATCGACAAATGCCGGCGGTTGATCTGGCTGGTGAGCCAGACCCCGGGATAGATCGCCAGCACCGCCGCCAGCGCCAGCCCCGAAAACCACCGGCCGCTGAGAATGCCCAGCGCCAGCAGCAGCAGCGAGGCGAGGACAAAGGCGATCCGCAGCGCGGTGAAATCCGTGGGGGAAAAGACCTCGCTGTAACCGGCCATCGTCAGCTTGACTTCGTCGGTCTGGCGGAGCGAGGCGCAGAAGTCGTGCCGGGCGAGCCGCCGGGTGTAGGGCAGCAGCAACAGCAGCAGCCGGAACAACAGCGGCAGCCGTTTCTTCTCCTCCGGCGGCAGATTGAGGTTCATCGTGTCCAGCTCGGTGGTGTCGAACAGCTGGCGCAGCAGCAGATAACTCAGAATCCCCACCGAGATGGCGGCCGAGATGGCGGCGATGAACGTGATGATCTGATTCATGGTCGGCTCCTACACATCGATGGTGGTGATTTTGCGGATGATGAGATAACCGACCCCGATCAGCACCGCGGCCGTCGCCAGCATCAGGTAGCCCAGCGTGGTGTGGAAGGCGGCGGAGGTGACCTCCGGCGTCACCTTGTACATGCCCAGCAGCAGCAGGGGCGGCATCAACGCGATCACCCCGGCCTGCATCCGGCCCATGGCCGTCATCGAGCTCAATTTGCCGTTGATCCGGACCCGTTCGCGGATCAGGGCGGCCAGCCGCTCCAGCGTGGTGGTGAGTTCCCCCCCGGTCTGACGCGCGGTGATGATGGCGGTGGTCACCAGTTCAAAATCGTCCGACCCCAGCCGTCGGTTCATGTTCTCCAGCGCCTGCTCCAGCGGCACGCCCAGCTGGATCTCCTGCAGCAGCAGCCGGAATTCGACGGAGATCGGGTGGCGGTTCTCCGAAGCCACCTCCTCCAGCGCCTGATTGATGCTGAATCCGGCTTTGAGCGCGCTGGAGATCGAACCGAGGGCGTCCTCCAGCTGCAAATTGAATTTCTGCAACCGGCGTTTGCGCAGAATCTTGAGAACTTTCCGCGGCAGCAGGAACGCACCCACCGCCAGCGCTCCGCCCACGACCAGCCCGGCGCGCCAGCCGCCCGGATTGCCGATGCTGGTCACCAGCATGGTGAGCAGAAAGGCCAGCGCGCTCAAACCCAGACTGAGATCCAGAATCCGGCCCGCCGGCATCTGAATCAACACGTCGTCCAGTTCCAGCGTGGCCTCCTCCAGAAAGCGGGCCCGGTAGCGGCTGGAGACGTACCCGGCGAAGTCGAGAATCACATACGCGGCCATCGAGACGCTGACCAGCGCCAGCAGACTCGGCAGGATCGGACTGTTCAGAAATTCGCTCATCGCTCCTCTTTCCGCGGTTTGAAGATGGAGATGTCCAGCGGCAGTTTGGCCCGCTCGATCTCCTCCAGAAAGGTCGGTATGCTGCCGGTCGGAACATGTTCGCCGAGAATGCGGTTTCCCGCATCCCAGCCGGTCTGACGGAAGACGAAAAGATCCTGCATGGTGATGATTTCGCCCTCCATTTTGGTGATCTCGCTGACGTGGGTGAGTTTGCGCGACCCGTCCCGTTCCCGGCTGATCTGGACCACGATGTGAATGGCCGAGGCGATCTGTTCGCGGATCGCCCGCAGCGGCAGGTCGAAGCCGGCCATCAGCACCAGCGTCTCCAGCCGGGCCAGCGCGTCGCGCGGACTGTTGGCGTGGATGGTGGTCAAGCTGCCGTCGTGACCGGTGTTCATGGCCTGGAGCATATCCAGCGCCTCGCCGCCGCGGCACTCGCCGACCACGATGCGGTCCGGCCGCATCCGCAGGGCGTTGCGGACCAGGTCGCGGATGGTGATCTCGCCTTTGCCCTCCACGTTGGGCGGGCGCGACTCCAGCCGGACCAGATGCTCCTGATGCAGCTGCAGTTCCGCCGCGTCCTCGATGGTGACGATCCGCTCGCGGTTGGGCAGGAAGGAACTGAGCACATTGAGGAAGGTCGTCTTGCCCGAGCCGGTGCCGCCGGAGATCAGAATGTTTTTGCGGACCTTGACGCAGCGGTCGAGAAAGGTCATGATCTCCGGCGAGACCGATCCGAACCGGATCAGATCGGCCGCGCTGAACGGCTTCTTGGAAAACTTCCGGATGGTGATGCTCGGCCCCACCAGCGACAGCGGCGGAATCACCGCGTTGACGCGCGAACCGTCGGGCAGCCGGGCGTCGACCATCGGCGAGCTTTCATCGATCCGCCGCCCCAGCGGCGAGACGATCCGTTCGATCGCCGAGAGCACCTGATTGTTGTCGGCAAAAGCGGTGTCGGTCCGGTAGAGCACCCCCTTTTTTTCCACATAGACTTGCTCCGGCCCGTTGACCATGATCTCCGTGATGTCGTTGAGTTCGAGCATATACTCCAGCGGCCCGAGCCCGATCGCCTCCTGCAGCAGCTCCTTTTCCAGCACCTCGATTTTGATCGAGGGCGGCAGCTGAATGGTCAGTTGCGAGAGAATTTCGCGGATCGTCTCCTCGGCCTTCCGCTTCAGCGCCGGACCGGTGATTCCGGCGAGGGCGAGTTTCTTCAGGTTCAGGCGGGTCAGCAACTCCCGGTGCGCCTGCTTTTTCAGCTCCTGGAGCAGGGGGCGCACCTCGGGCGGGACACCCGAGATCTTCAGAATCGGAATCGGCTCCTTGTCCACGCCGCCCCAGGTGGCGGCGGTCTTCGGCGCCCCCGCCACCGGCGCGGCCGTCGCCGGAGCGGCTGTCGTGGCCGGAGCCGGAGCAGCCGGCGGTTTCAAGGTGATGCTCACCTTGCCGATCTGAATCGGCTGCCCCGGCGGCACTTCGCAGGGGGTGTGCGCAAAGAGCGGATTGCCGCCCACCGTGGTCCCGTTGCTGCTGCCCAGGTCCATCACCACCAGCGAGTGATCGCGCACCACGAACTGGGCGTGGCGACCCGAGATTTCGGGCCGCGGCAGCCGGATCTGGCACTCCTTCCCGGAGCCGATCAGGTAGGCGCCGGGGGCCAGCTGCGCCGCCGCATCGGGCTGGCCGGGTTGATGGATGATGATCTGGATCATAGGCTTGCGCGGACTCCTATTGCTGCAGCCGGTTGCGGATCCGGTAGGTGTTGTATTCCGGAATCATCCGGTTCAGCTTGGCGAAATCGACCTGGCGAAGTTCCTGGTCGTCGACCACCACCTTGTCGTCGAAGTTGCGCAGACTCAGCGAGAGTCGCCCCTTCTGGCTGGCGAAGATCAGCATCTCGGCCTCGCTCGGGTAGACCAGCAGCGTTACGGTGGCGTAGCTGCCGCGCCCGGTGGTGTCGCTGACGTAGTTGTCCCAGCGGCTGCCCACGGCCAGAACCTTGACGCCCTGAAGCATGGTCATGGTCACGGTGTCGAGCGCCGAGTCGCCCCGGGCGTCGGGGAAGCGGAAGGTGCCGATGATGTCCACGTCGTCATTGGGTTTGATCAGGTTGTTGACCGCCGACACCAGATCCACCGGAATGGAGATGGCGCGCATGCCGCGCTGAATTTTGCGGGTGAACCCCTGCTGCTGCGACAACGGCTGCAGATCGGAGTACTGCAGATTGTGACCGGCTCCCAGCGACGTTTCGAGTTTCCGGCCGATGCACATTTGATGCTGCTCCCAGGGAATCTCGCGCGCGACTCCGGCGTGCTGACGGCTGCGCTGAACCGCATCCCGGGCGAGGTCGTCGCGTTTGAGCTCCTCACCGGCGGCGACGTTGCGGGTCAGGCGGATCAGGTAGACGGTTTCAAACTCCCCCAGCGCCTTGTTCCGCTCCGACTGAATCTGCTGATAGGCCAGAATAAAGGCCAGAAAGCCGAAGAACAGTGCGCCGAGCAACAGCATCTTTTGTTTCATGCCGATCCCTTCCTGGGTTGAGAATAGAACTTTTTATTGGCAATATATACCCGGTTCCCCTGCTTTTCCAGTAAAAACTTCAAAAAATATCGGTCTGCCGGGGCGCGGCTCCGAGGACTCCGGCGGCCTGAAAGACCACCCCCCCGGCGGGCAGGTGGCCGGAAAGCTGAAATCCGCCGTCCGGGGTCGCGGCGCCGGTCAGGATGACGTCCTCTCCGGCACCCAGCGCGTGCAGGAAGTTGAGCTGAAGCTCAGCCACCGGCCGCCCCGGCGCCAGGCGTTGCAGCAGATCGGCGACAAAACCGAAGTATTCGGCGTTGTTCAAGTGACCGTTGACGTCGATCTGGCTTTCGTGCACGGTCCGGCGTTCCAGTTCCGGCAAGCCGTCGAAGGCGAGTTTGTCGAGTTCGGCGAAGTGGCGGGGCCGGTCGTCGTTGGCGGGCAGCAGCCGGGCCAGTTCGGTCAGGCGCTCGGGGCGCAGCCGGGGCGCGCGCAGCAGCAGCCAGTAACTGGAGCCGACGGCGACGGCGTGTCCGGCCGCAGCGGTCAGTTCGTATTCGCGGCGGGCGAACAGACCCTGTTCCGCGCCGCGCGGATAGGTGGTCAGGGTCAGCCGCTCGCCGATTTCCGGGTAGCGGTCGATTCGGAAGCGGAGCCGGGAAAGGACCCAGAGTTTTCCCTCCCGCCGCAGATAGTCAAGCCCGCAGCCGAGTTCATCGGCGTGTCGCGCCGCCGATTCCTGAAAATAGTCGGCCAGGGCCCGGAGTTTCAGATAACCGCGGCGATCGCCCTCGCTGTGCCGGACGCGGTATTGATCCTGATGACTCGGATTCATGATCTCTCCCGTATAAAAAACTGTGATTTTGCCCGTTCCGGGGTTGCTTTCCGCCGCACTCCGCGCTATTGTATGATCCCGACAGCCGGGGTGTAGCGCAGTCTGGTTAGCGCGAATGCTTTGGGAGCATTAGGTCGGAGGTTCGAATCCTCTCACCCCGACCAGTTTTCAGGTAAGATACTCTCTCTCGGAAGAAAAGCAAATCTCCGCGAAGATCCCGGCGTCCCCTATTTCCCGATGCAGAAGCGGCTGAAGATGTCCGCCAGCAGATCCGGATCCGCCGTTTCCCCGGTGATCCGGCCCAGTTCCGCCAGCGCCCGGCGCAGGCCGACGGCCGCCAGCTCCCACTCCTCCCGCTGCAGGTGGGCGACCACCGGCTCCAGTTCGGCCAGCGCGCTGAGCAGCAGCGCCCGGTGACGGCGATTGACGCCGAGTTCCGGTTCCGGTACGGTTCCGTCCTGCCAGATCAGCTGCCGGAACGCCCGGCGCAGCTCCTCGAGCCCGGCGCCGGTCCGGGCCGAAATCCGCACCGTCGGCCGGGGCAGGGGGGGCAGCGCCTCCGGATCCGGGCAGCAATCCAGTTTGTTCCAGACGGCAATGGTGTTTCCCGCCGGAGCGAGCCGCCGCAGTTCGGCGCACTCCAGTTCCCGCTCCGGCGTGGCCGCGTCGAGCACCCAGAAGCGAACTTCGGCACTGGCCAGCGAGCGGCGGCTGCGTTCCATGCCCAGCTGTTCGACTTGGTCGCCGCCCTCGCGCAAGCCGGCGGTGTCGGTCAGCCGGACCGGGATGCCGTCCAGATTCACCAATTCTTCAAGCGTGTCGCGGGTGGTGCCCGGAATTTCGGTGACGATCGCCCGGTCGTAGCCCAGCAACGCGTTGAGCAGACTGGATTTCCCGGCGTTGGGGCGGCCGCAGATCACCACGGTCACGCCTTCGCGCCAGAGCTGTGCCGCCTCTGCGGTGGCGGCCAGTTCCCGCAGCCGGTCCCGGACCGCCAGCACCGGTGTTTCCGGTTCGCTCTCCCAGTCCAGTTCCTCCTCCGGGAAGTCGAGCCGTGACTCACACTCGGCCAGACTCCGGAGCAGCCGCTCGCGCAGCTCCGCAAGGGCCGCCCCGAGCCGCCCGGCCAGTTGATTTTCGGCCAGTTTCCGGGCCTGTTCGCTGCGGGCGGCGATCAGATCGCCCACCGCTTCTGCCTGCGTCAGCTCCAGCTTGCCGTTGACGAAGGCGCGGAAGGTGAACTCCCCCGGCTCCGCCGGCCGTGCTCCGGCGCGGAAACACCCCTGCAACGCCGCACTGACCGCCAGCGGCGAGCCGTGGAGCTGGAGCTCCACCACATCGTCCCCGGTGTAGCTGTGCGGTCCGGGCATATAGACCGCCAGCACCGGTTCCCGGTCGAGCTTGCCGTAGAGCAGCTGCCGGGCGTTCTCCCGCGCCAGCGGTCGGCGGCCGCGCCACAGCGCATTGCCGACCGTCAAGGCGTCGGGTCCGGAGATCCGGATGATGCTCACCGCGCCGCCGACGCCGGTGGCCGGAGCCGCGATGGTGTCGGTCGTGTTCACAGCCAGGGCGCGTTTTCCGGCGGGGTGTAGGGGCCCGGCTTGATCTCCAGAAACGCCGAACTGCGCCGGGCGAGGAAGCGGTGGAAGACCGTCTCCGGGAGCTCCAGCGCCGAGAGGTCTCCCTCCGGAGTCAGCACGTAGGAGGCGAGCTGTTTCCCGGTCTCGTCGAAGGTCTCCACCTCGATTTCGCCGCGCAGCATCACCACCAGCTCCCATTTCCCGGGGTGGCGATGAGGCGTCACCACGGTGCCGGGTTCGGCCGCCACGCAGAAACGGTGAATCGGATCGCTCATTTCGGTGTGCAGCATGTGGTGGGCGCGCAGCCGTTCCGAGCTCCGGGCCTGTTCCGCGAGTTGATCGAGCAAAGCTTTGCCGACGGTTTTGATCATGCCGACACCTCCATAGTCTGCGGCGTTGCCGCAACCGGCAGCGTCTGATTCAGGGTCTGAGTCCCGGAGCGCAGCGTGAGCCGGGCGCCGCGGGGGGCGCGGTAGCGGAAGCTCCAGCGACCGTCACGTTTCCGGAATTCGTAGAATTTGACCGGCGCGTCGGTGCTCAGTTCAAAGTCGTCGCCGATCCGCAGCCGGACGCCCTCCGGCCCGGCCTCGATGCTGCCGGCCTTGCCGTGGTAACGGAAGTTCCGCCAGCTGCCGAAACTCTTCTCCTCCACCGCGCCGAAGCGCAATCCCGGCGCGGTATCCTCCACGCTGAACAGCTCTTCCAGCGCCAGCACCGGCAACAGTCCGGCCCAGATGTAGTGCGGATCGCGCCCGCCGTTGCCGCTGAACATGTGGGTGGAGTCGGTCCGGCCGAAGGGCGGATAGTTTTCGTTGGCATGGTGGAAGTCGATCCAGTCGTCCAGAAACAACCGCCGCGACCGGGCGCAGAATTCGGCGGTGGTCTCCGGCCAGTCGGCCTTGCGCAACGCCAGGTAGGTGATGTAGTTGGTCGGCGCCCAGACGTTGCCGCGCCAGTAGTTGCCGCGCCAGTAGGGGCTGCGGAAGGGTTCGTCGCCGAACGCCGGGTCGTCGTAGCTGACGGTCGGAATCACGTTCTCGCCCCAGAACTGCTTCGGGTCGAGCAGAATCCGGTGCAGCCGCTCGCGGGTCTCCGGGTCGGGCAGCTCGGCGGTGAGGGGGCTGAAGATGTCCGGCGTCTTCACCGGCGAGAAGGTTCCGTCGAAAAAGCGGTTCAAATAGATTCCGCTGGCCGGATCGTACAGCCGTTCGCGGATCCGCCCCGCCACGCGTTCGGCTTCGCTCCGCAGCCAGCGGGCGTCTTCGTCGGCGTCGAGTTCGTCGGCCAGCACCGCCAGCGCCCGGCAGCCGGCCACATAGAGCGAGTTCTGGCCTATCAGCGTCAGATTCAAGGTGCCGCGTTCAAAGTCGAACCGGATGCCGTCGGCGGGCAGCGCCCGGCGTTCGTAGGCGAACCCGGCGGAGTACATCGGACTGTCGTCGTAGCCGGTCTCATCCATGGCGTCGGAGACCAGCCGTCCCAGCGTGACGCCTGACTCGGGGCGCAGGCAGGTGCCGGATTCGATCAGCCCGTCGTCGTTGCCGTCGCGCCAGGGGTGACCGTCGCCGCGGTCGGCGAACCAGAAGTGCATGAAGGCCATCATCGCCGGGAAGGAGCGGCGCGCGAACTCCTCGTCCCCGATGAACCGGACCAGTTTGGAGTAGACGATCGGAATCACCAGATTCCGCTGCGGCGGGGCTCCGGTGATGCCGCGCTCGGCGATGACGTTCAGAATGTGACTCAGCGACTCCCGGGCCAGCTCCGGATGGCTGAAACACCCTAAATAGGAGTCGAAGAAGTTGTCCCACATGAAGATGGCGGGCAGCGAGTTGGGACCCGCCCAGTCGCGATTGACCGGCAGATAGCGGAGCTGGTTGCGTGGATCGTAGGCGGCGCTGTAGCCGATCAGCCGTTCGAGGGCGTCGGCGCAGCCGTCGGCGGAGCCGGAGCTGGTCATCAGCCCGGCTTCGAGCTGCCGGAGCCCGGCTTCCAGCCGCGCGTCGAGCACCTCCGGGAGCGGTTCCGCCCCGGTTTCGGAGAGCGTCAGATAGAGCGGCGTTTCCGGTTTCAGCCGCAGCCGGACTCCGGCCAGCGTGCCGGCGGCGGCGGGGGCGGCGGGCAGGAACCCGCGCAGTTCCGACTCCAGCGCCTCCAGCTCTCCGGCGGTCGCCACAGAGGCCGCCGGAAGGGACCAGCGGAAATGGACGGAGAACTCCTGCTGCGCCAGTTCCACCCCGGTGGGGGTCAGACTCCGCACCGTGGCCTCCTGCACGCAGCCGTTGAAGAGCAGCATCAGCTCCAGTTCCCGGTCGGTGCTCAGCCGGACGCCGCCGGTGAGCCCGTCGAAACACCACTCCAGAACCAGTTCCGCCGCCTCTCCGGCGGGGTAATCGGGCACCGGAATCGCATTTTCGCGGTAGAGTTCGGTCCGGAGGCAGCGGCGCAGCGCGGCGGTGCTCACCGGCACGGTGAAGCTCACGCGGTTGTAGAGCCCTTCCGGATCGTAGGGGCCCAGCCGTTTCAGGTGGCCGATCAGGATTTTCCCGTCGAACCGCCCGTAATCGGGCAGCAGCGGGATCGCCCGGAAGCCGATCGCGTGCTCGCCGCGCGCCAGGGCCAGACCGTTGACTCCCAGAGCTTCGATCGGGAGACAGATCAGATTGCTCATACCTACTCCTGTTGTGTTGTAAGGATTTTGAAATTCAGTTTTATCGCTTGCCCGGCAGCCCTTTCAGCAGCCCCTCCACCGCCGAAACGGCGTCTTTGACGGTCGATTCGCCACTCTTTCCGAGCTCTTGGCCCACCTGGTTCAGCCCCGCGCCCAGATTCTGCCCGATTTCGGAGAGTCCGGCGCTGAGTTTTTCCAGACTCTCGCCGAGCGCCTCATCCAGATTGCTCTGTTTGACCGCCTCCAGAACCGCCAGCAGGATTTTTTCATACACAAAGGCGAGCATCTCCGAACGGGTGGTCTCCTCGTCGCCGAGATTGGTCAGGTGGATCTCCGGCAGCGGCAGCACAACGGATTGCTTCAGCAGCGCCGAGCTCAGCGAAAATTCGGTGTTGACCAGCCGGAAGTCGCGGATCAGCACGGTCTGGGCCGCCTCCGGCTCGGCAGCTGGGGCCTCCGCCACCGCTTCCGGTTCGGTGGCGGGCTCGGGCTCGGGGGGCTCCGGCGCAGCTGTGCCGCCCCCCAGATTACGCTCCAGATTGTGCTGCAGATCGGTCAGGTTGCTGGTGCCGCGCAGCGTCGCTTCAAAATCGATGTGAAGTCCGTCGATGAGAATCTCCTCGATCACCAGCTGCGGCTCGAAGATCGAAGCCAGGTCCACTTTGACCCGGAACTGCTGGAAGGAGAACGCCTCTGGCGACTGGTACCCCTGCGGATTGGCCACGACCAGCCCATCGAGCCGCACCTCTCCGGCCAGCAGCCGGGTGCGGAAGTCCCGGACCTCCACCCGGGTGCCGAAGGCCTGGCTGCCGAAATTGACGATCGCCGAGCGGATCATCGCATCGAGCCAGAAGTAGCCGGCCACTCCCAGGATCACAATCAACCCCAGAATGCTCCCCAGACTCCAGAACAGAATTTTTTGGGCGCGTGGTTTCATGACAGACCTCCCTCTCGACTTGAACACGGTTCGGTGGTTAACGGGTGAAAACAGGCCACGGCCCGGCCGTGGTCGTCGGCTCTCAATTCCGGTCGCTCGCGGCGGCAGCGCTCATCGGCCTGCGGACAGCGCGGGTGAAAGGCGCAGCCTGCCGGCGGATCCAGCGGCGAGGGCACGTCGCCTTCCAGTACGATCCGTTGTTTTTTGCCGTCGGGATCGATCACCGGCACCGCCGAAAGCAGCGCGGCGGTGTACGGATGGCGCGGCCGGGCGCAGACTTCGTGGGAAGGACCGGATTCGACCAGCCGCCCCAGATACATGACCAGAATCCGCGCGCTGATGTGTTCAACCACCGCCAGATCGTGGGCGATAAATAAAAAGGCGACCCCGGTCTCGCGCTGCAGCTGCTGCAGCAGGTTGATGATCTGCGCCTGAACACTCACGTCCAGCGCCGAAACCGGTTCGTCGGCCACGATCAGCTTCGGTTCCGCGGCCAGCGCCCGGGCGATGCCGATCCGCTGCCGCTGACCGCCGCTGAATTCGTGCGGATAGCGATCCAGCGCCTCGGCCCGGAGTCCGACCTGTTCGAGCAACGCCGCCGCCCGGAGCCGGCGCGCCGCCGGAGACAGCGCCGTGTGCAGCGCCAGCACTTCATCCAATGCCCGCCCGATCCGCAGCCGCGGATTCAGCGACCCGTAGGGATCCTGAAAGATCATCTGGAAATTCTTGCGGGCGCGCCGCAACTCCGCGCCGTTCAGGCGCCCGAGGTCGCGCCCCGCCAGCCGGATGGATCCAGCACGCGGCGTCTCCAGCCGCACAATCGCCTTGCCCAGCGTGCTCTTGCCGCAGCCGGACTCCCCGACCAGACCGACGGTTTCTCCGGACTCCACGTCAAAGGAGACGCCGTCCACCGCGCGGACATATCGACGGGCTCCGAACCACCCGGAACGGACCGGATAGTAGATTTGCAGATCCCGGACTTCGAGCAAGGCCATGCCACTACCTGCGGGCCGGACGGTTGATGTTGAGCCAGCGGCGCGGGGCCCAGAGCCATTGCTCGGGGCACTCCGCGATCAGTTTTTCCAGGGCGGTGGTGCAGAGCTGGGTGACGGCCTGAACATCGTGCTCCTTGTCGCCGGTCGGCGTGTAGACAATCGGATCTCCAAGCACCAGTTCAAATTCAAAATTGTCCCCGACCCGCCGGGTCACCTCCGGCAGGATCGGAATGCCGGTCTTGAGATGGAGCAGGGCGGGCGTCTTGTGGGTCCGGCAGGGCTGCCCGAAGTAGACGGTCTCCACGCCTTCGTTGCTGGAGGCGTGCTGGTCGATCAGGATCGAGACGTTTTTCCCGGCCTGCAGCGCTTTCAGAATCGGGCGCAGGCCGTTGGCCTTGTCCACCACTTCGTGAACCGTGCTGCGGCGGTGGTTGAGAATCAGTTCGCCGATTTTGGGGTTGCCGAAGGGCCGCATGATCGACAGCATCCGGAGCCGCGCCTTGTCCGAAAACGCGGTCCCCGCCACCTCCCAGTTGCCGTAGTGGGCGGTGACGATGATCACGTTGTGGTTGGGGTGGTCCTGACTCAGCGCCAGATCGATGCCCGCGATGGAGCCTGCGACGCGGATTTTGGCCGGATCGTAACACTGATCCATCTTGACGATCTCGACCAGGAGCTTGCTGAACTCCCGGAACGACTTGCGGGCGAGCCGGGCCGCGGCGCGGCGGTCGGCGGCGATTCCGGCATGGAGCACATGGTCGATCGCCCGCCGCCGGTGCTTGCCGTCCACCCAGTAGAGCAGTGCGAACAACACGGCGGAGAGGTGGTAGGCCTGTTTCAACGTGAGCCGGTGCAGCAAGCGGTAGAGCAGCAGAAAGGGGAGGTACTCCAGATTGATCCGGAACGCGGATTTCTGATGTTTGGCACGTTTGTCCGACATGGCGCGGAGCTCCCCTGTTCTTCGTTAAAAATTACGTTGGTAATATAGTGCGTTTTCAGACGATTGCCAGTGAAGGGGCGAGTTTTTCCGGGATTCGGGGTTGAAAAAGATTTTTTTCTGAATTATATTGAGCTCCGGAGGGCAGGGGTGTGCCCGGTAAAAAAACATATTTGAAGAGGAGAAACCGTCCGATGCAGATCAATCGTTTTCCCGGCAACCCGCTGCTGCGGCCTGCCGATCTGAAGCCGAGCGAACCGGATGTTGTGGTGGAGTGCGTGCTGAATCCCGGAGCCTTCCGCTATCGGGACCGGATCGGTCTGGTGCTGCGGGTTGCGGAAAAACCCCGGACCGACGACCGGACTGCGGTGGCGGTCTGGCGCGACCCCGAGCGCGGCTATGTGCAGCTGCGGGTGGACCGGGACGATCCTGAGCTGGATTTTTCCGATCCCCGGGTCTTCACCTATCGCAACCGCTGCTATTTGAGCACCATCTCGCATCTGCTGGTGGCCTGGAGCGACGACGGCGGGCGGACCTTTGTGCCCGACTATTCGCTGAGGCTCTTCCCGGCCACGACGCATGAGACCTACGGCATCGAGGACTGCCGGGTGCAGGAGATCGACGGCGTCTATCACTTGACCTACACCGCCGTTTCCGAATTCGGCGTGGCGGGCGGGCACTGCACCACCACCGACTGGAAGCACTTCTCCGAACGTGATCTCATTCTGCCGCCCCATAATAAGGATATTGCCCTGTTCCCCCGTCGCGTCAACGGCCTGTACTACTGTTTCCACCGGCCGAGCGGCCTGGGGCTGGGCGGGAATTTCCTCTGGCTGGCGGAGTCGCCCGATCTGCGGCACTGGGGCAACCATCGCTGCGTGGCCGTGACCCGCCCCGGCAGCTGGGATTCCGAACGACTCGGCGCCGGTTGCGCCCCGATCGAGACTCCTGAAGGGTGGCTGGAGCTCTATCACGGCTCCGACGGCAAAAGCTATCGTCTGGGCCTGATGCTGTTCGATCGCAACGATCCGGCAAAGCTGCTGGCCCGCAGCACCGAACCGATCATGTCGCCGATCGAGGGCGTGGAGACCAACGGCTTCTACGGGAACTGCATCTTCACCAACGGTCAGGTCTTGGACGGCGATCGGATTCTGATGTATTATGGCGCCGCCGACACGGTGGTCTGCGGCGCCGAATTGTCGCTCCGGGAGCTGCTTGCCTCGTTGCGCTAGGTGAGGCGACGGCCCGGAACCGGCGACTCCGGTTCCGGGTTCGGAACTCAGTAGTTCTGCGCCTCGAGCTCAAAGTAGGCGCGGGGGTGCTTGCACACCGGGCAGGTCTGCGGCGCCTCCTTGCCGATGTAGACATGGCCGCAGTTCCGGCACTCCCAGCGGTTTTCGCCGGTGCGGACGTAGACTTCGCCGCTCTCCACATTCTGCAGGAGCTTCCGATAGCGCTCCTCGTGGCGCTTCTCGATGGCGGCGACGCCCGCGAACTGTTCGGCAAGTTCCGCAAACCCCTCCTTTGCGGCAACTTCGGCGAACTCCTTGTACATTTCGGTCCACTCCTCGTGCTCCCCGGCCGCGGCGGCCTTCAGATTCTCCACCGTGTCGCCGAGTCCGCCGAGCGCCTTGAACCAGAGTTTCGCGTGCTCCTTTTCGTTGTTGGCGGTCGCCTCGAACAGCGCGGCGATCTGCTCAAAGCCCTGCTTGCGGGCGACACCGGCAAAGTAGGTGTACTTGTTGCGGGCCATCGACTCCCCGGCAAATGCGGTCATCAAATTCCGGGCGGTCTGACTCTCTTTCAATTCGGCCATGATCTTCTCTCCTTGCGTTGATTGACATCCCTGAAAACTAAAATCAGGAATTATTCCTATTTTTAACATAACCCGCCGGCGTACGAATACAAGAGGAGGAATGCAAAAAAGGGGAAAAAAAGTCGAAAGCGGGGAAACTGGGAGTTGCGCGGATTTCGGGCGGCAAGTTGATTGTTGGAAAAAAGTTGCAAAAAAGCCGGGGAACGGCTTGCGAAAAGGTATTCAGGGGATATATTAGTAAGATACGAGTGGATCGGCCGCCGGATGTTTTGCGGTAAAAGGTCCCGGACGGGAAATGAAAATCGTGGCTGTCCCGCCTGGCGGACCGGAACCAGCGACGGCCGATCCGGTGAAGCAAAGGCGGGTGGACCCGCGCCGCAACAGCAAGGTTTGGAGAGAAGATGGTACGAGTCAGACTGAAGAGGACCGGAACGCGCAATGCCCTGTGTTTCCGGGTGGTGGTGATGGATCAGAAGTCGAGTCGCGACGGCAAGGCGATTGAGGAGCTGGGGTACTACGATCCGCGCCGCAAGCAGGAGAAGATCAATCTGGAGCGCGTCGCCTACTGGCGCGGCGTGGGTGCCTCTTTTTCCGAGACGGTTCAGGACATTGTGGACCGGGCGGAGAAGGGGATCCAGCTGAAGGATCGGGTGCGCAAGCCCTCTTTGTCGAAGAAGGCCCAGGCCAAGGCCGCCGCGGCGGCCAAGCAGGCCGAGGCGGGCGCCGAGAACGCTCAGTAAGGGTTGGAACGGGGCGGACGGGTGCGGTGGCGAGGTGGAAGGCCCCGCGCGGTGTGCCCGACTGTCCGGAGTGTGAGGAATAGACAAAGTGCTGAAAGCCTTATTGAAATTTTTCATCGGCGGCGAGGAGAATTCGGCGGAGGCGTCGATCTCCTGCCGGGCGACCGGCGGCATCGGCGACCTGGAAAAGTTCGTCGAGTTCGTGGTCGGGTCGCTGGTTGACGCGCCGTCCGAGGTGAAGTTGGCGACCGAGGAGGTCGGAGACGGGTATGTGATCCGGATCCGCTGCCGCAAGGACGACATCGGCAAGATTGTCGGCAAGCGCGGCAAGACGATTATGGCGATCCGGGCGCTGGTGAGCGGCGCGGCCGGTCGGCTGCGCAAGCATGTTTCAGTCGAAGTGCTCGATTGAAAATTGAGGTGCTGACGCTTTTTCCGGAGGCATTTCCGGGGCCGTTGGGCGAGAGCATCACCGGTCGGGCGGTGGAGTCCGGACTGGTGACGGTCTCGGCGGTGAATCTGCGGGACTTCGCCCACGATGCCCGGGGCACGGTGGACGACAAGCCCTACGGCGGCGGTCCGGGAATGCTGATGAAAGTGGAGGTGCTGTTTGAAGCGGTGGAGGCGTTGCGCCGGCCGGAGACGGCGGTGATCTTCCCGACGCCGCGGGGACGAAAGTTCACCCAGGCGCTGGCCCGGGAGTGGAGTACGCGCGAACATTTGCTGTTCGTCTGCGGGCACTACGAAGGGATGGACCAACGGGTGTACGACCGGCTGGCCGATTACGAGGTCTCGATCGGAGACTATGTGTTGACCAGTGGGGTGTTGCCGGCGATGGTGATGGCCGATGCGGTGATCCGGCTGCTGCCGGGGGCGCTCGGCAGCGGCGAATCGAGCGAACAGGAGTCGTTTTCGGAGTCGCTGCTGGAGTATCCGCAGTACACCCGGCCGCCGGAGTTCCGGGGGCTGAAGGTGCCGGAGGTGTTGCTCTCCGGCGACCATGGCCGGATTGAGCGCTGGCGGCGGGCGGAGTCGGAACGGTTGACCCGGGAACGGCGGCCCGATTGCTGGCGGGAATATTTGAGAGATCGCAACAAAAAATCTGGAGGCAGACAGAGATGAACATACTCGACAAGATTCGTATGGAGCAGGTCAAGGCGGATCGTCCGGACTTCAAGGTCGGCGACACGGTCAAGATCTATGTGAAGATCGTGGAGGGATCCACCGAACGGATTCAGATGTTTCAGGGCACGGTGATCGCCCGGCGCGGCGAGGGGATCGAAGAGACCTTCACCGTGCGGCGGGTGGTGTCCGGCATGGGCGTGGAGCGGGTGTTCCCGCTGAATACGCCGCGGATCGACCGGATCGAAGTCACCCGGCGCGGCGATGTCCGCCGGTCCAAGCTGTTCTATTTGCGGGATAAAATCGGCAAGGCGGCCCGGGTCAAAGAGGCGCGTTAAGTCACCTTGCAGGTGTTGTCCGAAGACGACGAACTCCTTCGACCGGAACGCGAAGCCCGGGCGGAGGGGTTTTGTTTTGTGGCCGGAATCGATGAGGTCGGGCGCGGTCCGCTGGCCGGTCCGGTGGTGGCCGCCGCGGTCGCCTTTCCGGTCGCGGCGGCGGTGCCCCGGGTCAACGATTCCAAGCTGTTGAGCCCGGCGGCGCGGGCTGAATTGTGCGCGGCGGTGCTGGCGGTACCCGGGGTGCGGGTGGCGCTGGCGGTGGTCTCCGCACCGGAGATCGATCGGTTGAATATTTTGCGGGCCACGGATCTGGCCATGCGCCGGGCGGCCGCCGCGCTGGCGCGGGAAGGGGTCGATTTTCTGCTGGTGGACGGGCGGCCGGTGCCGCAGTTGCCGCTGCCCTCGCGGGCGCTGGTCAAGGGTGACCGGCGTTCGGCGTCGATCGCGGCCGCTTCGATCGTGGCCAAGGTCTGGCGCGACCGCTGGATGGAGGAGCAGGAGTCCCGGTATCCGGGGTACGGCTTCGGGGAGCACAAGGGGTACGGTACGGCGGCCCATTTGGCGGCGCTGCGGCGGCTTGGGCCGTGTCCGCTGCATCGGCGGACGTTTCGACCGCTGCGGGATTGGTTGTCGAACGTGGAGCAAGGCGAACTGTTCTGAAGAGGACGGGTGAGAAATTGAGTACGGATTGGTCGGAAAGGAGGACACCCCGCGCAACCGGCGCGGGCGGGACTCGCCGCTGAATCGGTTGCCCGCCGGCTGCCGCCGGAGGGAGAAGAGAACTTTTTCAGCGAGAACACAGGTGAAATCATGAGTGAGATGGATTTGCAGACACGGCGCCACAGCGCGGCGCACATCATGGCCGCGGCGGTGCAGCAGTTGTTCCCCGGCGCCCGGTTCGATATCGGCCCGGCCACGGAGAACGGATTTTATTACGACTTCGACCTCGATCGCCGGTTGACCCCGGAGGATCTCAAGGAGATCGAGAAGACGATGAGGAAGTTGATCGGGCGGAAGATTCCGTTCGAGAGCTTCGAGCTGTCGCGCTCCGAGGCCGAGGCCCGGTTGCAGGCGGCCGGGCAGACCTTCAAGCTGGAGCGGCTGAAGGATATTCCGGAAGGGGAGGCGATTCGCTTCTATCGCTGCGGGGAGTTCTGCGACCTCTGCCGGGGGCCGCACGTCGAGCACGCCGGGCAGATCGGCGCGATCAAGCTGATGTCGGTGGCCGGGTCCTACTTCCGCGGCGACGAGAAGCAGCCGATGCTGCAGCGGATCTACGGAACCGCCTTCGCCACCGAGGAGGAGTTGCAGGCCTATCTCAAGCAGCTCGAGGAGGCGGCCAAGCGCGACCATCGCAAACTGGGGCAGGAGCTGGATCTCTTCGGCTTTTCGGAGAACGTCGGTCCGGGGCTGGTGCTGTGGCATCCGCGGGGCGCGTTCATCCGGAATCTGATCGAGACCTTCTGGCGCGCCGAGCACTACGCCAACGGCTATGAGTTGCTGTACACGCCGCATATCGGGCAGAGCATTCTCTGGGAGACCAGCGGCCACCTTGACTTTTACAAGGACGGTATGTACGCGCCGATGCAGATCGACGAGAAGGACTATTTCGTCAAGCCGATGAACTGCCCGTTCCATATCGAGATTTACCAGTCGCGGCTGCGCTCCTACCGGGAGCTGCCGCTGCGCTGGGCGGAGCTGGGAACGGTCTACCGGTACGAGAAGTCGGGGGTGCTGCACGGCCTGTTGCGGGTGCGTGGATTCACCCAGGACGATGCGCACATCATCTGCACTCCGGAGCAGATCGAGGATGAGATCGCCGAGGTGCTGCGCTTCAGTCTCTCCATCTGGAAGGCCTTCGGCTTCACCCGGATCAAGCCCTATCTGGCGACCCGTCCGGCCAAGGCGGTCGGCGCGCCGGAGCGCTGGGCCAAGGCGCTGGATTCGCTGGAAAAGGCGGTGAAGAAGGCCGGGCTGGAGTGCGAGGTGGACGAGGGCGGCGGCGCCTTCTACGGGCCGAAGATCGACCTCAAGGTCCGCGACGCGATCGGCCGGGAGTGGCAGACGACCACCATTCAGTTCGACTTCAACCTGCCGGAGCGGTTCAATATGACCTACATCGGCGAGGATGGCCGGAAGCATCAGCCGTACATGGTGCACCGGGCGCTGTTCGGGTCGCTGGAGCGCTTCTTCGGGATTCTGGTCGAGCACTACGCCGGGGCGTTCCCGCTGTGGCTGGCGCCGGAGCAGGCGCGGATTCTGCCGGTTACGGAAAAGCAGCTGGCGTACGCCCGGTCGCTCCGGGAGGAGTTGCGCCGTCATGGCCTGCGGGTCGAGGTGGATGAGCAGGCCGCCGGACTGGGCGCCAAGATCAAGGATGCGCGCCGGGCGCGGATCCCCTATTTGCTGGTGGTCGGCGAGCGGGAGGTCGAAAGCGGCACCGTCGGGGTCCGCAGTCGGCGGGAAGGGGAGCTCGGGGCGATGGCGCCCGCAACCCTGATTGAAAAAATGCAGCTTGAAATTTCCGACAAAGTCTGCTAAAGTATGGGAATGATGAACGGGCGGTGGAAGCGGGGGCTTCCGCCGCGCTTGAAAAAACTCTAAACGGAGGATACGGCTATTGCTAAGTTGCTGAAACCCAATGACCGCACGTTCACGGCCGAGCAGGTTCGCCTGATCGGGGTGGACGGGGAGCAGTTGGACATTGTGTCGCTGGCCCGGGCGCGCGAAATGGCGCAGAACGCCGGGCTGGATCTGGTGCTGGTGTCCGATCGGTCGGTGCCGCCGGTGGTGCGCATCATGAACTTCGGGAAGCTCCAGTACGAGCAGAAGAAGAGTCTGAAGACGCAGCGCCGGAACAATCTCGCTCAGAAACTCAAAGAGATCAAGTACCACATCAATATTGATCAGAACGATTACAATATAAAGATGAAACGGGCGCTTGACTTTTTGGAAAAAGGGTATAGATTAAAGCTTACGCTGGCGCTGCGGGGACGTGAAATGTCCCATCAGGACTTGGCGTACAGTCTCATGGCCCGGGTGCTCGGCGATCTGGCTCCCTATGGGGATCCGGATGGAACGCCCAAGCTGCTCGGCCGGAGCATTACGGTGAATTTCGCCCCCAAATAGGCCGGGGGCGACCCGGAGGAGGTGCTGGCATCGGCCCTCCCCGGAGTGTGGTTTAACCTAGAAACAGGGAGATAAACGAACGATGCCCAAGCTGAAGACCAGAAAGTGCGCCGCCAAGCGGCTGAAGATGACCGGTACCGGCAAGTACCGTCACAACAAGGCGGGGGGCCGCCACCTGAAGTCGGTGAAGAACGCCAAACGCAAGCGTCGTCTGCGTCAGGACGGAGCCGTTTCGGCCGCCGAGAGCCGTCGGATCAAGGTCGCGTTGCCCTACGGGCTGTAATTAGAAAGGATCAGTAAAATGTCCAGAGCTACTTATGCCGTCCCGTCGCGCAAACGCCGCAAGCGGGTTTTGGAGCGGGCCAAGGGTTTCTACGGCTGCTCGAGCAAGAACATCCGCACCGCTTATGATGCCGTGGACAAGGCGCTTGTCCACTCCTATCGCGGTCGCAAACAGAAGAAACAGCAGTATCGGGCGCTCTGGGTGGTGCGGATCAACGCCGCCTGCCGTGCGCTCAACACCAACTACAGCCAGTTCATGAACGGCCTGAAAAAGGCCGGAATCGAGCTTAACCGCAAGGTCTTGGCCGACCTCGCGGTGACGGAGCCGCAGGAGTTTAAGGCCCTGGTGGAAAAAGTCACCCAGGCCTGACCCTCGTTCCTCTGAATTGACGCAACAGCTTGAAGGCGGTGACTTGAAGTCCGGCTTTCAAGCTGTTTTTGTTTTCAGCGGTAGACGTTCCAGTCGAAAATCGTGGAGCACATGTCATGAATCAGATTATTGAGAAAATCCATACCGCGCTGGCCGCGGCCGAACAACGGCTGACCGCAGCCGACGCCGCGGAGATCGAAGCGGTCCGGATCGAACTGGCGGGACGCAACGGACTGTTCCCCGCACTCAGCAAGGAGATGGGATCGGTGCCGCCGGAGGAGCGGCGCGAGGTCGGAAGCGCCTTCAACGAGGGCCGCCGGAAACTGCAGGAGCTGCTGGACGCCGCCCGTGCCCGGCTCGAAGAGCGCGGCAGCACCGCCGAACAGCTCGATCTGACCTTGCCCGGACGGCGCCGCTCCATGGGCCACAAGCATCCGGTGACCCGGATGATCGACGAGTGCGTGGCCATCTTCCGGCGGATGGGTTTTACCGTGGCCGAGGGACCCGAGATCGAGGACGTCTATCACAACTTCGATGCGTTGAACACCCACGCTGATCATCCCTCGCGCGATCCCGGCGATACCTTCTACTTTGCGGACGGGCGGATTCTCCGGACCCAGACTTCTCCGGTCCAGATCCGGGTGATGGAAAATCACGAGCCGCCGGTGCGCATTGTGGCGCCGGGCCGGGTTTTCCGGCGCGATACGCCGGACGCCACCCACGGCATGAACTTCCACCAGATCGAAGGTTTGTACGTCGATCGGGGGGTGTCGCTGGCCGATCTCAAGAGCGTGTTGCAGACCTTCGCCACCGAGATGTACGGCCCCGGCGCGAAGATCCGGTTGCGCCCGCACTTCTTCCCCTTCACTGAGCCGAGCGTGGAGTACGACTTTTCATGTATGATGTGCGGCGGCAAGGGGTGTCCGGTGTGCAAGCACTCCGGCTTTATCGAGATCGCCGGAGCGGGGATGGTGGATCCGGCGGTGCTGAAGAACGTCGGTTATGATCCGGAAGTGTGGTCCGGCTTCGCCTTCGGCATGGGCATTGAACGGCTGGCGATGCTGCGCTATCGGATCGGGGACATCCGTTGGCTCTACGAGAACGATGTCCGTTTTCTGGAACAATTCTAATCGGGAAAGGCTGGGATAAAATGATTATTTCCCGTGATTGGCTGGGAGCGTACGTCGGAATCGACTGCTCGCTGGCGGAGCTTTGCGCCAAGTTGACCGCGGCCGGAATCGAGGTGGAGGCGGTGGAGACCGCTCAGCGAGTCCCCGCCGGAGTGGTGGTGGCCCGGATTCTGGAGCGGAAACCGCACCCGGATCCGGCGGTCACCCATCTTTCGGTGTGCCGGGTGTTCGACGGCGCGAACGAGGTGCAGATCGTCTGCGGCGCCCCGAACTGCGACGCCGGCAAAACCGTGCCGCTGGCGACCATCGGGACGGTGTTCAAGGACGGCGAAGGCGAGTTCCGGATCAAGAAGGCGAAGCTGCGCGGAGTCGAATCCTGCGGTATGATGTGCAGCGCCCGCGAGCTCGGACTCGGCAACGATCATGACGGACTCTTGGAATTGGATCCGGAGCTGAAGCCGGGGACGCCGCTGACCGAGGTCTTCCGCGGCGACAGCGCGATCGAGATCGAAGTGACGCCGAACCGGCCCGACTGGCTTTCGCACTGGGGCGTGGCCCGCGATGTGGCCTGCTTGCTCAACACCACGGCGCAGCTGCCGGAAATTTCGGTTCCGGCCGTCGAGCAGCCGGAACCGGCGGCCGATCTGGTGACGGTGGAGGCCCCGGAACTCTGCACCCGGTATCTCGCCCGGGTGATCCGCGGAGTGCGGATCGCGGAGAGTCCGGAGTGGCTGAAACAGCGGCTGCTGGCGGTGGGGCTGCGCCCGATCAACAACGTGGTCGATGTGACCAACTTTGTGTTGATGGAGCTGGGACAGCCGCTGCACGCCTTTGATCTTGACCGGCTGGCCGGACACCGGGTGGTGGCCCGGCGGGCCCGCAGCGGGGAGTCCATCACCACGCTGGACGGCAAGACGCTGACCCTCGAACCGCGCCATCTGGTGATCGCGGACGCCGAAAAGCCGATGGCTCTGGCCGGGGTGATGGGCGGCGAGGCCAGCGGCGTGAGCGATGACACGGTGAATCTGCTGATCGAAAGCGCGGTGTTCGATCCCTCCAACATCCGCGCCACCAGCCGGGAGCTGGGGATCTCCAGCGATTCGAGCTATCGCTTTGAGCGCGGCGTGGATTTCGATATGGCGCGCACCGCGGCCGACCGCGCGGCACAGCTGATTCTGGCCACCGCGGGGGGGAAACTGGCCACCGAGCTGGTCGAGGTGAGTTCCGGCCGTCCCGCCGAGCCGGTGATCCGGTGCCGTTTCGACCGGGTCCGGAGCTTGATCGGCGTGGAGATCGCCAATGCCGAAATCGTCGATATTTTCCGGCGGCTCCGGCTGCGGGTGGAGGAGATCACCGAGGAGTCCTGCCGGGTGACGGCGCCGCTGTTCCGGCTCGATCTGACCCGCGAGGCCGACCTGATCGAGGAGGTGGCGCGGATTCACGGACTGGACCGGATTCCGTTGAAACCGGTGGTCGGGACGCTGGTCGGCTCTGCCGCCGAGGACGCCCACTACAAGCCGCAGGCGCTGCGGGATGATCTGATTGCGCTGGGACTGGATGAGTGCATGCACTACAGCACGGTCAGCCCGCGTTCCGCGCTCTCCGACGAGCGGTTCAGCGAGGCGGCGCTGGTCCGGCTGGACAATCCGCTGAGCGCGGATCTGGCGATTCTGCGGCCGTCGCTGTTCGGCGAGATGATGGAGACGGTGGCGCGCAATGTCTCGCGGCGCAATCTCGATTTGCGGCTCTGCGAGCTGAGCCGGGTGTTCTGCGCCGATCCGAAGCTG
This sequence comes from uncultured bacterium, assembly GCA_949297015.1. Classification (GTDB taxonomy): domain Bacteria; phylum Verrucomicrobiota; class Lentisphaeria; order Victivallales; family Victivallaceae; genus CASFRF01. The sequence continues at coordinate 28,324 of CASFRF010000012.1, forward strand.
TTTCCGGAGGAGCGTTTCGCCTGCTGTCTGGTGCTCTCCGGGCGGCGGCATCCGGAGCGCTTCTCGGCGGAGCTGGCCGAGGTGTACGACTTCTACGATCTCAAGGGGTTGCTGGAGAGTCTGCTGGTGCACCGCGACTACGCCGACTGGCGGTTTGAAGCGGCCTCCGATGCGCGGTTTGAGCCGGGGCGCTGTCTGGCCATTCTGCTGGACGGTCGGATCGCCGGTTATTGCGGCGAGGTGGCGCACCGGAAACTCAAGGGGCTGCGGACGCCGTATCCGGTCTTCTACGCCGAGCTGGAGGCCGCGGAGCTGGAGCGGGCCCGGCGCGGGGCCGTGGAGTATCAACCCTTCTCCCAGTTCCCGGCGGTGAGCCGCGACGTGGCCTTTGTGGCGCCGAAGGCGTTGCAGCACGCGGAGGTGCTGACCTTCATCCGGCGGTCGGGGCTGAAGTTCCTGGAGGAGGTGACGTTGTTCGACGTCTTCGAGGATGAGAAGGCGCTGGGGGCCGGGCGGCGGAGTCTGGCCTATCAGGTGACCTTCCGCCATCCGGCCCGGACCCTGACCGATCAGGAGGTCAACAAGGAGTTTGAAAAACTGCGCAACCGTCTGGTTCGCGAACTCAAGGTGGAATTGCGATGAACGAAACCGAGGCGTTGAAACAGCGGATCGACCGCCTGCGCCGCGAGCGCAAGGCGGTGATTCTGGCCCACAACTATGAGCTGGGGGAGATTCAGGACATCGCCGATTTCTGCGGCGATTCGCTGGAGCTCTCGGTCAAGGCGGCCGAGACTGCGGCCGAGGTGATCGTGTTCTGCGGGGTGCGGTTCATGGCCGAGACCGCCAAAATCCTCTCGCCGGATAAGACCGTGCTGCTGCCGGTGGAGCACGCCCCCTGTGAAATGGCCGATATGGCGGAGGCCGCGGCGTTGCGGGAATACAAGGCGCGCCACCCTGAGGCGCTGGCAGTCTGCTACGTCAACACCACCGCCGCTGTCAAGGCCGAGTGCGACTGGTGCGTGACCAGCGCCAACGCGGTGCGGATCGTCGGTTCGTTGCCGGAGGAGCGGCCGATTCTGTTCGTGCCGGATCGGAATCTGGGCAGCTACTGCGCGGAGCAGACCGGACGGAACCTGATCCTCTGGGAGGGGTTTTGCCCGGTCCACGAACGGATGACTCCGGAGCAGGTGGAGCGCCGCCGCCGGGAGTATCCGGAGGCCGAAGTGCTGATGCATCCGGAGGCTCCCGCCGCCACCGTGGCGCTGGCCGACCGGGCGCTTTCCACCGGCGGCATGTTGCGGTATGTCCGGGAGTCGAACCGGCGGGAGTTCATCATCGCCACCGAGCTGGGCATTCTGCACCGGCTGGCGGCGGAGAGTCCCGATAAAAAGCTGATCCCGCTGACCGAACAGGCGATCTGCCCCTGGATGAAGGTGATCCGGCTGGCGGATGTCTGCCGGGCGCTGGAGACCATGCAGTTCCCGATCGAGCTGGATGAGGAGTTGCGGCGGCGGGCGGAACTGCCGATCCGCCGGATGCTCGAATTCCGCTAAGGCGCAGCAGTCGGCGGTTCCGAACCGGAACCGCCGGGCAACGCTTCATTTGGCGCGGGGGTGGGCCTTGCGGTAGACGTTCTTCATCCGCTCGGCGCTGACGTGGGTGTAGATCTGGGTGGTGCTCAGATTCTCGTGCCCCAGCAGCTCCTGCACACTGCGCAGATCCGCCCCCGCATCCAGCAGATGGGTGGCGAAGGAGTGGCGGAGTTTGTGCGGCGTCAGGTCGGCGGGCAAACCCGCTTCGGCCAGGTAGTCCTTGAGATTGCGCTGGAACGAGCGGGCGGTCAGCCGCCCCCCCTGATGATTCAGAAAGACCGGCGCGTCGGGCAGCCGACCGCCGCCGACTGCGCTGCGCAGTTGCAGATAGCTCCGGAGCGCCTCCCGGGCCGGAGTGCCCAGCATCCCCAGGCGTTCCTTTTTCCCTTTGCCCCGGAGCTTCAGAATGCCCGCGCCCAGATCGAGATCGCCGTAATTGAGCCCCACCGCCTCGCTGATGCGCAGACCCCCGCTGTAGATCACTTCGATCAGCGCCCGGTCCCGGGCAGCGGCGAACTGCGCGCCCTCTTCACTTTTGATGGTACCGGCGGCAATCCGCGCCTCCCAGCAGGCGCCGACCGCGGCGGAGAGGCGATCCACCGCGGTCACGCTCATCACCTGCGGCAGTTTTTCCTCGACCTTCAGCGCCGGCAGCCGCAGAAAGGGGTTCCCCGAGACCACGCCCTCGCGCAGCAGAAAACGGAAAAACGAGCGCAGCGCCGACAGCTTCCGCAGGATGGAGGATTTGGCGGTCCCGCGCCGATGCAGTTCGTAGACGAAGGTGCGGGCGTCCTCGGCGGTGATGGTGGCCCAGTCGTCAAAATCCCCGGCGCCGCGCAGCAACTCCGCGAACTGCCGGAGATCCCGCGCATAGTTGTCGAGCGTGTGCTCGCTGGCCTGGCGTTCGTGTGCCAGATAGGTCAGAAAATTCTGCAGTCGACTCATATTCAAAAACCCCCGGATCCTATCCAAGCAACATACCTTCATCTGTGGAAAATGTCAAGTTTCCGGATTGCATTTTGTCCCATCTGGAACTACATTATTCCCGATCGAAGAGGGAAGGAGAAAGCTGGAAAATGGGAATCCGCAAATTCTGCGTGCCGATGCTGTTGTGCTGTTGCTGGCCGGGCTGGCTGGCGGCTGAACGGGTGGTGACCGCCAGTGTGCTGAACGTCCGTTCTCAACCTTCGACTTCCGGCGAGGTGTTGGCGAAGTTGCGCCGCGGCGATCCGGTGGAGGTGATCGGAACCGAGAAGGATTGGTACGAGATCAAACCGCCCCGGGGCGTCACCCGGCGCTGTTTCGTCTCGAAAAGCCTGATCGCCGAAGTCCGGCCGGAGCCGAAATCCCCGGCCCGGGGCAAGGCCGCCGCCGGCCCCTCGGCCCGCGAAATCCTGACCTCGGTCGGCGCGAAAAAACTGAAGGATTCGGTGACCTTCCGCGGTCGCTTCTTCGCGCTGCCCAAAGAGCAGGCCGCAACCGGGATCCCCTATGCCGTGCTGAAGATCGTGGGGGATCGTTATGTGATCGATTGCTTCGCGCTGGGAGATCCGGAGGATAAGCTGCCCTCCTTCGTCGATCGCGAAGTCCGGGTGGTCGGCGAATATTACCAGATCCCGAACTGGAAGACCCGGGTCGTCTACATCAAATCGATCAAGGAAAACGAACCGCAATGAGCCGCCGGCTCCGCCGTCGCGACCGCTGACGTGCGCGATGTTCCTCCCGGCTCCCCGTCGCCGCGACCTGCCGCCGGGTATGAAGAGCCGGACCGGGCGGCGGGGCCGACCGGCCCCGCCGCCACTCCTTACAGCGCCAGATTCCGGAGATAGTTCTCCAGCTGGGTCTGGGCTTCAAGACTCTGCTGTCGGGCGGTTTTGCGCTGCTGTTGCAGCGCGTCGAGCTGCTGAATCTCCTGATTGAGGCGGCTGACCAGCTGCTGCCGGAAGTCGTCGTTGCTGCGAAGCGCGTTGATGTTGTTCCGGGTCCGGGAGACGTTTTGATCCATCTCCTTGAGCTCCTGCTCCAGCGCCGCCACCTTGCGCTCGCTCAAGGTGAATTCCTGATAACGGCGGCTCGCCTCCTGCCAGGCTTCACGCTGTTCGGGAGTCAACTGCGCCGTGCTGAGGATGCCGCTGAACTGGTTCCAGTCCTGAGGACGCAGGGTGAACTTTTCCTCGATCACCCGGCGTTGCTCCACCGGAAACACCAGCGTTTTTTTGGGCTCCAGCGTCAGGCGGAACCGGTAAAAACCGTTTTCCGTTTTCCAAGGCTTCAATTCCGGCGCCAGCTGCCACTGCGGCTCTTCGCGGACATAGAGCAGCAGCGTCTGCGGCTTCTCCCCCTGATTGATGAATTGATACTCCACCACGTTGCGCAGGGTTTTGGCCGCCTCCAGCGTGCCACGGAGAAATTTCACGCTCTGATATTCCTGTTTCTGGACGAGGTCTTTGACTTCGGTCTTGACATCCAGCGCCAGACTGTAGCGGATCACCGCGTCACCGGAAGCGACCAGATTCGGCAGTTCGGAGTCGCCGCCGTAGGCATTCTGATCGTAGACCGCCAGCGGTCCCCGCAGCAGCAGTTTGTTGCTGGAGTTGGTCAGCAGCGCTCCGTTGTAGGGATAAGTCTGACCGTCTTCGCGATTGAAGAGCAGCAGCTTCTCCGCCGGGATCGCCTCCGAGATCAGCTCGAGCATGGTGGATTGACGGCGTTCCAGCGAGACCGGGTGTTCGATCTTGTATTCAAAGAGTTCCCCCAGTTCGGAGCCCGCCACCGCCGGAACTCCCGCCCCGGCTTTCCGGCCCCAGCTTTGCTGCTCGTACGCGACTTCTGCTTCGCGTTTGCGGTCGGCATCCGCCGCGGCCAGTTGCTTGTTCGCCCGCGACAGTACCTGGGCCGGAGCCGGGGCCGCGCTCACGGCATTGAGAAAAAAGCTGTTGCCCTCGGCCAGCGCCCGCTCGCGCAGCACCGGCAGCGTGGGGCGGTAGCGATATTGGGACTGGTAGAGGTTCTGAAGCAGGAATACCGGATCCCCGGAGACCAGCGAAAGCTCCAGCCCGTTCCAGTCGCTGTCGGTCTGGTTTTCCACGATCGCCCAGCCCTGCAGCAGAGCCCGGTCCTTGAGTTCGGGGTCGAAGACCAGGCGGTAACTGGTCTTCCAGATCGGCGTCTCCATGGTGTAGCCGAAGCGGACCCGGCGGCGATTCTGCCCCAGAAACTCGATGGTGAACGGTTTGCGGTTCCCATTGCGGTCGGAGGCGAGGACTCCGAGCGCCTTATGCAGCTCCTGCAGCACCTTGGCGTCGGTCGGCGCAAAGGTGCGGATCGACTCCAGCGGCAGCATCTCAATGCCGCCGGAAGTGAGCAGACTGACGCTCTCGACCGGCAGCTGATTCTGAGAGCTTTTGGTCTCCACGCCGAGTACGGTGCCGGTGAATTGGCGATTGGTCACGGTGTGGAAGGCAACTTCGGCGCCGCGCAACTGGCGCAGCAGATCGGCGGCGGTCAGATTCCCGGAGACGTTGATCGGAAACGCTTCGAGCGCCTTGTTCAGCGGATTCTGCGCGGGGTAGCGGATCAGCCCGATGCTGCCGCCGTCCAGATCCTGAATGACCAGCGTTTTGAGCAGATCGTTCAGCTGTTCTGCGGTGAAATTGAGCGTGCAGCGGTCATTGCCTTCGACCGTTCCCTCGTGCTCGAAAAAGCCGACCCCCGAGGTGTACAGCACCAGTCGTTTGACCGGAATTTCCGCCGCTCCCAGGCCGCTCCCCCAGAGCAGCAGCCCCGACAGCACCAGACTCGAAACCGACACTTTCATAACGGACCTCCTGTATTTGATGTTGCCAGTAGACTGTAGCATCAGATCGAAGCAATGCAAGGTCAGTCCTGATGAATCCGGGCATTTTCGGCCAGAATCTCCTCCAGCCGGGCCGCCGCCCGCTCCCACTGCTTCATGGTCGACTCGAGCTTGTTCTGGATTTCAAACAGTTCGCGGTTGATGGTGGCGAAGTCGGGCCGGGAATTGACCGTCAGCTCCTGCGTGATCTCCTGCTGCCGGGCCTCCAGCCGGGCCATCTCCGCTTCGCAGCGGGCGACCGCCTGCTCGGTTTTCCGGCGCTCGGCGGCCAGTTCGTTGCGTTTCCGGGCCCGCTCCTGCCGCCGGGCCCGGGCCGCGTCCACGCTGACCGTCTCGGGCTTCTTCGTCTCCGGTGCGGCGTTCGCGGCCGACTTCTCCAGATAGTAGTCGTAATTGCCGAAGTATTTGCGGATCCGCGGGGGCTCCATGGCGATGATGCCGGTGGCGACGTTGCGGACGAATTCGATGTCGTGACTGACCACGCAGACCGTGCCTTCGTAGCGGCGCAACGCCTCCTGCAGCAGCTCCCGGGCCGCCACGTCCAGGTGGGTGGTCGGCTCGTCGAGCAGCAGCAGATTGGGGGGATTGACGAAAATCCGCCCGAAACAGAGCCGGATCTTCTCGCCGCCGGAGAGCACTTTGCAGGGTTTGTGCATCGCCTCGCCCGAGAAGCCGAAGGACCCCGCCACATTGGGCAGCTCCTTCAGACTCGCGCCCGGCGGCAGCGCCCCGCGCAGCACGTCGTAGACCGACTGCTCCGGCGGCAGAATGTCGGCGAACTCCTGCGCCTGATAGCCGATCACCGTGTGGTGCCCCGGAATCACCCGTCCGGTCTGCGGACGGAGCACGCCGGCCATCAGCTTCAGCAGCGTGGTCTTGCCGGTGCCGTTGTAGCCGACAAAGGCGAGCTTTTCGCCGCGCTCGATCCCCAGTGAAATGTCCCGCAACACCGGCTCGGTCTTGCCGGGGTAGGTGAAACTCACGTCCTCCAGCCGGATCGCCTCCGCGCCCGAGGGGGGAGGGGGCGGAAACCGGATCGCACCCTGATAGCCGAGTTCGGGCGGCAGCTCGATGTCCTCGATCTTGTCCAGCGCCTTCTGCCAGCTCCGGGCCTGGGCGGCCTTGGTGGCCTTGGCCCGGAACCGTTCGATGCCCCGGGCCAGATGCTCCTTTTTGCGATCCTGATTGCGTTTTGCCGCCTCCAGCGCCCGGCGGCGGTTTTCACGCTCGGTCCGGTAGTAGTCGTAGTCCCCGGCGTAGCGGGTGGCGGTGCCGCCGTTGATTTCGAGCGTCAAATTGGTCAGTTTCCGCAATAGATAGCGGTCGTGCGAGATCAGCAGCAGCGTTCCGGCGAATGATTTCAGGAAGCGACAGAGCCACTCCACCGCCGGGATGTCCAGGTAGTTCGACGGTTCGTCCAGCAGCAGGATGTCGGGCTGCGCGATCAGCACCCGGGCCAGCGCTGCGCGCATCTGCCAGCCGCCGCTGAAGGCGGACAGCGGCCGGTTCAAGGCCTCCGGCGCGAAGCCGAGGTTGCCCAGCGCCGCCTCGGCCTCCACCCGGAGCCGATAGGCCCCCAAGTGTTCGATCCGGGTCTGAAGTCGTCCGTGCCGCTCCAGCAGCGCTGCGGCCTCGGGCGCACCGGGTTGCAGTTCGGACATCCGGTGTTCCAGCTCCTTGAGCTCGGCAATCATCATCTTCAGCTCGGGAATGGCGTCGGCGGTGAAGTCGATCAAACTCCGTTCGAGGTGGTCGGCAGGCAGCTGCTTGAGGTAGCCGATCCGGTGATCGCGGGGCACGATCACCGTCCCCCGGTCCGGCAGCCCCTCGCCGGTGATCAGACTGAAAAAGGTACTCTTCCCGGCGCCGTTGGGGCCGACAATACCGATCCGGTCGCCCGGATTGATCCGCAGCGTGGTCTCCTTGAAGATCTCTTCGCCGCCGAAACTCTTGCAGACATTCTGAAACTCAATCATTCATGCAAATCCATCATGGTTCCCGGCTCTTCTGCCGCCGGATTGCGGGAGGGAAACTCCACCACATAGCGGAATCCGAGATCCGGCCCGGGTTCCGCCGTGTAATCGGTGTGGCCGCACCGGGCCAGCACCGGCGCGGTGGCGAACGAACCGCCTTTGATCGCATAGTAACCGGGCCCCAGCTCCGGCTCGGTGACCAGTTCGCGAACATTCCCGGTCAGGTCGGAGACGCCCGGCCGCGAGGTGTCCTCCGGGAAACTCCCCGGCGCCGCGCCCGCCGGATGACCGGCCGCTTCCGGATGGTCGGCCAGCAGGGCCTTGCCCGGAACGTATTCGTCGCCCCAGACGTACTCCCGGCTGTCGCTGCCGCGGGCCGCTTTCTCCCATTCGGCGGCGGTCGGCAGCCGACAGGTCAGGCCGAGTCGTTCGCCGAGATAGCGGCAGAAGGCCGCTGCCGCCTCGCCGGTGATCCCGACCACCGGCAGTTCCGGGCGGTAGGGGGCGCGGAGGCGGCCCTGATCATCCCAGAGCTCCACCACCTCCCCGGTGTCGCGGTCGACGATCCGGGCGCGATAGCGGTTGCGCTCCGCCGGGGTCTTCAACTGCCGCCAGAAGGGGAGATAGTCGCCGAAGGTCACCTCGTTCCGGGCGATGAAAAAGCCGGGGAGCCGCATCTTTTCCAGCACTCCGAGACTCCGGTTGGTCAAGTAAAATTCTCCCGCCGGAATGTAGACGGTCCCCGCCGGAATGGTGTTCGGCAGCTCCAGCTCAATCCGGTTTACCGCTCCACTGCGGATGGACAGCGGCGTCTGAATCGGCGGATAGCCCGGCGCCGACGCGCTCAAGCGGTAGTTGCCGGCGGGAATTTCGGCGGTCAGCGGCGATTCGCCGAGGGGACGGACCCGGCCCTCCTCATCCTGAAGCAGCAATTTGGAGGGCGGGATGGTGGTGATCTCCAGCGTGCCGGTGGCGTTGCGGAGCTGGCGGATCTTCTGGCGCAATGCCGGGTTGAAGGCGATGATCTGATTGAAAGCCACCTGCCGGCGGCTGCGGGCCTGTTGCAGCCGACTTTCCAGCATCGAGTAGTTTTCCGTCTTGAGGAAGAATTCGAGCTCGCGATCGATGATCCGGCCGATCAGCCGGTGGATCCCGGGCAGGTCATAGCCGAGTCTCTCCGCCTGACTGAGCAGCTCGAAAGCGGCATCGTCGTAGTTGATGAACTCATTGCTGAAGCGGAGCAGTTCGGTCGCCTGATCCGGATTGCGGTTCAACTGTTGGTAGGCCCGTTCCGCAGCCCGGAGATTCAGTTCGCCCTTTTCCATGCTGTACTCGGCCATCTGCAGCAAGGACCGGCCCTGATAGTAGGCGTCGATCTTCTGAAAGACGGCGAACCCGCCCAGAATCAGCCCCGCCATCAGCATGGTCATCGGAATCAGAGGGTGGCGGCTGCACAGTTTGATCAGTCGGTAGAAGGGCGGCGGCGAGTAGGCGCTGACCGGGTATTTGTCCATGAAGTTGCGGACATCTTCGAGCATCGCCTCCACGCTGGGGTAACGGTCCTCCTTGTGCCGGGCCATCGCCTTGAGCACGATCGCTTCGAGCTCCCGGGGAATTTTCAGCTTCGGCGCGCGGCGCCGGGGCGGCACAAAGCGACCGTTGATCACCTGTTTCAGCAGCGCCGAAGTTTTCAACGAGGCGTCGAAGGGAGCGTTTTCCAGCGTCAGCAGCGAATAGAGAATCGTGCCCAGCCCGTATTGGTCGCTCTTTTCATCCACCTCGTTCTCCAGCCCCAGCGCCTGTTCCGGCGCCATGAACGCAGGGGTGCCGCTGATCCGGGCTTGGCTGGCGGGGAGCTCCTCTTCGTCCGGAACATCGATTTCGGCGTCGAGTCGGAGTCGGCTGATCCCTTCGGAAGTGTCCTTCTCCGCGCGGTACTGCGCCAGCCCCCAGTCCATGACCAGCACCTCGCCGTAGTCCCCGAGCATGATGTTGCTCGGTTTGAGATCGCGGTGCAGAACGCCCCGGCTGTGGGCATAGGCCACTCCCTGACCGATCGCCAGAAAGATCTCCAGCCGCCGGTTCAGCGAGTACTTCCGCCGATACTCCGGATCTCCGTTCTGGAGTTTCTTGAGCATGGAGCGGAGTGTCTCTCCCTCCACCCGCTTCATGGTGAAGTAGACTCCGACGTCGTCGAAAATCCCCAGATGATGCACCGGAATGATGTTGGGGTGCCCGATCTGGGCGGTGATCCGGGCCTCGCGGATGAAGCTTTCCAGATAACGGGGATTGCCCCGGAACTCCGGGCGCAGAATTTTCAGCGCCACCTCCCGGTTCAACCCCGGTTCCCGGGCCGCGAAGACCGCTCCGTGGCCTCCGAACCCGATGGTGGAAAGCGTCCCGTAGGCGTTGATCCGGTTGCCGTCGGTCAGATCCAGAATCTGCCGCAGCTCCTCGATGCTGAGTTGGTCTTCTCCCGATAGGTCTCCCGTCACATAGGTCCGGTCATCCCCGCCGCAGGTGCTGGAGGTTCTGGCTTCGTCAGCGGAGGAATCGGTCTTCATTCCGTTCGATTTCCCTGGTCACGGCGCGGGCCCGGCTGCCGAATTCCTCGTAGATGCCTTCCGCGTTGGCGGGCGTGAAGGGGAGTGCGGTCATTTGCTTCCAGTTCAGTTCTGTCGGCAGCACGGCGCAACGGGCCTCCTGACGGCGACCGAGATCGAAGTTCTCCTGGGAGACGATCACCCCCACCAGCTGCCCCTGTTTGGTCAGCACCAGATCGCCGATCTCCGCCCGGAGCTCACTGCCGGTACCGCGCGCGGCATTGCGGATGTACAACGCCTCGTCCCCAGCCGAAAAGTTGATCGAGCAGCGACCGTTCAGCAGCGCGCTCTCCTTGCCGAAACTCTCGGTTTTGAACAAGTACAGATCCTGAATTCCCCGCTGTTTGAGCTCCTCCCAGCCGAGGACCGGCAGCGGTTTGCGATCCAGCTCCGGCAGCGGCAGCAAGGCGATTCGCGGATCGCCGGGGAGGATGTACAGCGGCCCCGGTACCGGTCCGCCGTTGCGGCCCTCCGCCAGTTCCGGCACCGAGCACAGATAGCTCAGTCGGCTGACCCGCTCAAAGGTGAGATTCCCCGCCTGATTCCCGGTCAGCAGCCGGGTGTCGCTGACCAGCACGTTGCGGTCGCCGATCCGCACCAGCGGCAAATAGAGTTTCGGTTCGCTCTTGACGTCGAGCACCAGCCGCCGCTCGTGGATCGCCAGACTCAGCTCCACCACCGCCTCGGCGTAACTTTCCAGCACATTGTCGCGCAGCTTTTCCTCGGCCTCCTGCAGCAGCTCCTGCGTATGGGCCAGCTTCTGTTCGGCGGCTCCGGCGCGGGTCTGCTGTTTGGTCAGTTCCGCGGCGGTGGCGGTCTCGCGTTTCCGCGCCTCCTCCAGCTCGCCCTTGGCGCGGGAGAGGTCGCTGACCGCGTTTTTCACCACCAGCTGGAGATTGCCGACCTGCTTGCGCGCCTCGGCCAGCTCCAGTTCGCGGGCCTGAATCTGGCGCTGCGCCCGTTCGTAACGGCTCTGCGCCTCGGCCAGCTCCTTTTCCGCGGTGGTGGCCCGGCCGCGGACAAACGCCAGATCGGTCTGCACCGTCTGAATTTGTCGTTGCAGCTGCTGGGCGCTCTGCTGCGCGCTGGTCAGCTGAGCCCCGCGCTGCTGCAGGTCCCCCTGCAACTCGGTCAGGCGCGCATCGCGTCCGGCCAGCTGTTCCTGAGTCCGGGTCAGCTGTTCGCGGGTCCGGGTCAGCTGTTCTCCGGCCTGCGCCAGCTCGCGGGTCTTTCCGGCCGCCTCCTGCCGGGCCTGATCCAGCGACTCACGGGTGCCGGAGAGCTGTTCCTGCGTCCGGGCCAGGCTTTCGCGGGCGGCGAGCAGCTGGGAGCTGGTCTCCTGCTGCAACCGGCGGAGCTCTTCGAGCTCGTAACGGGCCGACTCATTGCGGACCTTGAGCAGGGCCCGGCGTTGGATCTCCTCTTCCAGCTGCTTTTGCAGTGCCTCGGGCGAGAGGGCTCCGGCGTTCTCCGGCCGCAGGGACCGGCGTTGCTCGAGGAACTCAACCTTGGCCTGGGTTTCGGCCAGTTTTCGCTCCAGTTCCTGGAGCTGGGCCGAGGAGTCTGCGTTGCGCTGCTCCCGGATCAACTGCACGCGGGCGGCCTCCAGTTTCTGTTGTTCCTGCCGCAACTCCGCGGCCAGCAGCCGCAGCGCGGGCTCGTCGATCACCTGCGAGCCACCGGCTCCGAACGGACTGTCCGAGGGCACCAGCCCGGTGCTCAACGTGAGCATCGAGGAGACGATGAAGTCGCAGATGACGATCAGAATCGAGCGGTTCACTTCTCAACTCCGGCGGTGAGATTCAGCAGCTTCTGGCGGAACGGGAAGAGCAGCGTCACCCGCAGCGCCAGGCTGAAGATGATGCCGATCAGGGTCGAGGAGTAGGCGATCAGTCGCGCGCTCTGGGGCGAGAAGGTCATGACCAGGAAGGAGGACACGGTTCCGAACAACCCGATGTAGAGCGGCACGTCGAAGAAGATGTCCGCCCCCTCCAGCTGACGCAGTTTGAATTCCGGCGCCACCGCGTTGCGCTTGATCCGGCGGAGGACGGTCAGCGCGAGGAAGAAGGCGAGAAACTGCATGGCGGTCACCACCGCGAAGATGTACATGGAGATGCGTCCGGCCAGCTCCACCCGGGCGGCCAGCGTCTGCTGCGAGGCCGGATCGACCCGGCCGATCACGCCATTCCCGGCGCTTTCGCCGCAGAACAGCACCCGGCAGTACTCGGAGTGATCGAACAGTTGTGCCATGCCGTAGATGAAGGCGGCGGCCAGCACCAGCAGGAGAATGCCCAGTAGGAGGTTGGATTTGAAGTTCTTCTTCATGTTGCAGATCCTCACTGATTGCGTTGTTTCCGGATAATTCACTGAAGTAAATATAACACCGGTTGATAACGTTTGCAAGTTTCCGTTTCTTGACAAGCGGGAGTGGGCGGGGTATTGTATTTCCGACCGGGATTGTGAGCGGATCCCGCAGAAAAAACAAACGGAGCGTAGTCGATGTTGCATGTCACCTTTACCCGGGATTTCCGGGAGCCCGGCGCGCCGCTGGGGTATGTCGCGGTTCAGGCCGAAAAGTACTTCGCCGCCTGGCAGCATTTTGAACCGGATACGGTGGCCATTCACCGCGCTGACGGCGACGGTCTGGCGCTGCTCACGCTGAAACTCGGCGGCGAACTGGAGTTCGACGACGGTTCCCGGCTGGAGCTCGGGCCGGTCACGCCGGTCAACCTCGACGAGCTGCGTCAGGAGGAGACTTCGCGGGACTGGGCCGGGTCCGGCAGCTGCCGGGAGCAGCTGGCGATGCGCTTCGCCGGAGCCTCACCCGAGGTGGAGCTGGAGCTGCGTTTCCATGCCGACCGGGTGGAGCTCAACTGGAGACAGCAGTTCAATCCTCCCTGCCGGGTGCGGGAGATCAAGCTGGCCGCCGGGACCCGGATCGAGGCCGCCGAGGTGGTCAACGCCGGTTCCAACTCCACCGGCATCCACCGCTACGCGTTGAATCGGCCCTTGTACATTCGTCCGGACTGGTTTACGCCGCCGCCCTTCTGCTACGCTTATCGGCTCCGCGAGGGCGGCGCCCTGGGCGTTTCGGTGGAGGAGGGGCCCGGTTGCATGGCCTTCACCCGCTTTCTGACCGATCCGGATTGCTGCGGGGCTCAGGCCTGGCGGATCCGCTTCGATTCCGCACCCCGGTTCAGCGGCGCGTGGAGTTCGCCGACACTGGTCTTCCGGTTCGGCGCGACCGACGCCTACGACGCCTTCCGGGGCTATGCCGAGGGCATGGTCGCCGCAGGCAAGGCGCAACGCCCGCTGCGGCGGATCCTCGACTGGTGGCGCGGGGTGATGCTCTGCGGCTGGCTCTATCAGTGCTATGACGCGCGCGGGCGGGAGCTGTCGGGTTCGGTCAACTGTACGGAGGAGCTCTACCGGCGGCTGATCCGCCGGGTGGAGGAGCAGGGGATCGACTACGATATTCTGACTGTGGACGCCTGGTGGGGCGAGGTCTTCGGCCTCTGGCGCGAGGATCGCCGGCGGTGGCCGGATCTGAAGGGATTCATCGCCTCCGAGCACGCCCGCGGCAAGCATGTGCTGGTCTGGCTCTGCCCCAACGTGCCGGGATTGCCGGAGCAGGAGACCTACGTCGACGACACCGGAAAGGTGCTGGCCGATCCTCTGAATCCGGCTTGGCAGCAGCGGGTCCGGGAGTCGCTGCGCTATCTGCTGGCGGAGCTCGACTTCGACGGCATCAAGTTCGACTTCACCGAGGTCATGCCCGGCGGCTTGATGCGGCAGGGCACGCGCGAACTGCACGGACTCGATTATCTGTACGAGCTCTTCCGGCTGATGCACGACGCGGCCCGCGAGGCCAAGCCGGAGGCGCTGCTCGATTTTCAGGTTGCGCATCCGGTCTTCGCCGGACTCCACGACATGAGTCGTCTGAACGACTACTTCATGGCGCCGGAGCAGGCGTTGCGGGTGATGCGTCACCGGGCGGAGGTGGCGCACGCGGTGACCTTCGGCGCGCTGGTCGATACCGACTGCCCCTGTTCCGCCGACTACTTCCGCCGGAGCTGGGAATTCGGAAACGTGAGCATGTATTTGTCCGAGGAGGAGTTGCGCGATCCCGAGCTGTGCCGGGCGCTGCGCGAGGGCATCGCCGCCTCCCGTCGGCGCTGAGGAGCCCGGAGCATGGAGCTGACCTGGCTGGGGCAGGGCGGATTCCTGCTGGTCGAGGCGGGGTTCCGGCTGGCGGTCGATCCCTATTTCAGTTCCCGGGTCGAGGAGCTCGAACAGCTGACCCGGCTGCTGCCGCCACCGTTGACGGCATCGGAGCTGCGTCCGGATCTGCTGATCTGCACCCACGACCACCTCGATCATTACGATGAGCCGCTGGTGCTGGAGCTGTTGACCCGCTTCCCGGGGTGTCGGCTGGCCGGTCCCCGGAGCGTGGAGCGGAAGTTCCGCGCCGTTCGGCCGGATGTCGCCGCCTTTCTGCGGCTCGACTCCGGGGCGGCCGCGACGTTCGGCCCGTTCCGGCTGCGCGCGGTGGCGGCGTATCACTCCGATCCGGCGGCGATCGGGCTGGTGATTGCGGTCGCCGGGCGGGTGGTGTATCTCACCGGCGATACGCTGTGGCGTGAAGAGCTGGCAACAGCGGTCCCCCGGAACGTCGATCTGCTGCTGGTCTGCATCAACGGCAAACTCGGGAATATGAACGACCGCGAGGCGCTGGCGCTGGCGGCGGCGCTCCGGCCGCGACTGGCGGTGCCGATGCACTACGGGCTGTTTGCCGAGAACACCGCCGATCCCGATCGTTTTCTGAAGGGGTGCGCCGCACAGGGCATCGCGGCCCGGACTTTGACGCCCGGCGTCGCGGTGCCGCTGTTTGAGGAAACTCAGGGCTCGAGATAGCGCCCGAAGACGGTGAAGTCGGTGACTCCCGCCGGTGTCTCCGGCGGCGTCCCGGTGATCCGCAGCCGGACCAGCCGGGCCGGACGCGGCGTCCAGCTGTCAAACCGGATGTGGCCGTCGAAATCATCGTCGCGATGATCGCTCAGCACGAACCATTCGGTGCCGTCTTCCGAGCCTTCGATCCGATACTGGAAGACGGCCGGAGCGGGTTCCCCCGCGCACAGCCGCTCCTGAAAGATGATCCGTGCCGCAGCCAGTTCAAAGCGGGCCTGCAGAGTCACGGTCAATTCCTGCGGCAGCTCCGGACCGGCGGCCCGCCAGTAGCTGCGCACGTAACCGTCGAGCGCCTGCGCCGCCGGATAGTCGGGGTGCTCGGAACTGGCCCTAACCGGCTGGTTGCAGGTCAGCGGCAGCCAGTCGGGCGAGGAGCCGTCCAGAAAGCGCGGAGTTTCGCTGGGCCCGTCGACGTAAAGTTCGCCGTCGGCGGTGAAGCGGACCGGATCCATGGCGATCCGCCGTTCCAGCCCCCGGAAGCGCCGGAACAGGACGGTGTAAAACGCCCAGAGTCGGCCGTCCGGCCCCTCGACCACCGAGTGGTGGCCGCAGCCGTTGAGCATGCCGCCGCGCTGAATCAGCACCGGATTGCGCTGCTGCGGGGTGAACGGCCCCAGCGGCGAACTCCCGCGATAACAGCCGACGGCGTAGTTGCGCCACTCCGCCCCCGCGGCACTGTACTGAAGATAGTAATTCTCTCCCACGCAGGTCATCTGCGCCCCCTCCAGATGGGAGAAGGCCTGATTCTGCTGAAATTCTCCGAAGCGCTCCCAGGGGTGTTCCGGGTGATAGGCGAAACAGTGGGTCGGCGCCCCGGCGAAGCGGCAGGGGTGCTCCGGATCGAGCCGAACCCCGTAGACGCCGCGATTGACCCCGAGCGAGTAGTAAGCGTAGAGCTCGCCGTCGTGCGGATCGGCAAACAGCATCGGATCGCACCAGGCCAGCTCCCGGCCCTGCTCATCGCACACCGGGCCGAGGTCGCGCCATTCGCCGAGCGGATCCTCGGCGCACCACAACCGGGTCCCCTCCCAGGAGGCGGTCAAATAGAGCTTGCCCCGCCATTCGACCACGCTCGGGGCCCAGCCCACGTCGTAGAGATTGATCCGGTGAAATTCCCAGTTCCGGAAATCGGTCGATTTCCAGACCATGCCGCAGGAGGGGAACAAATACCAAGCCTCCTGAAATTTGATCACCGTCGGATCGCCGAACTCCCGCCACCAGACTCCGGTGTACCCCCGGTCACGGGAGTTGCGGCCGACCGGAATCGCCGGAATCGGCAGCGGATTGCAGTACAGCGGCGGAGTTCCCGCCGCCGGGAAACGGTCGGGACTCACGCGTCGGGTCCTCCCAGCCAGAAGCTCTGCTTCAATCCGGAGTTGAATTTGGGCGCCTCGGAGGGGGTGATCGTCGTCACATGACCATCGGCCATGATGAGATTGGCCTTCCCGTCCTCATGCCGTCCGGCGATCCGGCCCGGGTCTCCGGGAAGATCCCGGGCAGTGGCGTCGACGAAGAGCATGCACTTGTTGGGTTGGGCGATCGTCGTCACCTGATGGGGCTGGAAGAATTGATTGCCCGGAACTCCGGCCAGCACCAGATTGATGCCGTAGGAGATCGGAACCCAGCCGCCGCGCCGGTCCGGCAGCAGCACCCAGAACTTGTTCGCGCCATCCTGCCGCTGATCGATTCCGAGCTGGTCGGAGGGGCAGAGAAAGAACTCCGGGTTGCGCGAAGGCTCGCTGCCGCTGAGCCAGGCGTTGAGGTACTGCCCCAGCAACTGCTTCTGGTGCCAGTCCAACCCGGGGAAGGGGAGGAAGTGGTCATTGTCCTCGCCGTACATCATGGTGGCAACCCCCAGTTTCTTGAGCTGATCCCGGCATTTCTGCTGCTGGTCGGAAGCCGACAGCTGGGCGGTGGCGCCGATGGAGAGAACCGCCAGCAGTCCGGCGCAGACGACGATGACCACCGCTTCCGGCAGTGTGAACCAATGACGTTGTTTCATGGAAATCCTCCTGGTTGATTGAGTTTTCAAGGTTGCACGGTGGCGTAACCGGTGGTCGGCCAGTAGCTGTAGAACCGGATCGAATCCACCACCGGCGCACCCTCGGTTTTCAGAATCTCCCGGCCGTCACGCCACAGCGAGAAGCGTTGCGGTCCGGCCTGAAACGGAACCACGGTCTGGGCGATTCCCGCCGGAACCGGGTGCTCGGTAATCCGGTCTCCGGACTGAACTTTCAAGGTGGCGGGCGCAGTCAGCGCGGTGGTCAAATAGAGGTCGTCACCGGCCGGTTCGTTGCCGACTTTGACCGGCGGGCGCGGATCCTCCGAAGCCTTCAGTTCCCGGCTGCTGGTCCGATAGCAGTAGAAGAGGCTGTCGGCGGTGATCTCCGGCTGCACGCCGGTCTTGTACCACTGGATGTAATAGCGGTTGAGCTCGCCGAGTCCGACCATCGGCTGGTACCAGCCGCGCGGCGCGTCGGAGGCGCCGTTGGGATAGTTTTTGTAGTCGTCGATCGGCTCGATGTAGGATTCGTTGAAGTCGTTCCAGGTCAGGATCATCACCCATTCCGGATGCTGCGTTTCGAGGATCGACTTCCACTGCAGCTCCAGACCTTTGCCGCCGCCGTGCTCGTAGTAGGTGCCGTTGGTGGCGAATTCCGGTTTCAGCTCTTTGCCCGGCATCCACAGCCAGGAGGTCGGCACGCTGCGGTTTGAAGCCCACCAGTAATGGAAGGAGATGGTCGTCATCCAGGTCTTTCCCGCCCGGTGCTGGGCCTGAGCCTGACGCTCCAGCAACTTCAGTCCGCCGCCGAACGGCGAAAGCTGAATCTGCCAGATCGACATCCCCTGCGCGATGTCGCGCCACATCTCGACCGCCTGATCCACCGCCTCCTGACTGCCGCCCTTGCGTGCCTGCATGAAGGTGGTCGGAATGAAGAAGATATCCAGCTTCGCTTCGCGCAACGCCGGGATCACGGTGTCGCGCCACCAGGCGACGCTCTTCTCCGGATTGTCCTCGATCACCAGATCGACGCCGTAATAACCGACCAGCGGTCGCCCCTGATAGAGTTCATAGTTCTCATGGGTGCCGTACTCTTTGAGCAGTTCCACCATGTTGGCCACCTGCTCCTGGTGCATCCGGTTGCCGTAGTCGAACTCAAAGAACAGTTTGAAGCCGCTGTTCAGCTCGCGCGCCGCCTGAAAGATCTTGGCGATCGCATCGCGATACTGCTGATCCGGCCGCATGACATCCAGCCCGAATCCGTCGATGCCCATCGACTGCGCGATCCGGATCTGTTTCTTGTACTCCTCGACCGGCGCGTCCCAGCCGCCGTTGTAGGGGCCGATGCAGACCATGTACCAGGCGAACACCTTGCGCCCGGGCTGAAAGTTGCGGTCGGGCTTGAAAAAAGTCCGCTCGGGGAGCCGGAAATCCCGTTCCGGGGTCTCCGGGGTGGATTCCGCCGCGGTCCCGGCGATTCCGAGGATCAATGCCGCGCTCAGCAGCAGGCGGCGACAACTTGGGATCAACATAGTTTATTCTCCTGCGTTTGGGGTAAAGTCAAAAAGCTGCGCGCCGGAATTACCAGGTTTCCGACCCTTTGCCGAAATAGAACAGCTGAAAGTCGTGGTATTCGGGGATCTCCTCGGTCTGGTAGGCCTTGGCGTGGCCGTCGACAAAGAGGAAGTTGCCCCGCTCATTGTGTCGGAACGCCATCGACTTCTTGATGCTGGCGCCCGAACTCAGCGAACGCTGCAGGGCGTCGGCCATCAGCATGGTCTTGCTGGCCTGCATCAGCTGGGAGATCTTGTGCGGCGCGGAGTAGGGATTGCCCGACTCCACCGCGCCGGCGATACACTCATTGATGCCGTAGGAGATGGGCACATATTCCCACTTTTCCGGCTCTCCGACCTTGGCCCAGATGGTGTCGACGCTGTCAGTGCGCTCCTCCAGCGTGTCGGCGGGGCAGCGGAAGAACTTGACGTTGTGACTGGCCGGTTCTCCGGTGCGGATCTGCAGCGAAGCGCCGAGATCCCGGCCCAGCTTCTCCGGCGTGTACCACTCCGTGCCCTTGAACGGGAGCCAGCCGTCGTAGGAGTCGATGTAGCTGTTCGCCGCCAGACCGACCTGCTTGAGTTTGTTCAGGCAGCTGGTGGCCTGGGCCTTGCTGCGGGCCGAGTTCAGCGCGGGCAGCAGCATGCCCGCCAGAATGGCGATAATCGCGATGACGACCAGCAGCTCGATCAGGGTAAAATTTCTCTGTCGTTCTCTCATGATCTCCTCTCGTTTGATGGTGTGAAACTGCGAACTTCGGGAACGATGACGACTTTGCGCGGGGGCAGTCCTTCAAACCCCCGGCGCAGATTTTCAATCAGGGCCGCGGCGACCGCGGCAATGGAAACTCCGACCTGCCGGCAGGGGGTCAGCAGGGTCCGGCTGATCTCCCAGTTGCGGTGGATCACCAGTTTGAGTTCGCCGGGCACGTCGATCCGGTGCTGCAGCAGCGAGAACATCAGCCCGGTGCTCAGCTGATCAGGAATGACCAGCAGTCCGTCGGGCCACTCCTGCCGGGGGCGGGAGAACAGCCGCTCGCACTGCTCGTAGGCGAAGTCGGTGTTGGAGTCGCTGGAGCGCAGATAGTCGGCGGCGGTACGGATTGCGAACACCAGTTCCGGCGGCGCCTCCAGCCCGAGCCGGGCCGCCTCGCGGTGATAAAGCCGGTGATAGGCGCTCAGCACCCCGTCGGCGGCGAAGCGCTCGGAGGAGGTCAGAAAACCGATCCGGGTTGCCCCTTGTTCCTTCAGCGCCTGCAACCCCAACCCCAGCATGGCGCGGTGATCGAGGTCCACCCGCCCGCAGCTGGTGTTGTCCTCGGTGGCCGAGAGCAGCACCGGCAAGGCCCGCAGCCGGTCGAAAACCTCCCGGTTGCGGTTGTGGAAGGGGAGCAGCACGCCCTGAATCTGAGCGCTTTCGGCCCAGCTCCTGAGTTGCCGGTAACCGTATTGCAGATCGTTGTCGGTGACCAGCCGCGGTTCGATGTTCCGCTGCTCCAGCCCGACCCGGAGCAGCTCGATCAGGGTGCGCTGAAACGGCGGTAGATCGTCGAGACTGGAGTGGTGAATGTAAATCGCCACACAGCGCAGCTGCCGGGGCCGCTCCGCCACCACGGTCCCGTTCTTGCGGTCGCGGTGAATCAGTCCCTCCTTGAGCAGCGGCGACAAGCCGGCGTGAATATTCGGCGCACTGGTCCCGAGCAGTGCCGCCAGCTCCCGGTTGGTCGGCAGCCGCTCCCCGGGGTGCAGTTCCCCCCGGCGGATCCGGTCCCGGAAGTAGCTGGTCACCGATTCCCGGAGATTCCCCGGGCAGAGCCCGGTTATGTCGGAGGCCTGAATATTCACGGTTTTTTTGTTTTGGTTATCACGGTTACCACAAAAGATAATTATAGCGCATAAGTTTCCAATTGTCAAGGGCCGGGATCTGAAAAAACGGGAAAAGGTGAATCCCGGTTGCAAAGGTCGGGTCCGAGTGGTATAGTAGGAAATTTGAGGAATGGAAAAATGATGAAATGGCTGCGATCGATGTTCGGCTGGCGGAGCTGGTACGGGCACGGGGGTTACCTGGAGATCCTGCGGGTGGCCTATCCTCTGGTCATCATGTGCGCGAGCAACACGGTGATGCAGTTTGTGGACCGGAAGTTTCTGGCCGCCAATTCGACGCTGGATGTGGCGGCGGCGCTGCCGTCGGGCGTGCTCTATTTCACCATGTTCTGCTTTTTCATGGTGACCTGCAACTTCACCTCGGCGCTGGTGGCGCAGCTGGTCGGTTCGGGGGATCGCCGGGGGGTGCTCACCGCGGTCTGGTCGGGATTTCAGCTCGCCGTCATCGCGGGGGTGCTGCTGACCTTTGTGCTGCCGTTCCTGGGGGCGTGGCTGATCACGCTGGGCGACCACCCGCCGGAGTTGATGGCACGTGAAAAGGAGTACTTTCAGGCGCTGTTGCCGAGCGGGGTTTTCGTCTGTTTCGGGGCGCCGTTTTTCGCGTTTTTCAGCGGTCGCGGGAAAACCGTCCCGGTGGCGGTGATCAACTCGGCGGCCTGCCTGCTGAACATTCTGCTCGACTACGTATTCATCTTCGGCAAGTGGGGGGTACCGGCGATGGGAATTTTCGGCGCGGGGATCGCCACTTCGCTCTGCAGTTTCTGCTCGATGGCCGCCATTATGATCTGTTTCCTCTGCGTCGATCAGCGGAAGTATCCGACCCGGCGCCACTGGCGGGGCAGCTGGAGCTACTTCAGGAAACTCTGGCTCTTCGGCACGCCCGCCGGGCTGCAGTGTCTGTTCGACACCGGTTCCTTCACGCTGGTCACGTTTCTGATCGCAGCGCTGGGCACCGACGCGCTGGCGGCCACGGTGATCGCGCTTTCGGTCAACAACATGTTCTTCATTCCGCTGACCGGACTGGCCGACGCCACCTCGATTGTGGTCGCCCAGAACATCGGCCGGGAACGGGCCAATACCGCCTGCGCCGCAGCGTTCCGGGCTTGGCGGATCAGCGCGGCCTACATGCTGCTGGGGGCGATCGTCTACACCGTCTTTCCGGTGCAGCTGGCGGAGTTTTTCTCCCCGCAGGATCGGAGCGGGGACTATGCGCGAATCGTGGAGATTTGCCGCTGGATCTTCCTGATGGCGGTGTTTTTCAACAGCTTCGACGCGGTGAAGTTCGTGTTCATGGGGGCGCTGCGCGGGGCCGGAGATACCCGGGCCATCTTCCTGATCACCACCTGCTGCGCCTGGTGCGGGTTGGTGCCGATCGCCTTTTTGTTCACCCGGGTCTGGCCGCTGCCGGTGGTACAGTTCTGGATGGTGCTGACCGCCTACTATGTGGTTGAGGCGATTCTGATGGTGTGGCGGTTCCGCTCCGGGAAATGGCGTCAAATCCGGCTGGTCCACACCCGCACCGAAGTCCGCGCCGAAGCGGAGGGGACCGCGAAAAAATACCGAATTGCCTGACTCTTTGACTTGCAAGTTGGCCATTCCGGGGTTATCTTATGCGACAATGATTTGTGGAGCAACAGAGGAGAACCGTTTCGATGTCCGGACATAGCAAGTGGGCCAATATCAAACACCAGAAAGCCGCCGCCGACAAGGTGAAGGGCAAGATTTTCTCTCGTCTGGCCAAGGAGATCATGGTCGCCGCCAAGATGGGCGGGGGCGATCCCAACGGCAATCCCCGGCTGCGCTCGGCGCTGACCGCGGCGCGGGCGGCGAACATGCCCAACGTCAACATCGACCGGGCGATCAAGAAGGGCTTGGGCGAACTCGGAGACGTGACCTTCGAGGAGATCGTCTACGAGGGCTACGGCGCCGGCGGCGTGGCGGTGCTGGTCGAGTGTCTGACCGACAACCGCAACCGCACCACCAGCGAGGTCCGCATGGTCTTCGACCGGGCCAACGGCAATATGGCCGGGGCCGGTTCGGTGGCCTGGATGTTCAAACGTCAGGCGCGGTTTGTGGTCTCCGGCGAGTGGGCCGACGAGGACAAGCTTATGGACGTGGTGCTCGAGGCCGGAGTCAACGACATTTCGGTCGATGACGGGGTGGCCGAGCTGTGGGCCGATCCGGAGTGCTTCGAGCCGGTGATGCAGGCGCTGAACGCCGCCGGAATCACCCCCGACGAGGCGGAGCAGACCCGGCGTCCGGACAACGTCACGGCGATCACCGATGTCGGGACCGCCCGCCAGGTGCTGCGTCTGATCGACCGGCTCGAGGAGCTCGATGACGTGCAGCTGGTGACCGCCAACTTCGAGATCGACGACGCCATCGCCGAGCAGCTGGAGGAAGAAGCGTAAGGTGATCATTCTGGGGCTGGATCCGGCGATCCGGGTGACCGGATACGGGGTGGTCCGGTTTCATTCCGCCTCCCGGTTTGAGATTCTGGACTGCGGCGTGATCGTCAATCAGGCCCGTCTGGCCCACACCGAGTGCCTCCGGCGGCTGGCCGGGGGCGTTCGCGAACTGATCGCCGCCTACCATCCCGACGTCGCCAGTTTGGAGTCGCCGTTTGTCGGGCGCAACGCGTCGACGGCGATCATTCTGGGGATGGCGCGCGGCGCCATCCTGACCGCTTTGGCCGAAGCGGAGATTCCCGCCTACGCCTATGCCCCGACCAGTGCCAAACGCGCGGTGGTCGGCCGGGGCGGCGCAACCAAGGAGCAGGTGGCCATGATGATGGCCGCCGAACTGGGAATCGGGGTGGAGCGGATCCCGCTGGACAGCACCGACGCGCTGGCGCTGGCGGTCTGTCACGGTCAGCTGGCGGTCCGCTCCGCCGGCGCGGAATGGTTGGGCAAACCGCTTTGAACTACTTCGATTTTCATACCCACAACACCGGGCCGGAGCCGGGCGTGACGGCGCTGATCTCCAGCCCGACGGTGCGGCCGGGGCGGTTTTCGCTGGAGTTGCATCCGTGGTCGCTGCCCCCGGAGTACACCGGAATCTCCGCCGCTTGGCGGAGGGCGTTGCCGCTGGCGGCCGCGGTCGGCGAAATCGGGCTGGACCGGTTGCGCGGACCGGAGCTGTCGGTGCAGGCGGCCTGTTTTCACGAGGCGCTGGCGCTGGCGGCGGCGGCGGAGCTGCCGGTGGTGATTCACGCGGTCCGGGCGACCGGACCGGTGTTGAAGGCCGTGGCGGCCTATCCCCGGATGCGCAAAATGCTGCACGGGTTCCGCGGCTCCGGGCGCAAACTGGAACCCTTTCTGGAGGCTGGATTCCTGATCAGTTGTGTGGAGGTGCCGCCGCCGGAGTTGCCGCTCGACCGGCTGGGGTTGGAAAGCGATGAGCACCCGGAGCGTCTGCTGGAGTTGTATGACCGGACCGCCGCCGCCCGCGGCCTGACGCTGACGGCGTTGCAGCAGGCCATGGCGGCGAATTTTCAACGCTTTCTGGGCGTGGAGGTGCTGTGAACCACTCCGATTTTCTGGATCGTACCGAGTTGCTGCTGGGGGCGGAGGCGCTGGCCCGGCTGCGGCGCTCCCGCGTGTTGGTGCTGGGCTTGGGCGGGGTCGGCTCCTGGTGTGCCGAGTTCCTGATCCGCGCCGGGATCGGGAGTTTGATGGTGGTCGATGGCGACCGGGTTGAATCCAGCAATCGCAACCGCCAGCTGCCCGCGCTGATGTCGACTCTGGGCCGGCCCAAGGCCGAGGTGTTGGCGGCCCGGCTGCGCGACATCAATCCAGAGGCGCGGATTGAACCGGTGGTCCGCTTTTTCGACGAAACGACGGCTGCCGAGCTGCTCACGCCGGATTTCGACTACGTGGTCGATGCCATTGATTCGCTTTCGGCCAAGGCCTATTTTCTGGCGCACGCCCTTCGGCTGGGGGTGCCGCTGGTCAGTTCGATGGGCTCCGGAGGACGGTTGGATCCGGCGGCAATCCGGATCGGCAAACTGGCCGAAACCCACGGTTGCCGGCTGGCCCGCGCCGTTCGCAAGCGTTTGCAGCGGCTGGGAGTGTCCGGGACGGAACTGGAGGTGGTCTATTCGCCGGAGCCGGTGCCGGAAGCGGCGGTGCGCCCGCCGAGCGGGGAGGGGGGGCGTTCCACCGTCGGCACCATCTCCTATTTGCCGGCCCTGTTCGGGGGTTTTCTCGCCTCGGTGGTGATCCGGCGCCTGAGCGGAGTCGGACTCCCGGACCGGAATCGTTACAAGAGTCCGGAGCTGTAGATCCGGCCCGCCTCGTCGTACAAATTGAAGTAGGCCGCGCGGGTGTGGGGCGGCAGCTTGGCCTGTGCCCGACCCGGTTCTGAGAGTTCTGCCGGGAGGGTGTTCCAGACCCGGTCGGAACTGTAGCCCGTAGCGCGCGTGAAATTCAGTTCGGCGCGGACGATCGGCGCCGCGCTCGCAAAGGTGACGCGGACCCGGTCGCCGTGCCGCCGTTGCTTGAGTATGGTCAGCGGCAGCGTTCCCCGGCGGACGCAATCGGCGAACCAGGGGATCTCCCCGGGTTTTTCGCTGACCTCGCCGTGCGCATGGAGCAGGTTGACTTTGACGCTCCGGCAGCAGGGGCCGCCGGAGGCGGCGATGGAGCGTTCCAGCGCGGGGAGGGGAAAGGCGAAGTCGTTGGTCCCGGTCAGAAACAGCAGCGGGATTTTGACCTGCGGCAGATAGTGAGCCGGATCCCAGCGCCGGAGCCATTCTCGCTTCGCCCGTTCGGGCAGGGAGTCGTTGGCCACAATTCCCCCTTTGGTACCCAGAAAACCGCAGCCGTAGACCGGGGCCGCCCAGCGGAAGCGCGGATCGAGCCCAGCCGCCAGACAGCTGAGCACGGCGCCCCAGGAGACGCCGGTCAGGCCGACGTCGCGGTCCTTGACTTCGGGCAGCGAACGGATCAGGGAGTGGGCCAGAATCACCGCCGAGACCGCATGCAACGGCCACTGGTCGGCGAGGGGTTCGGCAATGGAGGAGGTCTTGGTATCGGCCGCGGGGCCGGCATCCGGGTGGCGGGGCCAGTCCCAGGTGCCTTCGGGTTTGCGAGCCTCGTCCGGAACCGCGCCGTTGGTGTCGATGGCGATTGCGGCGTAGCCGCGGTCGACCCAGAGCCGGACCCAGTCGGCAAAGGCGGTACCCAGCCCGCCGTGAACCAGCACCACCGCCGGACAACTCTCGGGCCGCGCCTGACGTGGTACGCCCAGCCAGGCGAAAACCCGGGTCGGTTTGCCCCGGTAGGGGAGGCTGTCGAAGAAAATCGCCTTCAAATCGGGGGCGGAGACCAGGTCGGTTTCCGCATACCGGGGCGGAGTGAACAGTTTTTCCAGATCAAATTGCTTACGGACTTTCAAGTCACACCTCCGGCAGAATGTGGTTCAGAATTTGCTCGGCGAGTTCGGTCTTGGGCGCGAGCGGCAACCAGATCCGGTCGCCACGCGCGTTTAGCAGCAGCACTTCATTGTTTTCGGAAGCAAAGCCGCGGTCGGCACGGCTGACATCGTTGGCGACAATCCAATCCAGATTTTTCCGACGAAGTTTGTCTTCCGCATGAGCCCGCAGCTCCTCGGTTTCGGCGGCGAATCCGACCAGCAACTGACCGGGGCGCTTCCGGCTCCCCAGCGAGCCGAGGATGTCTTCGGTACGTTCCAGTTCCAGCATCAGGGTGCCGGGACTCTTCCTGATTTTCTGCGCCGCCACCCGGACCGGGCGGTAATCGGCCACCGCCGCCGCCATGATCACGCAGTCGGCGGCGGCGGCCCGTTCCCGGATGGCGGAGGCCATCTCCGCCGCCGACTCCACCGCGACGAACTCCGCCAGAGCCGGAGGCGGCTCCAGCGCCACCGGTCCGGAGACCAGGGTCACCGCCCAGCCGCGCCGCGTGGCGGCGGCGGCCAAGGCGTACCCCATGCGCCCGGTGGACCGGTTGCTGAGGAACCGCACCGGGTCGAGCCGCTCGCGCGTCGGCCCGGCGCTGATCAGGATCCGCTTCATTCCTCAGAGCGAGGGCACCGCGAAGATGCTGAACGAATAATCGCTCATGTACTTCTTTTCGTTGGTGCTGGTGATCGCCGCGTAGTAGGAGACCCCGGCCTCCAGTTCCTTGGTCAGCAGCGTGTTCCCCTTGAGGATCGCCGAGGAGCTCAGGCTGCCCATCGAGCGGCCCTTCTCGTCGTAGACGGTCAACTTCAGGTTCTGCTTGGCGGCCACGTTGGTCAAACTCAGCAGCGCCTTGCCGTCGCTGTCGAGCTGGAACTTGTAGTAGTCCGCCGCGTCGCTGAATCCGACCCAGCCGGTAACCGAGTCGCCGGACTTCATCGCCTGCTGCGTCGAAGCCTGCGCCAGGGTGTCGTTGGTGTGATCCGCCTTGGTGTAGTCGTTGGCGGTGATCACCAGCTCGTAGGAGCTGTTGCGCTCCGGCCGGGTGGCCGACTGGAAGAGGTAGGGCGAGTAGACCTTGATCATGTAGGTTTCGCCCTCCTTCAGCGTATCGCTGGTCTTGAGGTCGTACCCGGAGATCGCCACCTGCCCGGCGGCGCTGTCCACCTTGCCGCTCTTGAGCGTGCGGAAGGTACCCTTGGCGCTGACGATGCCGATCTTGAACCGGAGATTCTTGGCGTTGAAGGCGAAGTCCGGATCGTCCGGATTCTGCAGCGTGAAGGTGAAGTTCCCCGCGAAGTCATCCACCGTGAAGGCGTAGTAGTCGACCTTGTCGCCGTAGCCGATCCAGCCCACCGTCTCCGAGCCCTTGGCGAGCGGCGTCAGCTGCATCGCCTCCAACGTGGTGTCGTTGTTCCGGTTGGCCAGGGTGTGATTCTGACCTTCGACCGTCAGCTCGTAGGTGCTGTTCTTCTTCTTGCCGTTGTCGGAGGAACGGACCTTGATGAAGTAGGTTCCGGTCTCCAGCTGGCGATCCAGCTCGATGGTGCCGGTCTTGCTGCTGTACTTGCCGGTGGCGACGGTCTTGAACGCGCCGGTACGGCCCTCCGTGCCGATGTAGAGCTTGAGGTTTTTCGGCAGATAGGCCAGCGACTGGTTCTGCGGATCGGTGATGGTGAAGGAGTAGCTCCCGGAGACCGCGGTGACCTCGAACCGGTAGTAGTCCAGCGCGTCGCTGTACCCGACCCAAGATTTGAGGTTGCTGCCGATGGTCAGCGCCGGGTTCTTCTTGGCTTCCGCCAGCGTGTTGTTGTCCAGATCGGCCAAGTCGAAGTAGCCGCCGTCGACCGACAGCGTGTAGGTGCTGTTCTTCTTCTTGCCGTTGTCCGCGGAGTAGACCTTGAGGTAGTAGGTGGTGTTCGCGTCGAGAAGCTGCGTGGTCGTCAGGTCACTGAGCGAACTGACCGTCTTCTTGGCCACAAAGGTCCCCTTGGAATTTACGGTGCCGAAGGCGAGGCGCAGATTCTTCTCGTTGTAGGCCAGCCCCTCCAGATCACCGGCGCTGAGCGAGAAGGTGAACTCCCCGGCCAGATCGCCCGTGGTGAACTTGTAGAAGTCCACCGCGTCGGTGTACCCCACCCAGTCGGAGGCCGATTCCCCGAGGTTGATCGCGGTTGCGGTCCCCGGCTGGTTGTCGCTGAGGTCGCTCGGGAAGTAGGCGCCGGTGGCGGTGAAGGTGTAGTAGTCCTGCGACTTGTCACCGCTGGTGATGGCGACGTAGTAGGTCCCCTTGTCGAGCTGGATCTCCGCGCCGTTCTTGTAGCTGATCTTCTTGGTGTCGGCCCGGTACAGAGTCAGATTCACCTTGCCGGTGGAAGCCGTGGCGGTGAAGCGGAACAGCCCCGCCTCCTCCTCGTCGAGCGTGAACTTGAAGTAGTCCGCCGCATCGCCGGCGCCGCCGACGTCCTCGATGATCGTCTGATTCGGGGACACCTCCTTGGCGTTGCCGAAGTCGTTGCCGGAGTCGACCAGCGGCATGAAGCTGCTGGGCGTGCGCGGCGCCTCGCTGACGTTGCCGGCGCCGTCGACGGCCCGGACCCGCCAGTAGTAGGTCTTCATCGGCTCCAGATCCTCGAGCACCAGCGTGGTGTCCTCGGTCTGGATCTGCGTGAATTCGCTGAATTTGCGGTCGAAGGAGTATTCCACCACATAGTAGGCGATTCCGGACTTGTCGTCGGTGGAGGCGCGCCAGCTCAGCGTGGCGGTCGTCTCGTTCAGCGAGGACTGCAGCGACCGCGGCGTCTCCGGCGGAATCAGGTCCCCGGTGGTGAAGCTCTGACCGGTCACCGCCGTGGAGGCGTTCTGATTCTCCGAGGTGTCGATGGCCCGGACCCGCCAGTAGTAGGTGGTGGTGTCGCCCAGCCCGTCGATCGTGCAGCTCAAGTCGCTGGTAGTGGTGCTCTTGAAGATCCGGCTGAACTGCGGATCGGTCGAGAGCTCGACCAGATACTCCACGCCGGAATGGGCGTCGGCGGAGGCGCTCCAGCTCAAGGTCACCGCGTCCCGGTTGAGTTCGGCACTCAGGCCGGAGGGCTCGCTCGGCGGCGTGATGTCGTAGGTGGTGAAGTTCTCGCCCTGAACCGTCTGGCTCCGGTAGCCGTACGAGTTGACCGCATAGAGCCGCCAGTAATAGGTGGCGCACTCCTGCAGGTCGCTGTAGGGCAGCGCGGTGCCGCTGGAGACCTGAATGGATGTGCTGTCGAGGAAGGAGGCGTCGGTCGCGATCTCCACCACATAGTAGTCCACCGGCCAGCCGCTCTTGACCACCGAGGGGCTCCAGCTGAAATAGGCCAGATTGGAATTAGAAACCACCGTCACGCTCAACTCATCCGGCTCGCCGGGGGCGGTCGGGAAGTTGGTCGTGAAGCTGCCGGTGATCCACGAAGAGGCGCGGTCGTCATCCGGTTGGAAGACAATGGTACGGACCCGCCAGTAGTAGGTGGTCAGATCCTCCAGCCCCGAGACGCTGACGGAGAGATCGGTGGTCCCGCCGCCCCAGAGCATCGTACCCGCCGTGCCGCCGTCAACGGTGAAGGCCGCGTCGGAGAGTTGCCACTCGTACCCGAGGATGTCGGTATCCTCCGCCGAGGGCGAAGCTCCCCAGCTCAGGAGATAGGACTTCTGCTCGTCGCTTTCCAGCGTGGCCGCCGGGTTGAGCGTGACCGGCGGCAGCAGCGGCGTGACGGTGAAGGAGTCGACCGTGCTTTCGGGGCCGATGTTGCCCGCCTGATCGACCGCCTGGACCTTCCAGTAGTAGGTGGTGGCCTCGTCGAGCGGGGAGCCCCAGACGCTGTAGAGTTCGTCCTGCGTCACGCCCGTCGTGCTGACCGTGATGCTCACGCACTTGGAGGCGCCGTCCTCGGTGGTGGTGAAGTTGGCGTTGTCGGCGAAGGTGAAGAGGTAGTCGCAGGGATTGGACTTGTTGTCGATCACCTCGTCCCAGACGAAGTTGTAAGGACCGATCGCCGCCGGTCCGACCACGCCGGTGACGGCCCCCGGCAACGTGTCGTCCACAAGGTCGACGGCGGTGGTCCCCTCAAGGGCCGGCGTCACGTTCTCCCGGGCATCGGTGGCGGTGACCTTCCAGTAGATGGTCTTCAAATCGACCTCTTCGGTGGAGAAGGACTGACTGTAGGAGTTGGTCGTTCCTTCATAGGTGCCGAGCACGTTGCTGAAGTCCGCCGTATCGGAGAAGGTCAGGTTGTACACCACGTCGCCGGGCCGGTTGTCGGTCGCCACATCCCAAGTGAAGTCCAGCGTGGCGCCGGTTTCGGTGGAGCCCGTGACGGTCAGCGTCGCGTTATTCAGCCCTTCCGGGGGAATGGTATCGACGTAGAAGGAGTCTCCCGTCGTTACCGCGCTGACGTTTCCGGCCCAGTCGATCGCCTGCAGCGTCCAGTAGTAGGCTTCGACGTCGTTGCTGAGGTTCTCCAGCGTGTAGCTGGTGGGCGCTTCGGCGCCGAATTCGTCGGCGGTGACCGAAATGATGATCTCGTTCTCGAAGGCGGCATTGTCGGCGTAGGTCAGGATGTAGCCCTTGAGTCCGCTCTGATACTTGTCGCCCGCTTCCGGATCGCCGTCGCTGCTCGGGGTCCAGCTCAACGTGACGTTGAGCTGATCGGGGGTGGCCAGCAGATCCGAGGGCGCGCTCGGGCCGGACTCGTCCTTGACGTAGACCAGGAAGGAGTCGCCGTAGACCCAGTTGCTCTGATTGCCCTGATTGTCAACGGCTTTGACCCGCCAGTAATAGAAGGAGTAGTTGGTCAGGCCCGAAGCGATCAGCTCGTTGCCGGTGACCTCCTTGCGGATGACGCCGCTCCGGAATTCGGAATCCTGCGAATATTCGATCAGGTACTTCCGGATGTTGTTGGCCGGATTGCCGTTGTCGTCCTGCACGGCACTCCAGGTCAGCGTGGCGACGGACCCTTCCAGATCGAACCGGGCGTTGCCCGGATCGTTGGGCGCCGCGCTTTCCTCATAAGTGAAGTCGTCGCCATAGGCCCAGTTGCCCTCGTCGCCGGCGCCGTTGCCGTTGCAGTCAACGGCCTTGACCCGCCAGTTATAGCTCTCGCCGCTTTCCAGCAGCGAACCGTCCAGCACCACGCTGCTGACGACGCGTGAACTCTCATAGACCGCGCCCACGGTCTTGGTGGTGACCACTTCGGTCGCGGTCACTTCCAGCGACTGCGCGTTGCTCCAATCCGCGTCGGAGGCGAGTTTCCACTCCACGACGTAGGCTTTGACCCCGCTGGCGTCGGTGACGTCGCTCCAGTCCAGATAGACGCCCTCTCCGCACGAACCGGCGTTCAGGAGGTCGGCTCCGGTGCCGTCCGCTCCGGCTTGGCTCATGCCCGTGAGAATGCTCGGCGCCGTCGGAGCGGTGGTGTCGGCGGCGGTGTCGACCAAGAAGCTTTCGGGGAGGGCCTTCCAGTCGCTGCGCTGACCGTCGGCGGTCACCGCCATCACCCGGAAGTAGTATTCTTCCCCGGAATTGAGCTGCAGCTGAGCACGGTTCAGGTTCCCCGCCGCCTCGCGGTTCGTGGTGTACTGGAGCGCGTCGGAGAAATCCTCGTTGGTGGCGTACTGCAAGGTATAGGCCACCGCATTGGGAACCTCGCTCCAGGTGACCGTAACCAGCCCGTTGTTATTGACTGGAGTGTCAATCCCGGCGACCTCTACGGCGCTGCTTCCGTCCGCCGCGGTGACGACCAGCTGGATGGACTCCCGGTTGATCAGGTTATACGGCCCGTCGATGTCGACGAAGATCGCGCTGACCCGGGTGCCGTCGCTGAAGGTGTACTCGTCGCCATTGATCTGGACATGGGCGATCTCCCCTTTGTAGTACAAAGAGACGTCGCGCCAGACCCAGCCGTCGGTCAGGTAGCCGTCGATCAGAACGTAGGTGCCGGCCTGGGTGATCAGATCGGGATCTTCCGGCTCTTCGGTTCCGGTTCCGGCGATCGTCTCCAGATCGACGGTGAAGGTGGTGACGCTCTTTTCGGTGACGTTCTGTTCGCTGGTCGCCCCGTAGTTGCGATTGGTCGAAATGATCGCCCCCGGCGAGATGTCGCCGCGCAGATTGAACTGAACGTTCAACGTTCCGAAGCTGGCCGAGAGGTCGCCGAACAGCTGGGCCCGGCTGTCGATGTCGATGAAGTTGTTCCCGGCCTGCAGATCCACATTACCCCACAGGACAGCGGTTTTGGTCAGCTCCACCTCATCCCGCACAGCGGTGAAGGTCGTATCTCCATCGTCCGCCAATTTGTAGGTGTTCAGCGCTTCCCCGGTGCCGGCGCTGTTCAACTCGTTGCGCAGGTCGATGGCCGCGGTGTCCGTGTAGTCATAACGCTGCGTGCGGTAGAGATCGAGCTTGTTCAACAACTCGTTCATGGTGAGATTGGAGTTTCCGGCGAACAGGGTCCCGGAAATTTTGAGATTTACTCCCTTCTGGCCGCCCACGATGGCGTGAGTCATACCCCATGAATCATTATCGGTCAGACCGACGATCCGGGCCGATTCGGCGATTTCCAGCGCTTTGATGGTGGAGGTACCGTCCTCATTTTCGACCACTCCGCCGTTGATGACGCCATCCCCGCTGTCGTCAACGTAAATGGCGTTGGAAACGATTTGGCCGCCGGAGCTGTTTCTGACCCAGGAGGTAACGGTGCCGGTGATGGCTCCCACCTGCAAGGAGGCGGTACGCAGACCGCTCGACCAGAAAAGATTGCTGTCTTCGGATCCGGCTCCGGACTCAAGTTCGATGTCATAGAGCTCCGCCTGAATCAGGCCGCCGAGTTCACCTCCGGTCCCCTGTTCGGGGTCGCCCGTCACCAGCAGCTGGTTTTTCGCCCAGATGCCGTAGGCTTCCACCAGATTGTTACCCACTGTAATTTCAGAACTCGGGCCGCTTATAGAATATTGCTGATCCAGGGAGCTCGAAGCCCGGATTGTTCCGGCATAGTTTCCGGAAATTGAAATCTCGTCCGCCAGCAACCCCACTGCCGAGGCGGTATTTTCGGAAAGGTCAAGCGAAGCGGTTTTGTTTTTCTGGCTGTCGCCGGTATTGTTGTAGCCGCTGGCTCTCGCCGAAAGCTTTCCTTCCGTTTGGGCGGTCAGGGTTCCGGTGAAGTTATTCTGGAACACAATTTTGGTCCCGCTGATGCCGACCGCAGAAAACGTGTTGTTGCTGTTATCCACACTGCCGGCCCCCGCGGCGCCTTCGCTTTCCTCCGGATCGCTGTTGGGCAGGGCGGAACCGCTGACGCTGCCGGTGGTCGTGACGTCGATCGAACCGGCGAACTGGCCGTTCAGGGTGATCTCTCCGGCGGCCTGGAGTCCGTAGGCCTCAAAGGTGTTGCCGGAAGCGTTGACCGAGGCGTCTCCCTTCACGATGGTATTCGAGACTCCGCTCACTGTGCCGCTGGTCGCGACCGAGATAACACTTTCCTCGGAAATTTCATTGCCGGTGACGATGCTGGCTGCGGCGATGCCGGCGGCCGTAAAGGTGTTGCCGCTGACGTCGGCGGCGCCCTTCTTGGTCTGGTCGTTGTTCTTCTTTTCGGCGTCTTCGTACAGATCGGCGGTGTTTCCGGTAATGGAGTTCCCCAAGTTTTTAGCCGTCAGGGTCCCCGAAAGCCGCCCGATGGTGGAGAATTCGCCGTCGACCCGGATCGCCGCGGCGTCCACCACATTGTCTTTGGCCGTGGCGTCGTTGAATCCCGCGGCGACCAGTTTGGTCGAGGAATTCATAACCCCGCTCAGTTCTCCGGTAACCGTCAGACTGCTGTTCCGGAAGCCGTAGGCCGAAACTTTGTTGGAGCTGGCATTGTCGAGGGGTTTTTCCCAGTCACCGAACTGATGGTAGCCGGTTACGCCGAACACGGAGGTGGCGGTAACATTTCCGGAAAGCGAACCGTTGACCGTCATCGCCGCGGTGGAGTAGACCCCGGTCGCGGAGCATTCAGTGCGGGATTTGATAGAGGTGTTATGAGAAGGGTTGGAGAAATTGGGATCGAGATAGGCGTTGGTGGCCGTGATGTTGACCGGAACATCCGCGCCGGTGCCGGCGCCGCTGGCGGCGGAGAAGGCCACCGTGCCGGAGTTTCCGCCGAAGTCGATGGCTTTGACCATGTCGGCGGCATCGGACGGATTGACGAGGCTCTGGATTCCGTTGATGCTGACATTGCCCCCCACCGTAACCGTCCGGTTGTTCGAGATGATGGCCAACGCATAGTCCGCCCCGCTCTTTCCCGAGGTGTTGTTGATAGAGCCGCGGTCGGTGAAGTTCGGCGGCGTTCCGGCGAAGATCACCACGTCATCTTCGGAACTGAGAGCGAAGATGGGTTTGTTGACGTTGATCAGGGCGCAGTCGGCCAGCGTCCCGGTGGTTTCCCGGTGGCGGAAGCCGAGCAGATGCCGGCTCTCGTGCGCGATGACGCCGGAGAGCTCGGCACGGGTCAGCTTGTGCGCCAGCACAAAGGCCTGCCCGCCGTCGATTTCCGCCAGCCCCAGAAAGTCGCCGTACCGGTCGAAGTCCGCGGTTTTGCCCACCTGCACCGTGGCGTACTCCCCGGCGACCGGGCGCCGGGCGGTGAAGGTCACGGCGTTGGGCGCAAATTCCTCGTTCAGTTCAGAGACGATCCCGGCAATCTCGCGCGCGCTGAGCGCCGCGGGTTCAATCCTGATTCCCCGCACGGTCTCCGGACCGTGAAACGTCCGATTCTCAGCTCCGGCAAAATTCAGAAAAATCGTCCGGTTGAATCGCCGACCCCAGTCGCCGACCAGAAGTTCCGAGACCGTACCGCGGGTTGTTTGCTCCGTCATGTCTTTCCTCCACACCTGTGTTGACAATGCCTGATCCCCCCGGATTGCGGCATTGATGTCGGTTAAAAATACACTTCCAATCGTATTTTAAATCAGGTTAGCTTAAAAAGCAATAGCCTGAACCAGAAAAAACTGGTTTTTTTGCGAAAATCATGCCCTTTGTAATTTTTTTTCAGTCTCCAGCCATTGACAAAACGGTCTTCGCGGCGTATTGAATACCGTCTGACCCGCAACCGGAATTGACAAGATGGAGGTCACCACCATGAGCTTGCCCCGACTTCAGATTTCCGCGGATGGTCGTCGCCTGTGCCGGGCCGACGGCAGTCCCTTTTTCTATCTGGGCGACACCGCGTGGGAGCTGTTTCACCGGTTGAGTCTGGAAGAGGCCGCGTGCTACTTGTCCACCCGGGTCCGACAGGGCTTTAACGTGATTCAGGCCGTGGCGCTGGCCGAGGAGGACGGGCTCGACGCTCCCAACGCCCGCGGCGACCTGCCGCTGGCCGACCACGACCCCGAACGCCCGCTGGAACCCTACTGGGAGCAGGTGGACGAGATCGTCCGGATGGCCAATCAACAGGGGCTCTATCTCGGCTTTCTGCCCACCTGGGGCGACAAGTGGAACCGGCTCTGGGGCGTGGGCCCCGAAATCTTCACCCCCGAAAACGCCCGGAACTACGGTCGCTGGCTGGGCCGTCGCTATCGCGAAGCCGGACTGATCTGGATTCTGGGCGGCGATCGCCCGGTTCAGACCGAGCGGCAGCGCCGGATTCTCCAAGCTCTCGCCGCCGGCTTGCGCGAGGGCGACGACGGCAGCCACCTGATCACCTTCCACCCCGCCGGGGGCGACCGCAGCTCCGCGTTGACCATGCACGCCGAACCCTGGCTGGACTTCCATTTGCTCCAGACCGGCCACGGCCGCGACAACGCCTGCCGGGTCTGGTGTCGACACGCCCGGAATTTGTGGCCGCGCCGCCCCTTCGTCAACGGCGAACCCTCCTACGAGGAACACCCCAATTTCTTCCGGCAGGGCGACGAGGGCTATCTCGATCAGCACGACGTGCGCCGCGAACTCTACTGGACCATCTGCAGCGGCGCCGCCGGTTACACCTACGGCGCACATCCGGTCTGGCAGTTCTTCGACCGGGGACGGAAGCCGGTCAACGGCCCGCGTCTCACCTGGCGCGAGGCGCTGTCGCTGCCCGGCGCCGAACAGCTGCGGTTCGCCCGGAACCTGCTCGAGCTCCGACCCGCCCCGGATCGTGAACCGGTCGATCACCTGGTGCACGCGACCGCCCCGGACGCGACCGGCGAAGTCGCCGCCTGTCGCGCCGCGGACGGCTCCTGGGTTTGGGTTTACCTGCCGCTCGGGCAACGGGTCGAGGTCGAACTCAGCGTGCTGGCCGCGCCCCGCGTGCGCTGCCGCTTCTGGAACCCCCGGACCGGCGTTTCCGGCCCGGATACCGAGCTCCCCGGCAGCGCCCCGGCCCGCTTCCTGCCCCCGCCCGCACTCGACGGCGGCAGGGACTGGCTGCTGATCCTCGAGGACCCCGCCCGACTCCCGCCGCTGCCGGAAAAAATTTGACTTCCGCCGGTGGAAGACTATATTATCGAACTCTCGCAGAAGAGATCGATAACGGATGGTTGTGCCCCGGAATCCCCCGGGCCGGTTACAGAGGATTTGGAAAGATGTCGATTGAAAATGTGATCTCCCGCGCCATTGTCCGCACCTTTGCGGATAAACTGGAATCTTCGCTGAATGTCGAGGTGGCGGTGGTCGGCGGCGGTCCGTCGGCGCTGGTGGCCTCGCGCTATCTGGCCGAGCAGGGGATCCGGGTGGCGATCTTCGAGCGGAAACTGGCGCCGGGCGGCGGCATGCTGTTCAACGAGGTGGTGGTCCAGAGCGAGGCGTTGTCGATTCTCGAGGATTTCGGAATCCGTTACCGCCCGATCGAGGAGAGCCCCGGATACTATACGCTGGACTCCGTGGAGATGGCTTCGGCGCTGATCTACGGCGCGGTCCGGGCCGGAGCGAAGATCTTCAACGCCATGAGCGTCGAGGATATCGTCTTCAAGGACGGCAAGATCAACGGGCTGGTCATCAACTGGACCCCGGTCGAACGGCTGCAGATGCACGTCGACCCCCTGACCGTGATCGCCCCGGTGGTGCTCGACGGCACCGGTCACCCCAGCGAGATCATGCGTCTGGCCTGCAACAAGGCCGGAATTCAGCTCGATACCGCGACCGGCGGAATCATCGGCGAAAAGCCGATGTGGGTCGATTCCGGCGAGGCCTCCACGGTGGAGAATACCCGCGAGTACTTCGGCGGACTCTTCGCCTGCGGCATGAGCGCCAACAACGTGGCCGGGGGGTATCGGATGGGGCCGATCTTCGGCGGCATGATGCTGTCCGGCCGCAAGGTCGCGCAACTGATCGCCACCAAGCTCGGCCGCTG
The DNA here is from genome assembly GCA_949297015.1 of uncultured bacterium. Classification (GTDB taxonomy): domain Bacteria; phylum Verrucomicrobiota; class Lentisphaeria; order Victivallales; family Victivallaceae; genus CASFRF01. Next base: position 65,513 of record CASFRF010000012.1, read on the forward strand.
ACCCCGGTCCGGTCGGCGGAGGCCCGGACCGGGACCGGTTGACAAGGAGGGAGGTTCGTGGAAGATCGCGTACAGAGTCGCCGGAACGGCATCGTCACCCAGTTGCCGGATCTTCCCCCGTCGTCCGGTCTTCTGGAAAATATGCCGACTCACCGCCACGAGGGGGAGTTTGAGTGGTTCTACTGCGTTCGCGGCGGCGGCATCCAGATCGCCGCTTCCCGGCAGGAGCCGGTTCAGGTCGGCACCCTGCTGCTGATTCCGCCGGGGGTGCCGCATGTCTTCGCCTGCGGCCCCGCCGGGTGCTGCTGCGAAGTGCTGATGATGCCCGGCGATTTTCCCGGAGGCTCCTCCCCGGCCGAGGTCGAGGCGGCCCAGTTGCTCGCCTTTCTGGCGCACCGGGTCCGGGAACGCGGCTTTGTGCTGAAGCTGCCGCCCGAGGCGGCACGAACCGGCGGCGCGCTGCTGACCCGGATCCGGAATTGGATGTTCCGCTCCGAATTCGGGTCGGCCATGCGGATTCAGGCGGCCCTGCTGGAACTGCTGTCGCTGGCCTTCGCGCTGGAGGATCCACCCCGGTTCCGCAGCCCCGCGGTCATGCCCAAACGCGACGACGCCATCGAAACGGTGCTGTATTTTCTGGACAACAATTTCCATCGCCGGATCAGCGTCGACGAGGCGGCCCGAATCGCCGGCTTGAGCCGCTCGACCTTTGCCCGGCGCTTCGCCGCCGAGACCGGTCAGAGCTTCTGCGTCTACTTGAACTCCCTGCGGATCCGGGCCGTGGAGGGGTTGACCGCCAACGGCGTGCCGTTGCCCGAGGCGGTGCACCGCTGCGGCTTTTTCTCCCGGAGCAACTTCTTTGAACAGCGTCGGAAATACCGGGAGGACACTCTGCATTTTTCGGACTAAATGAGACGATCCCGGACTGCCCGTTGCAATCTTTTCCGAAATGGTTTACAATTGCGTTTCAAACCATGAGCAACCTGGCAGGAGTGGAAAATGGGCGGGTCCGACGTTTTTTCCTTGAAGTGCGATGATTTGATTCTGGAGCTGGAGTTTTACACTCCGCGAATGGTGCGCGTAACCCGGCGGCCGGAGGGAACTCCGGAATTGCCCGTCGGCCCCGCGGTGATTCTGACGCCGGAAACGCCCCCCGTCACCCGGCAGGATTCGGAAAAGGCCTGGCGGCTGGTCGGGGCGGAGCTGACCGTGGAGATCGACCGCGCCTCCGGAGCGGTGCGTTTCCTGCATCCGGACGGGCGTCCGCTGCTGGCGGAAAAGGATGGCGGGACGGTGCTTACGCCGGTCTCCTACGTTTCCGGCGACACCTTTCTGGTCCGCCAGAGTTTCCGGCTCGAACGCGACGAGTCGGTTTACGGTCTCGGGCAGCACCGCAACGGCCGGCTCGATCAGCGCGGACGGCAGATCCGGCTCGAACAGATCAATATGGAGATCGCCATCCCGTTCCTGCACTCTAGCAAGGGCTACGGCGTGCTGTGGAACAATGCCGCACCGACGATCTACGCCGATTCCCCGCAGGAGACCAGCTTTACCGCCGAGGCCGGGGAGGGGGTCGACTACTTTTTCCTGTTCGGCGGCGACTGCGACGGCGTGATCGCCGAATTCCGGAAGCTCACCGGCGCGGCGCCGCTGCCGCCCCTGTGGCTGCTCGGCTACCTCCAGAGCCGCGAACGCTACGCCAGCCAGTATGAACTGGTCGACGTCGCCCGCCGTTACCGGAAGCTCGGCGTGCCGCTCGATGCGGTGATCCAAGACTGGCGCTACTGGGGCAAAGTCTGGAACGCCATGGAGTTTGCCAATCCCGCCTATCCCGACTACGCTGCGGCCGTCCGCCAGCTGCACGAGCTCCATGTCCACAATTTGATCTCCGTCTGGCCGAACTTTGAGCCCGGATGCCGGCCCTTCGAGGAGTTCACCCGCCTCGGCGGCTTCCTCGATTACGACGGCGCTCCGCCGGGATCGCGGGTCTACGACGCCTGGAATCCGGAGATGCGCCGCAAGTTCTGGGAGCTGCTCAGTGAACACCTCGGCGCGGCCGGCATCGACGGCTGGTGGCTCGACGCGACCGAGCCGGAACACCCGTTCCCGCACGTCATGAGCATGTTCGGCGAGTCCGACGCCCATGACACCCCGACCGCGGCCGGGCCCTTCCGGAAGGTCTGCAACTCCTATCCGCTCTACCACGTCCAGGGCGTGGCCGAGGAGCAGCGGCGGGCGCGGCCCGAACGGCGGGTGGCGATCCTCTCGCGCTCGGCGTATCCCGGACTGCAGCGGACCGGCGCGGTCTGCTGGTCGGGCGACATCGACTCCAGCTGGAAGGCGTTGCGCGAACAGATTCCGGCCGGACTTAACTTCTCGCTGTCCGGAATGCCGTACTGGAACTCCGACATCGGCGGCTTCGTCGGCGATCGCGAATACGCCGGAGCCCTCGGCGAGCCCGGATTCCGCGAACTCTATATCCGCTGGATGCAGTTCGGTCTGCTCTGCCCCATGATGCGCGCCCACGGCACCACCTGTCCCCGCGAGATCTGGCAGTTCGGCGAACGCGGCGAGTGGGCCTTTGACGCGCTGGAGGCGGCGATCCGTCTCCGCTACCGGTTGCTGCCGTATCTCTATGCGCTGGCCTACGAGGTCTCGAGCGCGGGCGGCACCTTCCTGCGTCCGCTCTGGGCCGAGGATCCGGCCGATCCCCGGCTGCGCGACTGTACCGATGAACTGCTGCTGGGCCGGACGCTGCTCGCGGCCCCGGTGGTCGAACCGATGTATGTGCAGGCCGGGAAGCTCGATCTTACCCGGACCGGCTCCCGCCGGGTGCTGCTGCCCGCCGGGAAGTGGTTCGACTTCTACACCGGAGCTCCGGCGGAAAAAGAGGTCGAGGCCGCCGCGCCGATCGACCGCCTGCCGCTCTTTGCCCGGGCCGGGGCGATTCTGCCGCTGGCGCCGGTGGCAGACTACGCCGGAGCCACCCCGTGGACCGAATTGGAACTGCGCCTCTTCCCCGGAGCCGACGGTCGGTTTACCCTCTACGAGGATGCATTCGAGGGTTACGATTACGAACAGGGCGTCTGTTCGCTGACGGAAATCCGCTGGGACGAAGCGGCCCGGCAGCTGACCGTGGGCTCCCGGCGCGGCAGTTACCCCGGCATGCCGGAACGGCGGACCTTCCGCGTGGTGCTGCCCGGGGGCGAGAGCCGGGAGCTGGTCTGGTCCGGCGCCGAAGTCACCATGAATCTTTAAACCCGACATCGAAAAATTCATAACTTCAGAAAGGAGTGGGTCATGCGAAAAGGTGTAATGTGGGTATTGACGGCCTCGCTGGCGCTGCTGGCGCTGGTTGCCCGGGCCGCGGGAATCCCGATCTCTTATGAACTGCCGGAACCGGCTTCGGGAGAGCAGCCCTATCTGGTGCGGCTGGTGATCGTGGAAAAGGAGCATCCGGAGCGGGTGATCTCGAATTTCACGATGGGGACCGTCCGGGTGGCGAAGAAGGGCGCGACCCGCTTTACCGAAATCTGGGACGGGCTGGACGACAACTTCATGCCGGTCCCGCCGGGTGAATACGCGGTGCGCGGCATTTGCGCGCCCGCCACGAAATCCCCGCTGGACGGCACCTGGCATGCGATTCATCCGCGGTTCGTCGGCGGCGTTTCGCCGTGGCTGCCGACGCGCCAGACGCCGGAGTCCTGGAAGGTCCCGGTCGGTTTTTACGGCGACCCGGTCAACTCCCCGCTGCGCGACGTGGACTCCACGCCGGACGGGATTGCGGTCTTCTACTATCAGTATCTGGAGAACGGCCGCAACGCGCCGATGTTCGATCTCAACCGGCCGCTGGGGCGCGAGCAGTTCCTGCGGGCGTTCAACTCCGGCGGCGTGGGCGGCGGCTTCTGCGCGACCACTGACGGCGAGACGGTCTGGGCGGTTTCGACCGACGGTACGCCCGATTTCATCTATCGGCCCGACGGGAAGAATTTCGGTCCCGACAGCGCCCCCTTCCGCAAAGGCGGACTGCTGCCCGGCGCCCGGGTGATCGCGCTGAGCTCGCAGAAGACCGACACCGGGAGCGTGCTCTACGTTCTGATGCGCGGCAAACTGGAGCGGCTGAAAGGCTGGTGGGGCGGTTATTATTACGACGAGTCCAAGACCCCCTTCGACCAGCTCTGGGTACTCGACGGCGAGACCGGCAAACGGCTGGCGGAATTGGCGGTTCCCGGTCCCGGAGGCATGGCGGCGCGCAATGGCCGGCTCTGGCTGCTGTATCACGACGGCGCGGACTGGACGGTGGGCTCCTATGCGCTCAAAAACGGTCTGCCGGAGGGGAAGGTGCAGCCGAAATTCAAGGTTCCGAAGTCGATCGAACCGGCCGATCTGGAGGTTGATCCGGAGGGCTTCTTCTATCTCTCCGACACCGCGAAGAACCGGGCCTACCGGCTCGACGGCTCCGGCCGGATCGTCCAGACCTTCGGCCGCAGCGCGGCCCAGACTCCCGGACAATATGATCCGGAAACCATGATGGCCCCCGCCAAGCTGGCGGTCCGCCGCACCGCCGACGGCTCGATCCGGCTGCTGGTGGTGGAGCTCGAAGGCCCCAACCGGGTTTCGGAGTGGGATGTCAAGACCGGGCGTCTGGCGCTGGAGTACCCGACCTATCAGACCCGCGCGAACACCGGGTACGCCTGCGATCCGGACGATCCCTCGCTGGTCTACGTCTCCGGCCACGGCAACTGGATGGTCCGCTGGAAAGTCGATCTGGAGACCGGGGTCTGGAAGACCGACGCGGTCTGGCCCGGAGTCTTCCCCGGCGACGACCAGAAACCCGGACTGGCCAAGCCCCGCGGCATCCGCCGGAACGGGCGCTTCTATCTGGCCAGCGAGCGCAGCGGACAGGTCTATCGACTCAGCGACGACGGGCGGGCGCTGCTCTTCTCGGCGGCGATCATCCGCGAAGGCGACCGCAACTACTTCTGGAACGACGCCAACGGCAACGGCAAGGTCGATCGCGAGGAGCTGCGCCCCTGCGAACTGCCCCCGGGCGTGCTGAGCTATCACGGCCAGAAGTGGCTGGATGACCTCTCCTATATCGCCGCGGGGCAGGGGACCCGGGATGTGATGCGGCTGGCTCCGGCGGAGTTCGACCGTCACGGCAACCCGGTGTTCCGGAGCTGGGAGAAGGTGCTGACCGATCCCTTCTTTACGGCCCGGGCCGAGGGAAATGCGCCCGCGCTGCGCGGCGGCAACGAGCTTGACGACCGATTCAGCAGCGACTGGCTGCAGGTCGACGGCACCCCCGGCGGCGACTACTACGTTCAGGCCCGCGGCGGCCGGAACTTCACCGCCAACTACGGCGCTCAGCACAAGATTTCGCGCTACGTCCCCGACGGCAAGGGCGGTTATCAGCTGCGCTGGCGGGTCGGCCGGACCCGGCTGGAGGGAGCCGGAAAACCCGGAGAAATCCACGGTGCGATGCGGATCTTCCGGCCGATCAACGGCCTGCTGGCGGTGATCGACCAGACCCGCAGCGGCGTGCTGCTGTACACCGAGGACGGCATCTATCTGGACACCATCTTCCCGCCGGACACCTTCAGCGGCGAGCTCGGAGTTTACCGGCAGCCCGGCGAATTTTTCGCCGGTTCGATCTGGCCCAATCCGAAGAATCGGCGGATCTACTACGCCGCCGGCAAGTACACGCCCTACCTCTATGAATTTGAGAACTGGACGCTCGATCGGAATCCGGTCAAGCCGGTCACGGGACTGCCCGAGAAGGTGACGGTCAGCGCCGCCGAGATCGCCGATCCGCCGGAGTTGGCGCTGGCGCTGCGCGGCGGAGCCGGTGCGGCCCGGTTCGCCGAATTCGCCCCGTCGACCGGAATCCCCGCCTTCGACGGCTCGCTGACCGGCTGGGAGGCGGCAAGTCCGGTGGTGTTCAAGGCCGGTGACCAGCGCACGGTGGAGGTCCGCTGCCTCTATCAGCCGGAGCGGTTGTTCCTGCGCTGGCATCTGCGGTTTGACTTCCCGTTCCAGCCGGTTCCGCTGACCGAGCTGGCGCGGATCTTCAGCCACGATCAGGCGGCGGTGACCTTCGGCTTCTATCTGCGGGGCGATGCGGAGGCTCCCGCGGGTGGCCCGGCGGGCGGACGGCCCGGCGATGTGCGTTTCACCGCCGGGGTGTTCCAGCGCGACGGCAAGGTGGTGCCGGTGATGATCGGCATGTATCCGGAGTGGTCCGGCGCCGGAGCCCGGCCCCAGACCTACCGCACGCCGGTGGGCAGCGTCTCCTTCGCCCATGTCGGCGAGGTGGCCGGGGCGAAACTGGCGCACCGGATCGATCCCGACGGCAAGGGGCTGGTGCTGACCGCGATGATTCCGCGTTCGGCGATTCCGGCCCGGAAGCAGCCGTTCAATGCGGATTTCCGGACGCTGGTCAACTTCGATGCGAACTTCGGCGGTCACAACCGGGTCTGGTGGGCCAATACCGACGGTTCGGCCAACATCGACACCTACGACGAGCCGAGCGAGGCCCGACTCTATCCGGGGGCCTGGGCGCCGGTCCGCTTCGACGGTTTCGGCGACGGCCCGGTGCCGCCGCAGTGGCTGATTCTGGGGCCCTTCGGCGGCCCCGGCGCGGAAAAGTTCACCTACGATCCCTCCAACAAGCAGGAGGTCGAGGCGTTCTACCGCAAGGCGAAGTACTCGCCGGAGGGAAAGCCCGTTGATCGCAAGGCCCGCTATCAGGGGCCGGAAATCTCCGGCTTCTGGGGCGCCGGAACGCCGCTGAGCTGGCAGGTCGCCGGGCTGGACGAGGTGGATAACCGGGTCAAGCTCGGGCTCGGATCTCAGGTCTGGTTCGGTGTCACCTGGGTCTGGTCGCCGGAGGCGGTCAAGGTGCCGGTCAACTTCCTCGGGCACTGGATGACCTACATCGACTGGACCATCAACGGCAAGGCGTTCCCCATTCCGGACAAGGACTACCGCGCGGTGGACAACGGCAAGTGTCTGGCCGTAGCCCAGGCGCCGGTCCAGCTGCGCAAGGGCTGGAACGAGTTCCGGTTCCGCGCCTTCTGCGTGGGCTGCCCGCCGTTCAAGATCGGCTTGCAGTTCAAAGTGCCGATGGAGCTGGCCTGGAAACTCCGGTTTTCGGTCAATCCGGAACGTTGAATGAGTGGCACCTCCCGTCCCCGGCCGGTTCCGGGGGCGGGGGATGAAGTTGGAGTGAGTTGTGGCAGCGAGAGACAAAGAAGGAAAGCATGATGAAAAGATCCTGGCATGGTTTCACGTTGATTGAATTGTTGGTGGTGATTGCGATCATTGCGATTCTGGCTTCCATGCTGCTTCCGGCGTTGAACAAGGCGCGGGAGCAGGGGCGGCGCGCGAAGTGCAAGGGCAATTTGCGGCAGCTGGCGATGGCCAGTTTGATCTACGAGGGGGATTTCAAGGCCTTTTATCTGGCGCCGGGGTACGGCAACGCCTCCTACAAGGGGCAGTACTGGTACGGCGCGGACAACAAGTACTCGATTTCCTGTCTCTACGAGAAGTATCTCGGCGGGTCTTTGTGGAGCAGCAACGATATGTGGGACCGGTCGATTCCCAACGGCGCCGATGTCTTCGGCGGGAAGATGCCGGTGTCGGTGCTGCTGTGTCCCTCGCGGCAGTGGATCGGCCCCTCCGGATATTACGAGGAACTGCCGTACTGCCTGTTCGGCGCCTCGGCAACCAACTATAAGCTCGATGCCAGCCGGCTGGCCCGGCTCGGTCAGGCCGGGGCCAGACTGGGCCGGATTCCGGCCCTCTCGCCGGCGCTGTGGGCCGACCGCTGCATCCCG
>CASFRF010000013.1 GCA_949297015.1 uncultured bacterium
CTGGCGGCGCGGCTCGGTTGCGTGGTGGTGCTCAAGGGGCACCGCACGGTGACCGCCGCGCCCGACGGTCGGCGGGTGATCAACGGCTCGGGCAGTCCGGCGCTGGCCACCGCCGGATCGGGGGACGTGCTGGCCGGATTGCTGGGGGGAATCTACGCCGGTCGGGTCGACGCCTTTGCCGCGGCGGCGCTGGCGGTCTATCTCCACGGCCGGGCCGGAGAACTGGGCAACCGGACGCTGATCGGAGATGATCTGCCCGAACTGCTGAGCCGGGTCTACGCCGAGATCACCCCCTTCGCCTGAACTGAAAACGGGCGCGAAGTGCGCCTTCATGGACGGAATTGGGAACTATGCGCGTTGGAGCAAGTTATTATCCGGAGTTGTACCCGCCGGAAGTGTGGCAACACGATCTGGAACTGGGCCGGGAACTGGGACTTTCGGTTTTGCGCTGCGGCGAGTTCGCCTGGCAGTATCTGGAACCGCAGCCGGGGGTTTTCCAGCCGGACTGGGTGCTGAAGTTTCTGGATCTGGCCCACGAACTGGGGTACCAGGTGATCTGGTGTACGCCGTCGGCCACGCCGCCGCCGAGCTTCTTTCATGAATACGCGGAGCTGGGGGCAACCGCCGCCGACGGCACCCCGATGCCGGTCGGAGTCCGGCGCAACTACACGCCCGCGCACGGACAGTACCGGGAACGCTGCGCCCAGCTGGCCTTCCAGCTGGGGCGGGCGCTGAAAGCTCATCCGGCGCTGGTCGGCTGGCAGATCGACAACGAGCTGGCCGGAGACGGCTTCACCTGCTGGGGCGGACGGCCGACCCGCGAAAGCTTTCAGGCGTATCTCCGGCTGCACTTCGGAACGTTGGAGAATCTGAACCGCCGACTCGGCGGCGGGGTCTGGAGTCAGGTCTACATCAACTGGGGGGACATTCCGATCCCGGGTCCGGGGGCGGCGGGGTCGTTTCCGCCGGGGCTGCGGCTGGAGTTCCGGCGTTACCGCTCCTGGATCTGGTTCCAGTTCTATCAGGCCCAGTACAACGCGCTGAAAGCCGCGGGCGTCCCCCAGCCGATCACCTCCAACTTCTACAACCTGACCTGGCACATTCCGTTCGACCTCTGGCAGTGGCGGTCGGCGCTCGATGCAATGGGCGTCAGCCACTATGTGGAGGATGAGAATTTCACCCGTTTCCAGTACGGTCTGCTCCGGGGCGTCGGCGGCCCGCAACGTCCGCTCTGGGTGCTGGAGCAGAAGGCGGGGCAGCAGGCGGCCCAGAATCTCTATCCCGACGACACCACGGCCCGGCTGACCCGGCATCTGCGGCTGACCGCCGAGGCCGGAGCGGAGTACGCCATCTACTGGCACTTGCGTCAGCACAGCTACGGCTGTGAACTCCTGCACGGCGCGGTGATCGGTCACGACGGGGGCAAGGGCCGGATCGCTCGCGCGGTGGAGCAGGCGATCGCCGCGACCCGGCAGGTCCGGGCGCAGCCGGAACGGCGGGACTTGGGGCTGTACTTCAGCTTTCAGCAGCAGTGGTCGCGCGAGACCCGCGGCGGCACCCCGCAGTGGGACTACCGGACCGAGGTGGAGGAGAACTACTTCGCGGCGCTTCCCGGCTGCCGGATCATCGGCCCGGACGACCTGCGGGATCCGGAACTCAAAACCATCGTGCTGCCGCTGATGGAGCTGGATGAGGGACTCGACGACCAATTGCAGGAGCGGGCCCGCGGCGGCGCCACGGTGGTGATCTCGGCCTGCCACGGCCGCTTTGATTACTACAACGCGGCGCGGCGGCAGCTGCCGCTGGCCGGCTGGAAACCGGTGTTGCCGGAGCTTCCGGACTGGGAGCTGCTGGCGCTCGCCGAGCCGTTCAACTCGGCCGAAGGGTATGCCGGGCGGCTCTTCTACGCCTGGCCCTACGGCCGGATCGAGCTGCAGCCCGGGAGCGCACCGGCCTGGCGGGAATTTCCGCTCGGAGCCGGGCGCGTGGTGGTGCTGCTGAGCTCGTTTGCGGCACCCGAGCTGCGGCAAATCTTCGATCAACTGGGGGTGAACTGATGCGGTTCGGCTGTCAACTCCCGGTGTTGCTGCTGCTGGCGCTCGCCGCCGGGGCGGGCGCGGCGGACGCGGCCAACACCAATCCGGTGCCGGCGGTGACCGTTCCCCGTCGGCAGCAGGCCATCACCATCGACGGGAAACCGGGAGATCCGGGCTGGTCCGGAGCGGCCCGGATCCAGCTCGACCGTTCCCCCTTCGGTCAGGATTTTTCCGAGCTCTGGCGGGAGCGCCCGACCACGGTCTATCTCACTTACGACGGCGACGGTCTCTATCTGGCGTTCGACTGCAAAAAACCGGGCCCGCCCTTCTCCTTCGGCACTCAGCGTGACGACAATCTCTACCGGGGCGACGCGGTGGAGGTCTTTCTGGACGCCGTGGGCGACCACCGGCAGCACTATGAACTGCAATTCAACGCCGCCGGGCAGATCCTCGACGCGCTGTTCCTCTACACCGGTTCCGGCCCGATTCAGCCCGACGCCGATGGACTCAACACCGACTGGGGCAACCAGTGGGACTGCCGCGAATACACCATGCGCAATCTGCGTTCCGCCGCCTCGGTCCAGCCCGACGGCTGGTATGTGGAAGTGGCGATTCCGGCCCGGGAACTGAACCGCCGCACCGGGGGCGGACCGCTCCGGCCGGGCCAGCGGCTGGTCGGCAACTTTCTGCGCATCGAACACCTCGGCGAGGGCCGTTCGGCCACCGCCAACTGGTCGTCCACGGTGCCGGGGCGGCCGCACCGCTCCCCCGGCCGGATGGGCGAACTCCGGCTCGAATGACGCGACGCGAACTCAATCCGACTCCGGGCCGCTACTGGCACGGACGCTGGTCGGCCGGAACCATTGAGCCGAACCGGCGGCTTTACGATTTTGAACTGGTCTATTTTCACGCCGGGAAAGGCCGGGTGATCACCGAGCGCGGCTCCTACGACTTTGCGCCGGAACAGTTGCTGATCCTGCCGCCGAACTTGGTGCACTGCACGGTGGCGGTCACCGCGGTGGAGCGCTACTGCCTGCACTTCGACTGGTATGGCGACTGCCTCCGGCACCGGAGTCCGGAACCGCCCTACGTCTTCTGCGACGACGAAGCCGACTTCCGCCCCGAACTGAGCGCCGGAGCCCCGGACCTGTCGGAGCTGAGTTTCCCCTGTTTCCGCCAATTGGAGCCGGGGGCGGCAACGGAACTCCGGCGTCTGCTCCGGGCCTTCGGCGAAACCGGGTCCGAGTGGACCGCCGAATTGAGGAAACGGGGGTTGCTGCTGGAAATTCTGGCGCTGAGCGGAGCCGCCGCCACGCCCGAGACGGCGGTACTCCGGCACAACCGCACCTTTCTCAAGGCCAAAAGCCGGATCGACGCCGGCTTCCGGCAGCCCGGGCTCTCCGTTTCCGGACTGGCCGCCGAACTCGGCATTACCGCCAACCATCTGGCCAAGCTGTTCCGGGCGGAACTCGGCCGCTCTCCCTCGGGGTATCTGCAACAACAGCGGCTGGCGCTGGCCGAACAACTGCTCCGGAGCGGAGCGCACACCGTGCGCGAAGTGGCTTTTTTGAGCGGATTTGAAGACCCGAACTACTTCTCACGGCTCTTCCGGCAACGCTTCGGACGAACGCCCTCGGAGCTGCTTCGCAGCGGTGACTGAGGCCGGGAGCTCGCCCGTAAAGCGGTGATAGGTGCGCTGATCCACCGAAAAATAGAGCGCCACCAGGCGCTCTCCCACCGCCCGGTCCAGCGGAATGGCCAGCAGCAGCGGCTCCCGGCGCAGCGTGACCCGCGCCGGATCCGAACTGCGGTGATTCCCCCCGGCGGCCCAGACCGCCAGCGCCATCGACCCCGAAAGCCGGGGGAACTGCGCCGGCAGCCGCGCGGCGAGCCAGCGGTTTCCGGTCAGGAGCAACACCCGCAACTGCCCGCCGGAGAGCAGCTCCGGCGGGCCGGACAGCAACAGAAAGTCCTGCCCGGTACCGGCCGCAGTGGGCAGCAGTGCGGGGGTGACCACCCCCCGCGGGGTCTGGACCGGCAGCCCGGGCAGCGCCCGGTCGAGTTCCGCCAGCAATTCCGCTTTTGACGGTCGCACCGTGATTTCGGCAATCTGATACCGCAGCGGCGCGTATTCGCTGCCCATGTCGCGCGCCAGCGCCGGGAAATTGAGCCGGATCTTCTGCGCGGGCCAGGCCCGTTCGAGCAGCGGTTCGACCGTGAGCTGATCGGCGTTCCGATTCCGCTCATACGCCGCCACCCGCGCGACCATCGCCCGGTGATAGCGGAACAGGCTTCCGGAATAGACCGTCCGCGCCGCCTCGCGGGTGTTGCCCGTCAGCAGCAACGCCAGCAACGCCAGCAGCGGCAACGCCGCGGTCAAGCGCGGGAGACGTCTCAAACCGGCAGCCAGCTCATCGCGCCACAGCCAGACGACAAAACCGCAGGCCGCGGCCAGCAGCAGCAGGGCGCTGCCCCCGGTCCGGGTTGCGAATTCGATCGGGTAGCGGGCCAGAAAGTGCAGCGCGGTCAGGCCCAGCGCCAGCAGCAGCGGCAACGTCGACCAGATCCAGCGGAGTCGGCCCCGAACTCTGCCATCCCCGTTCCCGGCCGTCACCAGCGCCAGCAGCGGCAGCACCGGCAGCCAGGGGGACACCAGGGTGTGCCCCGCCAGCCCGACCAGAGTCCGGGCCGCCATGAAGCAGGACTCCATCAACCCGGCTCCCGGGGCGTGGATCGACTGCCGGGCAAAATTTCCCGGAGCCGTCAGCGCCACCAGCGCCCAGAACGTGCACCAGACCGCGAATCCGATCAACGCCCGCCGGGGGCGCGCGCCCTCAACCACGGCGACGACCACGGCAAACGCCAGCAGCAGCCCGGCGAGTGCTCCGTGCTCGTAGAACCCCGGGGCCAGCCAGGCGCCCAGCAACATCCCCGCATAATTGAGCCACCCGCCGCGGCGCCGGAACCGGAGCAGGAAGTAGAGTGCGATCAGCACCCCGATCACCGCCAACGTGCCGGAAAAGATATTGGCCACCCAGCCGAACATCTGATCAAAGGAACGCAATGAAGCGCTCGCCGCCGCCCACAACAGCAGTCCCAGCGCGAAACTTTTCTTGCGCGGCAGCTTCCAGGTGAGCTCCCGGGCCAGCCCCAGCAGCAGCGCTCCGAACAAGAGATACATCGCCAGACAAAATACCCCGTAGCGCCACGGACCGCGCAGCAGCCAGTCTCCGGCCGGGGAAGAGGCGTAGCACAAATAGCGACCGCCCCACTCCCAATAGGCCTGAACGGGTGCGGCCAGCCAGGCGCGCAGAGGCTGTTCCAACATCCGGGTACTTCCCAGATCCTCGGCCCAGGGCATGGCGAAGAGCACCGTGAAGCCGAACAGTGCGCAGACCGCCGCGGCCGCGACGGCAGCGGCGGCCAACCCGGGCATCCGAACACGCTTCATCCGACACACACCTCCGTTTATTGATGAACTCGCCGGGTATTATACCCGCGGAATGCCGATTTTGCAACCTGGAGACGACGGTGACGCGACGGATTTCAGCGGATGAGGATTTGCTTTCCGGAGGATCCTCAC
>CASFRF010000014.1 GCA_949297015.1 uncultured bacterium
CTTCGTCCGGCTGGTCTATGAATTGACCTCGGACGATGGCTCCACCCGTTCCGGCGAGCTCCACCTGACCCCGGCTCAGCTGTCTTTGACCGCGGCCGATCACGGTCATTTCCGGTATGCGGTACGCGCCCCCGAGCTCGACGCGCTGCTGGCCGAAACCCTCGCCGCCGCCGGCTTTCAACTGCAATTCGAGCTGGAACCGGCCTTCTGCGAGGCCGGAATGGCCGACGTGATCGAATGGGAACTCGGCGCCCGCGCCACCATCGCCGACCGCCAGCGCTGGGAGGACGGACTGGCGACCGCGCCGCCCGCCGCGGATCAGCCCTGAGCCCGGCGGATCTGCGCCGTTCCGGAAAACTTCCGCAAAATTCGGACCGCCCCATTTGACAAACCGCCGAAGTACCGCTACACTTAAAAACAGTCAGGGCATCCGGGAGGGTGGCTGTCCACTGATATAACTGAAAGGGGCAAACAGATGAAGTGGTGGGGGCAGTTGTTGCTGATGGTGTTGACGGCGGGTGGCGGACTGGTCGCGGCGGCGGAGTCGTTTCCGGAACAAACGCTGCGCGGATTCGGACCGGTGGCGGCGGAGTACACGGAGAACGGCGCCAACTCCAGCATCCTGACGGTGCGAACCGCCGCGGCCGACAAGGCGGCGCTGTGGCAGGCCAAATACCACTCGGACCTGACCCGGACGGTGGGCCGGGTGACCGAACGGGAGTTCAAGGGGCCGCGCGGCGCGTTCCATGGCTATGAGTTCGCCGACGGCAACGGCTGCAGCGTTGCGGTGCGTGTCGGCAAGACGCTCCATCTGGCCTACGGCCGGACCCCGGCGGAGCTGGTCTCGACCCTGATCCGCGCCGGGATCACCCCGACCGCGGAGAACACCCGGAGCACCGCCGCGATTCCGATGTTTCTGGACAGTTTCGATCAATACGCCTTCCGTTTCTACTACCGGCCGGACTCGGCGCCGGGCGACGTCCCCTACGCCGAATACGATCCGCAACAGGAGTTCGACTTCGCCGCCAAACTCGGCAAGCTGGGCTTTGTCTTCTGGGCCGAAATTCACAACGCCGATTTCGCCGCCGGACTCTTCAACGACCACAAATGGAACTGGGCCTACCGGCTGGCCCGGCAGCGCAAACTGCCGGTGGTGCTGAACACCAATTTCACCAGCGGACCCTCGATCGCCAACCACTTCCGGGAGGACAACGTGGTGTCGATGCCGGGATACGCGGGCAGTTTTCACTCGGTCGGCGATCCCTTCTTCGGGGGCGTGGGCACCACCAGCTGGGCCTCGGGCGACGCCCGCAAGGCGGAGCTCCAGCAGCTGCAGCAGCTGATCCGGAAGTACGGCGGAGCCGACGAGGTGATCGAATTTCTGGAGCCGCACGGCGAGCTCAATCACGGCGCCTACACGGTGTTTCTGGAGGATGGACCGCTGGTCGACCGCAGTTTCCGGGAGTTTCTCAAGGAGCGCTACGGCACGCTCGACGCCGTTTCGCAGCGCTACTTCGGGCGGCCCGGCGTACTCAAGAGCTGGGAGCAGCTCCGGCTGCCCGCGATCGCCGAATTCGCCGGCTGGAACGAGCGGCTGCTGGATCTGGCCGGGGAGTGGCGGATCGGCTACCTCAAACTCAAGCCGGGCCAGCCGGAGCCGAACACCAACAACCTGGCCGGCGACAACAAGTTCGAGGCGGAGCCCACGCCGCCCGAATACTACCGGCCCGATTTCGACGACTCCGACTGGCCGCGGGTCCGCCACATGCCCGGCAGCGACCAGTCGCTGTTCCTGCCCAAGCAACCGGCGGTGCTGCGGCGCCAGTTCACCCTCAAACAGAAACCGGAGGAGCGGATCTGGCTCTACTTGTGGGACCTCAACTGCGGCCAGAACGACGAAGTGGAAATCCACCTCAACGGCAAGAAGATCGCCACCGATCCGATGCGCCACGCCACCCCGCACTGGGGCGCTTACGAGGTGACCGGCGCGTTGCAGGCGGGGAAGAACCTGCTCGCCGTGCGGCTGCCCAAGGGGGCGATCGCCTATCAGGTCTATTTGTCGCGAGCCGAACCGCGCAAATATCCGTTCGTGAAGCCCGGCTGGAACGCCCGCTGGGTCGATTTTTCCGACTGGCAGGGCTGGAGCCGCAACCGGGCGGTGGAACAGGGGGTCGCGGCCATCCGCGAGGTGGAACCGGACAAGTCGATCGTCAGCATGGCGCCGGACACCTACACCAATCAGCTGCGCGAAATCGCCCGGCGCTACGGCGCGCACTTCCACAACACCGGCTACATGACCGCCTTCTTCGCGGAGTATCTGCCGATGCTGATGCGCGGCGCCGATCTGCCGTTCACCCTCGAGCCGAGCCAGCCCGCCCGGAACCTCACCGAGTTCAAGGGCCTCACCGGGCTCTGCATGATCGAGGGGGTCAACGCCATCCACTACTTCATCCACGTCGGCAACATCTACTGGGATCCGGAAATCCGGGAGTACTTTGAAAAAATCCTGCCCGCGCTGAAACTGCTGGGGCAACAGCACCAGGAGAAGAGCGACCTCGCCGTGCTCTTCGATTCGGACATCAACGCGCTGCTCGGCTACCCCTGGCTGCCCGACGGCAACGTGGCCTACCCCTCCGGCTACTGGATGTGGCGCTTCAACGAGACGCTGATGCGCGACTATCCGATCGATGCGCTGGTTCCGGCCGACTTCACCAACGGTCTGGCCGACCGCTACCGGATCATTTTCGACGCCAACAACACCGTGATGCGCCCCGAGACCATCAAGGGCATTGAGCAGTGGGTCCGCAACGGCGGCATCTTCGTGGCCATGACCCAGACCGGGCGGCACTCGCCGGAGGAGGCCGACAGCTGGCCGATCCGGGAGCTCACCGGCTATCAGGCGCTGGCGATCTCCGAATACGACGAGCGCAACAACCCGAAGCGGAACGAGGAGTTCGGACCGCTGCGCAACCAGAGCGTCTTCAACCCCGGCGACTTCCCGGAGTGGCAGAATGGCGACGGCGTGAAACTCAAGAGCATCGCGTCTGACACCACCCCGCTGCTGCGCTGGCGCGACGGCTCGGTGGCCGCCGGCATGCGCAAACTGGGCAAGGGCTGGGTCATCACCTTCGGTTTGCGCACTCCGACCTGGTATGCGAACACCTACCAGCTGCTGACCGCGCTGCTGCGCTGGGCCGAGGCCCGGCCGCTGGAACTGGTGGCGGAAGCGCCGCTGATTCCCCGCCACTACCTCAGCAACAACGGGCTCTATGACATCTGGGTGCTCTGGAACAGCGATTTGAAAAAGAGCGTGCCCTACCGCTTCCACTTCCGCCGGCAGCAGCCGGGGAAGCTCACCGATCTGCTCAGCGGTCGGCCGGGCGACCTCTCCGGCGAACTGCCGCCGCTGGAGTTCAAGGTGCTGACCTCGCCCCGGACCGACCCGGCGCGGGCGGCCCGGCGCTGGTTCCTGCTTCAGTGCGGACGCTGGCAGGGGGCCGAAAAGCCGCCGGTCACGGTCAACGACCGGAAGTACGACTACACCCGGAACACCCTGTCGCTGAACGGCGACTGGGAGGTCCGCGAGCTCGATGCCGACGCTTCGATCACCAAACTGCTGCGCACCGACGAGGGCTGGAGCCGGCGGGAACTGGGGCCCTGGCTGCTCGGCAGCGAGGTCAAGGGCGACCGTTTTCTGGCCCGCAGGACCTTCACCGTGCCGCCGACTTGGAAGGACGGGGAGATCCTCTTCTGGTGCAGCGGCAACTACCTCGACGGCGCGATCGACGGCCGGTACAAGGTCTATCTCGACGGCAAAGAGATCGCCGACCCCGGCCCGAACCGCGGGGTGGGACATCTCAAACTTGACCTCAAGCCCGGCGCCACCGCGACCCTGGCGCTGGAGATTCAAAACCGCCACGCGCGGTTCCGGGGGCTCAAGGGGGACTGCTTCCTCTCCTTCCTGCCGAAGCCCGACCGGGAACTCGATCTGAGCGGCACCTGGGAGGCCTTCGCCGGAATTCAGGCCGCGAAAAGCAAAGCGCAGAAGCTCCCCGGCGAGGTGGTCGGCAGCGCCTTCCGCCGCACGGTGAGACTGCCGAAACTGGCGCCGGGAACCAGGGTGTTTCTCAAGTGGACCAGCGATTCCGACCTGCTGGGGGTGTTGGTCAACGGCCACTATGTCCGGCGTCACCATCACCGGATCGGCGAGCTGACCTGGCTCGACGTCACCCCCTGGATCCGCGCCGGAGCGGAAAATGAACTGACGCTGCTGCCCTGGGACAATCGTCCCGACCGGCGCGGCTGGTTGCGGGAGATCAAATTTCAGTTCTATTCTCATCAGCCATAAATTCATGGAAAGGAGTTGCCGTCGATGAAATTGTCCCTCATTCCCTGGTTGCTGGCCGCCTCCACGCTTCTCGCCGCCGAGACCATCCCGGAGCGGGCGCTGCGCGGCTTCGGTCCGGTCGCCGCCGAGTTTTCCGAACCGGGCGGCAAGGCCACCGTACTGCAACTGACCGCCGCCTCGCCCGAAAAGGCGGAGCTGTGGCAGGCCAAATACCAGTCCGATCTGGCCCGAACCACCGGGGAGGTCACCGAGCGCAAGATCAAGGGTCCGGGCGGGGAGTTCACCGCCTTCGCCCTGCCCGGCGACGGCGGACTCTACGCCTCGGTCCGGAACGGCGCGAAGCTGGCCATCGTCTACGGCAAAACCGAATCGGAACTGCTCGCGGCCCTGAGCCGGGCCGGGCTGACCCCCACCGCGGAGAACACGGTCAGCTCCCGGACCGTGCCGAAGTACCTCGACACCTACGACCAGTACGCCTTCCGCTTCTACTACTGGCCGGGCCAGACGCCGCCGGGGACACCCTCCGAGGAGTACGACCCGCAGCAGGAGTTCGACTTCGCCGCCAGACTCGGGAATCTGGGCTTCGTCTTCTGGGCTGAAATCCACAACGCCGACTTCGCCGCCGGACTGCTCAACGAAAATCTGTGGAACTGGGCCTACCGGCTGGCCCGGCAGCGGGATCTACCGGTGGTGCTCAACCTCAGTCTGGCCAACCAGCCGCCGATCGGCAACGCCTTCCGCGAGGACAACGTGGTCCGGATGCCCGGATATTCCGGGAGTTTCCACGCGGTGGCCAATCCGGCCTTCGGCGGCACCGGCACCACCAGCTGGGCTTCGGAAAGCGCCCGCAAGGCGGAACTCCAGCAGCTGCAGAAAGTGCTGAAACGCTACGGGGCCGACGAGCAGGTGGTGGATATTCTCGAACCGCACGGCGAACTCAATCACGGCGACTACACCGTGTTTCTGGAGTACGGGCCGCTGGTCGACCGCAGCTTCCGGGAGTTCCTGAAAGAGCGCTACGGCACGCTCGACGCGGTCTCCGAGCGTTACTTCGGCCGCCCCGGCGCCTACCAGAGCTGGGAGCAGCTGCGGCTGCCCACCATCGCCGACTTCGCCGGCGGCGGACGGCAGGCGCTGGATCTGGCCGGAGAGTGGCGGATCGGCTATCTCAAACTCAAACCCGGCGCGCCGAAGCCGGGCTTCGGCGGCCTCAACGAGGACCGGGTGCTGCCGGCCGAACCGGCTCCGGCCGACTTCTACCTGCCCGGCACCGACGACTCCAAGTGGCCGCTGGTCCGGCAGATGCCGGGCAGCGACCAGACGATTCTCCTGCCCAAGCAGCCCGCGGTGCTGCGGCGGCACTTCCAGCTTCCGCAGAAGCCCCGGGGCCGGATCTGGCTCTATTTGTGGGACCTCAATCAGGGGACCGGCGACACCGTGGAGGTGCACCTCAACGGGAAGCAGATCGCCGTGGACACGGTCAAGCACAACGTGCCGCACTGGGGCGCCTACGAGGTGACCGACGCGCTCAAGGCGGGGGACAACCTGCTGGCGCTGCGGCTGCCCAAAGGCGCGATCGGCTACCGGGTCTACCTGTCACCGACCGAGCCGCGCAAATATCCCTTTTTGCCCGGGCACCTGAACGCCCGCTGGGTGGACTTCTCCGACTGGCAGGGCTGGAGCCGCAACCGGGCGGTAGAACTCGGAATCTCCTCCATCCGCGAACTGGAGCCGGACAAGACCATCGTGAGCATGTCGCCCGCCCACTACGCCAATCAGCTGCGGGAACTCGCACGGCGCTTCGGAACCCGGTTCCACGACACCGGAATCATGTCGGTGATCTTCGCCGAGGAGCTGCCGATGCTGATGCGCGGCGCCGATCTGCCGACCTCGCTGGAGCCGGGCGGCCCGGCCTCCGACCTGCCCGGCTTCAAACTGCAGACCGGACTCTACACGGTTTCGGGCTTGAATGCGATTCACTACTTCATCCACGTCGGCGACATCTACTGGAACGCGCCGATCCGGGAGTATTTCCAGAAGATTCTCCCGGCGCTGCGCCAGCTCGGGCGGCAGTTCCAGCCCAAGAGCGACATCGCCGTGCTCTTCGACTCCGATCTCAACGCGTTGCAGGGCTACCCCTGGGCGGTCGACAAGAACACCGCCTACCCCTCCGGCTACTGGAACTGGCGCTTCAACGAAACCCTGGCCCGCGACTATCCGACCGACGCCCTGACCCCGGCCGATTTCGCCAACGGGCTGGCCGACCGCTACCGGATCATCCTCGACGCCAACAACACCGTGATGCGTCCCGAAACGGTCAAGGGCATCGAACAGTGGGTCCGCAACGGCGGCATCTTCGTGGCCATGTTTGAGACCGGCCGGCACACGCCGGAGAAGCCCGACGACTGGCCCGCCCGGCAGTTGACCGGCTTCCAGTCCTCCGTCTTCAGCCGTTACGATGACCGGGGCGAACCGGAAAAACGCGAGGACCTGACCCTGGCCAAAGGCCAGAAGGTCTTCGACGCCAAACAGTTTCCGCAGTGGATGCCCGGCGACGGCGTCAAACTCAAGGGCTCCGGCTCCGACCTCGAAACGCTGTGGCAGTGGCGCGACGGCTCGACCGCGGTGGGCTTGCGGCGGCTCGGCAAGGGCTACGTCGTGACCTTCGGCGTCCGGCTCCCGTGGTGGGAGGAGAGCACCCGGCGGCTGCTGACCGACCTGCTGCGCTGGGCCGAGGCCCGGCCGCTGGAACTGATCGCCAAGGCCCCGCTCTACCCCCGGCACTATGTGAGCAGCAACGGACTGTATGACATCTGGGTGCTCTGGAACGGACACCGGGAGCAGACCGTCCCCTATCGCTTCACCTTCCGCGACGGCGTCAAGCGGGAACTGACCGACGTGCTGACCGGAAAACCCGCGCCCGAAGCCGGAGAACTCCCGCCCTGGGAGTTCAAAATGGTGCGCTCCCCCCGCGCCACTCCGGAGCTGGCCGCGCGCGAATGGTTCCTGCTGCAGCGCAACCGCTGGCAGGGTACCGAAAAGCCGCAGGTCACGGTCAACGACCGGGAGTTCCCCGACTACACCCGGAACACCCTGCCGCTGGAGGGCGAATGGGAGGTGCGCGAACTGGCGCCCGGCGAAAAGGTGGAGACCGTGCTGGCCGAACCCGGCCCCTGGCCGAAGCGGGAGCTGCAAGTCTGGCTCAAGGACAGCGAAGTCAAGGCCGATCACTTTCTGGCCCGCCGGAGCTTCACCGTTCCGAAGGAGTGGAACGACGGCGAAATTCAGCTCTGGCTCACCTCTCAGTATCTCAGCGTGGTGATCAAGGGCCAGCTCAAGATCTACCTGAACGGGCGGCAGCTGGCGGCCCCGCAACCGGGCCACGGCGTGGCGCATCAGAAGCTCGACCTCAAACCGGGCGAAACCGCCACCGTGGCGCTGGAGCTGAGCAATCGCCATCCCCGGCTCTACGGCACGCAGGGCTCCTGTTTTCTGGCCTATCTGCCCCGGCCGCAGCAGGAGTTCGATCTGGCCGGTGAGTGGGAGGTGCTTCAGGGCATGAACGACCCGGTCGGCACCAAGGTCAAGCTCCCCGGCAACGTCGAGGGCAACGTCATGCGCCGCACGGTGAAGCTGCCGGCGTGGCCCGAAGGCAGCCGGGTCTACCTCTATGTGGAGGGCGAGGCCGACATTCTGGCCGCGCTGGTCAACGGCCACTACGTCCGGCGCCACCACCACCGGATCGGCGAACTCACCCGGCTGGACGTCACCCCGTGGCTCCGCAGCGGCGAGGAGAATGAACTGATGCTGGCCGACTGGGAGGAGAATCCCCGCCACCACGGCTGGATCCGACAGGTCAAGCTGCAAATTTATCACCCGCAAGCAAACCACTAACCCAAAGGAGCAGATCATGAGACTTATCCGTTTCGCGCCGCTGCTGCTGGCGCTCGGCCTCGGCTGGAGCGCGACGGCGGCGGACCAGCAGTTTCCGGAGCGCAAACTGCGCGGCTTCGGCCCGGTTCGCGCCGAATTTTCGGAACCGGATTCCGGGAACGACAGCGTGCTGGTCATCCACGCCGCCACGCCGGAGGCGGCGGCCCTGTGGCAGGCCAAATATCAGTCCGACCTGACCCGGACGGTGGGACAGGTCGCTGAGCGGAAGCTGAAGGGGCCGCAGGGCGAATTCACCGCCTACGCGCTGCCCGGCGGCGGGCTCTACGCCGCCGTCCGCGACGGCGCCAAACTGACCATCGCCTACGGCCGGAACGACTCGGAACTGCTCTCGACCCTGATCCGGGCTCAGGCAACGCCCACGGCGGCCAACAGCCGCAGCGACGCGACCGTTCCGATGTATCTGAACGGCTTCGACCAGTACGCGTTCCGCTTCTACTACCGGCCCGGTGAAGTGCCTCCGGACAAGGTCCGGCAGCCGGAGACCTACGATCCGCAGCAGGAGTTCGACTTCGCCGCCAAACTCGGGAATCTGGGCTTCATCTTCTGGACCGAGATCCACAACGCCGACTTCGCCGCGGGCATGTTCAACGACAACTACTGGAACTGGGCCTACCGGCTGGCCCGGCAGCGCAAGCTGCCGATCGTGCTGAACACCAGCTTCACCGGGAATCCGGCGATCGCCAACAACTTCCGCGCCGACAACGTGGTCTCGATGCCGGGCTATGCGGGCAGCTTCCACGCGGTCGGAGAACCCTTCTTCGGCGGACTCGGCACCATCAGCTGGGCCTCGGAGGACGCCCGCAAGGCGGAACTTCAGCAGATTCAGAAGCTGCTCAAGCAGTATGGCCAGGTGGACGAGGTGATCGACATCCTCGAACCGCACGGTGAGCTCAATCACGGCGACTACACCGTGTTTCTGGAGTACGGGCCGCTGGTCGACCGCAGCTTCCGGGAGTTCCTGAAAGAGCGCTACGGCACGCTCGACGCGGTCTCGCAGCGCTACTTCGGGCGGCCCGGAGCGCTCAAGAGCTGGGAGCAGCTGCGGCTGCCCACCATCGCCGACTTCAACGGCTGGGGCCGTCGGCTGCTGGATCTGGCCGGGGAGTGGCGGATCGGTTATCTCAAGCTCAAAGGCAACCGCACGGCCGGCTTCTCCGGCGTCAATGCGGATTGGAAGCTCGACGCCGAACCAGCTCCGGCCGAATTCTATCAGCCCGGTACCGACGACTCCAAGTGGCCGGTGATCCGGCAGATGCCGGGCAGCGACCAGACGCTGCTGCTGCCCAAGCAGCCCGCGGTGCTGCGGCGCCATTTCACGCTCAAACAGAAGCCCCGGGGCCGGGTCTGGCTCTATTTGTGGGACCTCAATCAGGGCACCGGCGACACCGTCGAGGTGCACCTCAACGGGAAGAAGATCGCCACGGACACGATCAAGCACAACGTGCCGCACTGGGGAGCCTACGAGGTGACCGACGCGCTCAAGGCGGGGGACAACTTGCTGGCGCTGCGGTTGCCCAAGGGGGCGATCTGCTATCAGGTCTATCTGTCGAGCGCGGAGCCGCGGGCCTATCCCTATCTGACCCCGGCTCAGAACGCGCTCTGGGTCGATTTCTCCGACTGGCAGGGCTGGAGCCGGAGTCGGGCGGTGCAGCTCGGCGTCGCGGCCATCCGCGAGGTGGAACCGAACAAGCCGATCGTCAGCATGTCGCCCGACCACTACACCAATCAGCTGCGCGAAATCGCCCGCAAGTACGGCATGCACTTCCACAACACCGGGTACATGTCCGCGATCTTCGCGGAGTATCTGCCGATGCTGATGCGCGGCGCCGACCTGCCGTTCACGTTGGAGCCGGGCGGCCCGGCGTCGAACCTCATGGAGTTCAAGAAATTCACCGGGCTCTATCTGGTTTCGGGGCTGAACGCGGTTCACTACTTCATCCACGTCGGCAACATCTACTGGAACACGCCGATCCGGGAGTACTTTGAACAGATCCTCCCCGCGCTGCGGCTGCTCGGCCGTCAGCATCAGGAGAAGAGCGACATCGCCGTGCTCTTCGACTCGGACATCAACGCGCTGCTCGGCTATCCCTGGCTGGCCGACGGCAACGTGGCCTACCCCTCCGGCTACTGGGTGTGGCGCTTCAACGAGACGCTGCTGCGCGATTTCCCGACCGACGGACTGGTCCCGGCCGACTTCACCAACGGCTTGGCCGACAAGTACAAGGTGGTGATCGACGCCAACAACACCGTGATGCGCCCCGAGACGGTCAAGGGCATTGAGCAGTGGGTCCGCAACGGCGGCATCTTCGTGGCCATGACCCAGACCGGACGGCATCTGCCGGAGCGGGCCGACAGCTGGCCGGCGCAGGCCTTCACCGGCTTCGTCGCCGACTCCCTGACCCGGTACGACGCCAACAACAATCCGGAAACGCGCGAGGACTTCGGTCCGGTCAAGGGCCAGAAGATCTTCGATCCCGCGAAGTACCGGGAGTGGATGCCCGGCGACGGCGCAAAACTCAAGAGCGTTGCGCCCGACACCGAAGCGCTGTTCCGCTGGCGGGACGGCAGCGTGGCCGTGGGCCTGCGCCGTCTGGGCAAGGGCTATGTGGTGACCTTCGGCGTGCGGACTCCGACCTACGAGGCGCTGACCCGCCAGCTGCTGGTCGATCTGTTGAACTGGGCCAAAGCCCGGCCGCTGGAGCTGGTGGCGGAGCGTCCGCTGGTGCCCAAACACTACGTCAGCAACAACGGACTCTACGACGTCTGGGTGCTGTGGAACGAGGACGGCAACCGCAGCGCGCCCTATCGCTTCACCTTCCGCGACGGCAAGGAGCGGCAGCTGATCGACCTCTTCACCGGTAAACCCGGCGCGGTCTCCGGCGAACTGCCTCCGTGGGAGTTCAAGGTGATGCTCTCGCCGCGGGAGACGCCGGCGCTGGCTGCGCGCGACTGGTTCCAGGTCCAGTACAACTTCTGGCAGGGCGCGGAGAAGCCGGAGGTCACGGTCAACGACCGGAAGTTCGACTTCACCGGCAACACTCTGCCGCTCTCGGGCCCCTGGGAGGTCCGGGAGCTGGCCGCCGACGCCCCGGTGGACCGGATACTCCAGGAAAAAACGGGCTGGACCGAGCGCGAACTCGGTCCCTGGCTGCTGGGCAGCGAGGTCAAGGGCGACCGTTTCCTGGTGCGCAAGACCTTCACCGTGCCGAAGGCCTGGAAGAACGGGGTGATCCATCTGTGGTGCACTTCGAACTACCTCGGCGGCGCCGTTGACGGCCAGTACAAGGTCTATCTCGACGGCAAGGAGATCGCCGCGCCCGGTCCGAACAACGGCGTGGCGCATCTGAAGCTCGATCTCAAGGCCGGAGATACCGCGACGCTGGCGCTGGACATCCGGAACCGTCACGTCCGCTTCCGCGGCCTCCGGGGCAACCTCTATCTGGCCTACATCCCGAATCCGGACCGGGAACTCGATCTGGCCGGTGAGTGGGAGGTGTTCCAGGGCATCAACACCCCCGAAGGCAAAAAGCAGAAGCTGCCGGGCCAGGTGGTGGGCAACGTGATGCGGCGCACGGTGAAACTCCCGGCATTCAAGCCCGGAGAACGGGTCTATCTCTATGTGGAGAGCGATTCCGACATCCTCGCCGCGTTGATCAACGGCCACTATGTGCGCCGTCATCATCACCGGATCGGCGAAATCACCTGGCTGGACATCACCCCCTGGTTGAAGCCGAACGCGGAAAATGATCTGGCCCTGGTCGACTGGGATGAGAATCCCAAACACTACGGCTGGCTGCGCACCATGAAGCTCTACTTCTACGAGAAGTAGGCCCATTCCCGGCTCCGTCAGGCGGAGCCGGGAAACGCCGCCGGAAACGGCGGACGACGGACGGGGAGCTCCGACTCAGCGGGGCTCCCCGTTGTTTTCGATCAGCGCCAGCAACTCCGGCGGCGAGCCCAGCAGCCAATCGGGCTGTTCCGCGCGCAGCTCTTCGGGTGAACCGTAGCCCCAGAGCACGGCCGCCGCCGCACAGCCGGCGGCGCGGGCGGCGCGAAGATCGGATCCGGCGTCGCCGACCATCACCGCCGACGCGGCGGGCACGGCGAGTTCCGCCAGCGCCAGCTTCAGCAGAGCGGTCTTGTCACGCGGCTGCTCTGGATCCCGGTCCGGGGAGTAGCAGTCGGTGAAGAGCTCATCCCAATGCAGCCGGGTCACCAGACGCCGGGTCGGAGCCTGACGTTTGTTGGTCACCACCGCCAGCGTACAGCCCGCCGCCCGCAACCGGTGCAGCGTCGATTCGATCCCGGCGTAAGGCACGGTTCCGGCCAGCTCCGAATCGTCGTAGTTTTCCCGAAAGGCCGCGCACAACGCCGCCAGTCGCTCCTCCGGCAACTCCGGGAACAGCCGCCGGGCCATCTCCGCCAGCGGCGGCCCCACCCGGAACACCCGGTCGAACCGCGGGCAGACCACCCCGCACGCCGCAAACGCCCGCTGCCAGGCGGCGCGGATGTCGGATTCCGTGGCGCACAAGGTGCCGTCAAAATCGAAAAAGAACGTCTTCATTTCCACTTCCTCTTTCCGGCGACGACTCACGCCGTCCGCGCCGGAACCGTCAGGCGCACCGTTTCGCCGGGGGCCGGGGTTCCTTCATAAAACTCGCCGTGCAGCTCCAGCTTCAGCGCGCCGCCCCGGGTCGCGGTGAGTTCCACCGTGTCCCGGCCGGACTCCCGGCGCGCCGCCAGCCGGAACCCGCCGGGCAGCCACAGCCCCCGGACCTCGAACGCGGACCAGGTCCCCGGCACACCGTGCAGGGCGTGAATCACGCCCCCCGTCTCGTAGGCGAAGAGATCGGCAATCGCCGCGACCATGCCCATGCCCGCGTCCATCTGCATCACGCCGGGGTCGCGCAGAAAGGTGAGCGCCAACCCCTGAATCCAAGGGTCGTGCAGCGTGCCGCCGCCCCGGTTGCGATAGTACTTGCCCCAGAGTTCGATCAGCTCCTCGGTCATTTGCCGATGGCCGAACCGGTTGTGCAGCATCACCGCCCACGGCATGCTCCAGCCCGCCCAGCGGCCGATGCCCAGCGCGATCCAGCGCCGACGGGAGGCGTCGATGACCTCCGCCCACGCCGGATCGTCCGCCTGAATGATGTTGAACGGCACGATCGCCCCCAGATGCGAATGGTGGCGGTGACTCTCGGCGGGGATCTCGCCGCGCCACAGCGCGATCTCGGGGCGGCCATCCACCTCCAGCAGCGTCACCGGGGGGAGTTTTTCACGCAGTTCCCGCCAGCGGGGATCGGGCGGCTCGCCGAGCAGCTCCGCGGCGGCGCTCAGATCGGCGGCCAGACGATGCACGGCGGCGAGCTGAAACGAGGCGTCCGCGCCCCAGGCGTCAAGTTCGCCCCCCCGGTACTCGGGGGAGACGCCGACCGGCAGCGTCAGGCGGCCGTCGCGTTCCTCGAGCTGCGATTGGTAGACGTTGAACACCCCCTTCATGAAGTCGAACGCCCCCTCCCGGAGAAGGTCGGAGTCGCCCGAATAGCGGACATAATCGAACATCAGCTGCGCCATCCAGGCCCCGCAGGCCAAATCGATGCACCCGGTCCAGAACGAGCCCATGCAGACGCCGCGGTCGTCGACGGCGTGGGGCAGCAGACAACCGTCCGGAATGCCGACAAAACCTTCGGCGTTCCGCCGCAGCCGCTCCCGCCACCCCAGAATCATCCGGAACAGCGGCAGCAGATTCGCCCAGCGCCCGGAACAGTAGGCCGGCCAGTAACACATCTGAACGTTGATGTTGAAATGGAAATCGTTCGACCACGGGGGACGGCGGTCATCCTCCACCCAAGGCCCCTGCAACCCGGCGGGAACGCCGTCCGCCATGGTCATCGCCTCGAACTTGCACAATCCGACCCGGAAGAGCTCGTCCAGCAGCGGATTCGGCGTCGAAACTTGAGGCACCGCCGCGGCGAAGTTCCGCCAGTACGCCCGGCTCTCCCGGATCACGGAGGTCAGTGAACCGGGAAACGTCACCGGCTCGTCCCCCTGCGCAAAGCGGCAGAGCACCTCGTCGCCGCGCCGCCGGAACCGGACCTGAAAAGGGGCGTCCGCGGGCATGGCCTGCTCGAACCCGTCGTCATCCCGCCGCGGCGGCGGGAAACCGAGCTGCCGGAGCTCCCCGGACAGCTCGTACGCCGGACGCAGGACAAGCTCCGCCTCCGGCGTCACGCGGAAACCGAAACATCCCTTGTCCGCGGGCAACAGCGCCACCACCAGCCGCCCCCCGCACCAGACCACTTCGATCAGACCGCTCTCCAACTCCAAGGTGACGCTCCGGGCGGGCCCGGGCAAAGTCAGTTCCAGACGGCCCACCGGAATGTGCGAGGGTCGCGACGGCACCACGCCCTCCCCGCCGTCGGGGGCGAACATCGCGCGGATCGCTTCCGCGTCGCTCCGCGCCAGCGCGGCGCGCAGCGCCCGGTAGTTCTGCCGACCGTCCCAGCTCATGCCGCCGCGGTGGTCCCACAGGCCGCTCACTCCGATCGAGATCCGGACCAGCCGGTCCCGACCCCAGACCGAGAGCCCCAGCCGCCCGTTGCCGATGGTGGTTCCCTCGTGCTGCTGATCCAGCGGGAAATCGTGTCGGATTCGATGCGTCATGCCGCTCTGTCCCTCGTCAGTTCCGCTGCAGCAGCTCCGCCAGCCGGTCCACGGTGGCATCGAAGTAGTCGAGCGCGGCGGCCACCGGCTCCGGCCGCGAGAGATCCACCCCCGCGTCGCGCAGAATGTCCAGCACCTCGCGGGAGCCGCCCGCCCGGAGGAAACCCAGATAATCCTCACGCAGCCGCTCCTCGCCGGTCAGCAGATTGCCCGCGAGCTTGACCGCCGCGGCCATGCCGGTGGCGTACTTGTAGACGTAGAAGTTGTAGTAGAAGTGCGGAATCCGCGCCCACTCCACCGCAATCAGCGGATCGGCCGCCACCGCCGGACCGTGATAGAGCGTGTTGAGTTTTTCATACTCCCGGTCCAGCAGATCGGCGGTCAGCGGCGTCTGTTTTTCGGCCAGCCGGTGGATCAGGAGTTCAAACTCGGCGAACATGGTCTGGCGGTAGATGGTGCCGCGCAGTTCGTCCAGCAGATGACAGAGCAGCCGGATCCGCAGTTCGCGGTCCGAACTGGTCCGGAGCAGGTGTTCGGAGAGCAGAATCTCATTGGTGGTCGAGGCGACTTCGGCCACGAAGATGCTGTAGTCCGCGTAGTGGTACTCCTGATGGCGGTTGGAGTAGAACGAATGCATCGAATGCCCGAGCTCGTGCGCCAGCGTGAAGACGTCGTTCAACGTGCCGTTGAAGTTCAGCAGCACATAGGGGTAGGAGTCGTAACAGCCGCTGGAATAGGCTCCGGAGCGCTTGCCCTTGCGCTCGGGCACGTCGATCCAGTGCTGGCGGAAGGCCAGCTCCAGATCCCGGCAGTACGCCTCGCCCAGCGGCGCCGTCGCCGCCAGCACCAGCTCCCGGGCCTCCGCCCAGGAGTACTCGCGCTCGGGTCCGGCGGAGAGCGGCAGAAAGAGATCGTACATATCCAGCTTGCGCAGCTTCAACACCCGCCGCCGCAGCGCCAGATACTTGTGCAGCGGCGCGAGTTTGGCGTGCACGGTGTCGATCAAATTCAAATAGACCTCCTCCGGAATCCGGTCGGAGAACAGCGCCGCCTCCAGACTGGAGCGGTAGTGCCGCACCCGCGCCCCGGTCGCGTGGCGCTTCACGGTGCCGTCGAGCGTCGAAGCGAAGGTGTTGCGCAACTTCCGGTAGGCCTGGAACATGGCCTGAAAGGCGCGTTTACGCACCCGCCGGTCGGGCGACTCCAGAAACCGCCGGTAGTTGCCGTGGGTGAGTTCCACCCGCCGCCCCCGGCCGTCGAGCACCCGGCCGAAGACCAGATCGGCGTCGTTGAGCACCGAAAAGGTCTTGTCGGGCGTGCCCAGCACGTCGGAGAAGGTGCCCAGCAGCCGCTCCTCGGGCTCGCTCAGGGTATGGGGCTTTTCGCGCAGCAGCTCCTCCAAGCTCCGGCGGTAGAAATCGAGCTCGGGCGCCGCCAGCAGCGCGGCCATGGTCGGTTCCGGAATCGCCATCAGCTCCGGCTCGAACCAGGCGCTCTCGCCCGAGAGTTCGGCGAACAGCGCCTCGACCCGGTCCAGCGCGGCGCGGTTGGCGTTGTCGGCGGTGTTCTCGTCGGAGCGCAAATGCGCGTAGACGTAGACCTTCTCCCCCAGCCGCTCGAAGCGGTCCAGCGCCGCCAGCGCGTCGCGCAGCACCGCCGCGCCGGAACCGAGGCGCCCGCGGTAGGCGGAAAATGCCTTGGCCAGCGGCCGGATCCGTTCAAAATCGGCCTCCCAGGCCGCCGAATCGGGATAGAGCGGAGAGAGATCCCAGGTCAGTTCCTGCAGTTCAGACATCGGTATGGACTCCTCTGTATTCAAAGTCTTCGGTTTGCCTTCGTCGGCAATATAGCTCCGGATTCGCCATTTTGCCAGAGATCGCCGCTTGTACTTTCCCAATTTCGGAATTATATTGTCCGCACCATGTGGATTGCCGGTTTCATATATCTGCTGATCGTACTGCAGTATCCGCTCGCCTGGGGGCGATTGTTCGACAGTGTCCCCTACTGGCACGAATTTCAGCTGATCCCCTCCGGCGGCATCGGCCTGATCGCCCTGATCCTGCTGCTGCCGGACCTCGAACGGGTCACCGACTTCTGCCGCTCGCTCCGCCGCAGCGCCCGCTGGCCGCTCTGGGCCCTGGGGCTGCTGCTGTGCTGCTCTTTGTTCTACTCCTACTACGGGCTGGAGGCCATGCTGCTGGGGCCGGAGCGGCTGTTTCTGCTGCTGCTCGCCGCCGTCCATTACCGGGCGTTCCGCAAAACCCTCCCGCTGTTTCTGCTGCTGCTCGCCGCCGCCTCCTGCGCGGTCAATCTGCGCGAATTTCTCCAGCACCGGATGCTGTTCGGACTGACCGGCAACTGGAACTGGAGCGCCACGCTGCTGCTGGTCGGCTTCCCGGCGCTGGGGCTGCTGCTGCGCCGCCGCTGGGCGGTCGGCGTCGGCGCCGGGCTTGGGCTGGCCGCCGCCCTGAGCGGCTATCCCGCCTTCTCCCGCGGCGCACTGCTGGCCGCCGCCGCAGCAGCGCTGATCCTGCTGCTGCTGCGCTATCCGCGGTACGCCCGCCGGCTGCTGCCCCTCGCGGCGCTCGCCGTGCTGGTGCTGGCGGTGATCGGCCACCACCGGCTGCCGGAGCTGCTGCAGCAGGACAACCGCCCGGCGCTGTGGCGCGCCTCGCTGGCGCTGGGCGCGGACAACCTGCTGGCCGGAGTCGGCCCCACCGCCTTTGAAAGCGCACTGCCCGCCTATCTGCCGGAGGATTACTTCCTCTCGCGCTACGCCGCCTCCCGCCACACCCATCCGCACAACGAACTGCTCTACTGGTGGAACTCCTGGGGGCTGGCCGGACTGGTGCTGATCGCGGCGGTGGCGGCGGTCTGGCTGCGGGCGGCCCGCAACTTCCAGCGCCATCCGCGGCCGGTCACCGGCTATTTGCTGTTCGCCTCGCTGACTTTCCTGCTGCACGGCATGCTCGATCTGACCATCGCCGTCTGGCCCGGCAATCTGCTGTTGTTCCTGCTGCTGGGTACGCTCTGGGGAGAGGCGACTCACCGGCCCGAACGGCAATTCCCGCGCAGCCGGATCGGCCTGGCCGGAGCGGCGGTGCTGACTTTCGCCGCGTTGCTGGGCATGCCGGGACCGGTCGCGGCCGGCTGGCACTACCGTCAGGCCCTGATCCACCGCTCGTGCAACCGGATTCCGGAGTGGCGCGAGGCGCTGCTCCGTTCCATCGACGCCCGCGCCACGCCGACCAATCTCTACGCCGCGGCCCGCTGTGCGCTGTTCGACTACCACGATCCGGAACTGGCGCTGGAGTTTCTGAGCCGCATCCGCCCGGAGACCGGGGTGGTCAATCTGGACCACAATCAGGGGTTGCGGGCCCGGACGCTGGCGCTGCTGGGCCAACCGGCGGAAGCGCTTCACTACTTTGAGCTGGAACAGCGCAACTTCCCGCTGAGCGTGGTCAACGCCTATTTCCGCTACCGGCTGCTGCAGCAGCTGCGCGACACCGAGCGGGCCGAGGCCGCCGCCGCGCAACTCCGGGCCATTCTGGACCGGCGCCGCCTGCGGCCGGAGGTGATCCCCTATCTGCTGCGCCACACGGATCAGGATGACAACGGAAGTGATATCCCCGAACCTTACCGTCTGCCCGCCGCGGAGTCCCGATGAAACTCCGCTTCGACCCCAAAACCCGGATTCTGGTGCTGGCGGCGCTGATGCTCCTCGGCTTCGGCGTGCTGGCCGCCAAACTCTTCTATGAACAGATCCACCGGGGGGAGCGCCACCGCGAACGCATCTCGCGGCAATCGCTCCGACGGATCCGGATTCCGGCCCGGCGCGGCAAAATCTTCACCCGGGATCTGGTGCCGCTGGCCGACAACAGCGATCAGTGTTCGCTGCTGCTCTACCCCGAGGAGCTCCGCCAACCGGGGCGGCGCCAGAACACCGTCAACCACATCCAGGAGGTTGCCGTTCAGCTGGCCGCCGCCATCGGCCGACCGCCGCTCCTGAGCGGGGACGACATCGCCTATCATCTGCGGACCCGGCCGGGGCTGCCGCTGGAGCTGTTCCGCGAACTGACGCCCGAGGAACAGGCGCGGGCGCTGGAGTACGCCCGCACCCGGCGGGGCATCAACCTGGAGCCCTCCTCCGTCCGCCGTTATCCGGCGGGGCGGCTGGCCTGCCATCTGGTCGGCTACACCCGGCCCGAGGAGCCGGCGGCGGCGGATGACCGCCGCGACTTCTTCTACTATGTGGCCGACGAGGTGGGCAAATCCGGCCTGGAAGCGGCCTTCGACCGCTGTCCGGAGCTCCCGGAGAACATCCGGGCGCTGCGGGGCTACCCCGGCTATTCGCTGGTGCGGGTGGACAGCCTCGGCTTTGTCCGCCAGACCCTGATCGAGGAGATCGAGCCCCTGAACGGCAATCACCTGATCACCACCCTCGACTCCCGGGCCCAGCGCTTCGCCGAGGAGGCGCTGCAGGGGTTCCGGGGCGCGCTGGTGCTGCTCGACGCCGACACCGGCGAAATTCTGGCCGCCGCCTCCAATCCGGGCTACGATCTGGCCCGGTTCTCGCCGCGCCTGACGCAGGAGTACTACAGTTCGCTGCTCAACAATCCCGATAAACCGCTGTTCAACCGGGCGTTGCAGGGGGTGTTCTCGCCGGGTTCGATCGTCAAACCGCTGGTGGCGCTGGCGCTGCTGAAGCAGGGGGTCGACCCGAAGGAGACCGTGCACTGCGACGGCTACAACCGGATCGGCAATCAGGCCATCCGCTGCACCGCCTACCGGATCGGCGGCCACGGCGACATCGACCTGGAGACGGCGCTGGAGAAGTCGTGCAACAGCTACTTCATCCAGCAGGGGCTCAAATACGGCGTCGGAGCGATCACCGAGCTGTTCGCCGCCGCCGGACTGGGGCGGGAACCGGAACTCGAACTGCCCGCCGCCGCCGGTCAGCTCCCCGATCCGGAGCGGAAACGGCGGCTGGGTCAGGGCCGCTGGAACGCCTTCGACACCGGCCTGATTTCCATCGGGCAGGGCATGATCACCGTCTCGCCGCTGCAGGCGGCGCTGTTCGCCGCGGCGCTGGGTAACGGCGGGAAACTCATGCAGCCCCGGCTGGTCCGGGCGCTGGTGGATCAACACGGCAACGAGCTGCTCCGCTATCGCCCCCGGGTGGTGGGCACGCTGCCGGTCACGCCCGAACAGCTGGAGGTGGTGCGTCGCGGCATGTGGCGCGTGGTCCACGCGCCGCGCGGGTCCGGCCGCCGGGCGGCCAACCCGGTCATCGAGCTCTACGGCAAGACCGGCTCGGCCGAACTCGGCTCGCTCGCCAACCGGACCCAGGACGTGTGGTTCATCTGTTTCGGCTCCGCCGACGGGCGGAACTATGCGGCGGCGGTGGTGCTTCAGGGGGGGCAGGCCGGCGGCAGCGACTGCGCGCCGCTGATCTCGGAATTTTTCACCCGGCTGCTCACCCGGACGGAGAGCTGACGACACGCGCCCGACCCTCCCGGAGCGGCGGGCGCCAACCCGGTTCGGGGGCCAAAGGCGCGCCCGAACCAACGCAGGAGGCCATCATGGCGGAAATCATTCTCACGACCCATGCCCGGAACGAATTTCTGAATCTGACCGCGGAAATCAACCGGCGGCTGCCGCCGGATCTGAGCTGCGGACTCTGCCACCTCTTCACGCTCCACACCACCGCCGGACTGATGATCAACGAGAACGCGGATCCCGACGTTCAACACGATCTGCTGGCCAAACTTGCGCGGCTGCTCCCCGACGACGAACCGTTCTATCAGCACGCGGAGGGCAACAGCGCCGCGCATTTGAAGTCGCTCCTGACCGGCGTGTCGCTGACTTTGCCGGTGCGTTACGGCCACCTGGCGCTGGGCACCTGGCAGGGCGTCTACTTCTGTGAATTCGACGGCCCGCGCACCCGGAAACTCCAGCTCTCCTGGTGGCGCACGGAGGCGTGAGCCGGTGAGCGCTCCGTCCTCGTCGCGCGCCGATGCCGCCTCCGGTCCGCCGCCCGGAGCCGGGGCGGAATCTTCGTTCCGGCGGATTCTGATCATCGGCTGCGGCGGCGCCGGCAAGACCACGCTGGCGCGGGAGCTTGGAGCGCGGCTGCGGCTGCCGGTTTACCATCTGGACCGGCTGTGGTGGACTCCGGGCTGGAAGCCGCGCGCCGAAACGGAGTTCGATGCGGAACTCGGCGTGCTCTTGCGCCGCGAGCGCTGGCTGCTGGACGGCAACTTTCAGCGCACGCTGCCGGAGCGGTTGCGCTTCGCCGACACCGTGATTCTGCTGCAGGTCAGCCGCTGGCGCTGTGTATGGGGGGTCTTCCGGCGTTTTCTGCAATTCCGGGGCCGGACCCGGCCCGATCTGGCGCCCGGCTGTCCCGAACGGGTGAGCCTCCATTTTCTGAAGTTCATCTGGACCTTCCGCCGCCGGATGCTGCCGCGCCTGGAGCAGCAGCTGCGCGCGGCGCCGCCGGGGTGCCGGGTGCTGATTTTCCGCTCCCCCCGCGAAGTCCGGGCCTTTCTGCGGCGGGAGATTCCGCCGCGGCGGGAATCCTGAAAATGACAAAAATGTAAATTTTCTGACGAATACATCTGACAAAATTGTCACTTATTCGTCCGAAAGTGACATTTCGGGTATCGAATTTCCCGCCTATTTCCCGGGGGAAAGGCACCCAATCGTTCATTTTCAACTATTTACAATTTATGGCACGCTTTTTGCTAAAAAAAGAAAAATCATTCGTTGCGAATCTCATCAACCAAAAAGGGAGAGCGTTATGAGCAAGTACGTCGAACAGGTTCTGGAAAATGTCCGTCAGCGCAACGGCCACGAGAAGGAGTTCATTCAGAGCGTGACCGAGGTTCTCGAGTCGCTGGGCAAGCTCCTGGACAGCCAGCCGAAGTACCAGAAGAACAAGATTCTGGAGCGGATGGTCGTGCCCGAGCGGGCGATCGTCTTCCAGGTGCCGTGGGTGGATGACCGGGGCGAAATCCAGATCAACACCGGCTACCGGGTGCAGTTCAACAGCGCGATCGGACCTTACAAAGGCGGTCTGCGCTTCCATCCGTCGGTCAATCTGAGCATTCTGAAGTTCCTCGGCTTCGAGCAGGTCTTCAAGAACAGTCTGACCACGCTGCCGATGGGCGGCGGCAAGGGCGGCAGCGATTTCGACCCCAAAGGCAAATCCGACCGCGAGGTCATGGCCTTCTGCCAGAGCTTCATGCGCGAACTGTTCCGCCACATCGGCCCGAACACCGACGTGCCGGCCGGCGACATCGGCGTGGGCGGCCGGGAGATCGGCTACCTCTTCGGCCAGTACAAGCGGATCGTCAACTCCTACGACTCGGTGCTGACCGGCAAGGGGTTGAACTGGGGCGGCAGTTTGATCCGGCCCGAGGCGACCGGCTACGGCTGCGTCTACTTCGCCACCGAAATGCTCAAGACCCGCAGCCTCGGCTTCGACGGCCAGCGGGTGCTGATCTCCGGCTCCGGCAACGTGGCCCAGTACGCCTGCGAGAAGGCGACTCAGCTCGGCGCCAAGGTGCTGACGCTCTCCGACTCCAACGGCACCATTCTGGATGAGGACGGAATCGACGAGGAGAAGCTCGCCTACGTCAAGGAGCTCAAGAACGTCAAGCGCGGTCGGATCCGGGAGTACGCCGAGAAGTATCCCACCGCCCGGTACTTTGAAAATCAGCGGCCCTGGCAGCTCACCCGCTGCGCGGTGGCCCTCCCCCCCGCCACCCAGAACGAGCTCGAGCTCGAGGATGCCAAGGCGCTGGTGGCCAACGGCTGCGTCGCGGTCGCCGAGGGAGCCAACATGCCGACCACGCTGGAGGCGACCAAGTTCCTCCAGAGCCACAACGTGCTGTTCTCGCCGGGCAAGGCCTCCAACGCCGGCGGCGTGGCCACCAGCGGTCTGGAGATGAGCCAGAACGCCATGCGGCTCTCCTGGACCAGCGAGGAGGTCGACGCCAAGTTGCACCAGATCATGGTCAACATCCACCATGCCGCCCGTCAGGCCGCCACCGAGTTCGGCGAGCCCGACAACTATGTAATGGGCGCCAACATCGCCGGCTTCCGCAAGGTCGCCGACGCGATGATCGATCAGGGCATCTGAGCCTCCACGGCCCCGGCGGCGGCGTTCCGGCCGCCGCCGCACCGTGATCAGACGTCAAACGCCGTCCGGCACCGGACAACCCGGTGCCGGGCGGTGTTCTTTTACCACTGATGGAGCAAATAGGGGTCGTCGCAATGCCGATACGGCAGGACGTAGAGCGACGCCGGAGCGATCCGGTCCTGCAACACGAAGGGGCCGCGGACCTGAGCCTGCCAGCCCTTCTCCGGACCGTTGCGGTTCCAAGTCCGGATGGCGAGCACGTTGTCGCCCTCGCGCAACACCCCCGTGGGCACCGGATAACGGCGCCGCAGACTCCAGGCCTGCTCCGGATCGGCGTTCTCCGGCGAAATTCCGCCCAGCCGGACGCCGTTGAGGTAGGTCTCATCGAAATCGTCAAAGGTTCCGGCATCGAGCAGCAGTTCCCCGGCCGCCGCCTCGGCGGCGGTCAGCCGGAAGTGCAGCCGGATCTGGGCATCGATCCGATGCGTCAGGTTCTTCGCCGTCACAAACGGCTCCCAGGCGTGATCGTCGAATTCGGGCGCGACAAAGGAGCGGTCCCCCGGAACCGTATCGCGGATCTTCTCCGAAGTCCAGCGCCCGCTCAACTCGATCCGGACCGGCGCCTTGCGCAGCCGGCTCCGCAGAGCCCGTTCCGGCGCGGGCAGCGCCATCCCGGCCTGAGTCAGCAGCTGCGCCAGCGTCCGCAACTGACGCTGGGCGGAGAGTTTCAAGTAGGGTTCCGCCTCGAGATCCAGCTTCCGCGGATCGAAGCCGATTAAAATCAGTTTTCCCTTCCCCAGCGGCAGTTCGCGCAACGCCGTGTCGCCGAACCAGACCAGTTCGAGATCCTGACGATAGTGGAAGTTCCCGGCGTTGAGTCCGGGCACTTCGGCCTGAAAGAGATTTCCCGGAGCCCGGCGGACAGCCACCCCGAAGGCCTGATAGAAGGAGTCCGGCTGAGGCAGCACCAGCGCCGTGCCGCCGGCTTCGACCAAGGCCCGGAGCGATTCCGGCGCCGCCTCCGCCGTCACCAGCACCGCGCCGGAGTCGGGCAGCCCCGGGCTGACGCCGGGCGCGCCGAGCTGGGCCAGCAGTTCCGGATCGCCCAGGACCGCCGGTGCGGAGAGCCGCCGCGGCGGCTCCTGTTGCAGACGCCGGACCAGCGCGTTGAGCAGCGCCCGGGCCGCCGGATCCTCGGCGGCATTCTCCGGCAGCGTCAACTGGCAGAAGAGCACGCGATGCCCGTCGAGCCGGGTCTCCAGCAACGCGGTGTGCGCCAGATCGAAACCGCCGTGCAGCAGCGGCGTGAAGTTGCCGGAGTCCGGCGTTTCGATCACCGTCTCCGCCACCATGCCGGTGGTCGAACTCACGTTGTTGTAGCCCTTGCGCGGCGCTTCAAACGACTCCCCGGGCCGCAGCGGCCGACCGCCGCGCCAATCGCGCAACAGTTCGGCGGCGACCGGGAACCCCGGATCGGGCCAGAACTCCCGCAACCGGGCCGGATACGCCCGGAACCCCAGCTCCTCCAAGCGCTCCGCCGACAGCGCCAGAACCAGCAACGGCGCGCCCGGAGGAACCGCCTGCAACGCGGCGTCGGCCAGAGCGCCGGGAGCGAAGATCACCAGCTTGGCACCGGCGAAATCCGGGGTGGTCACCACCTTTCCGGCGAACTCCCGAACCGCGCCCGCGGTATTCTCCGGGTCGTAGAGCACCACGCCGTCGCGCTCCGGCGGCTGCGGTTTCAGCACCGAAAACGTGAAGCTGTCGCGCCCGAGCTCCCCCCCGTCGGCGGCGGTAAAGCGCAGTTCGATCCGACCCGACTCCGGCTGCTCCAGCGACCCGCCCGCGTCGGCCGGGAGCCGGAAGGTCAACGGCAGCAGCCGGGTGCCGCTGCCGGTAAAGGAGAAGGCGCGGTCGATGGTCTCGAGCACCCGGTCGCCCAGCCGGATCTCGCCGCGGATCCGCCCCGCGAGCGGCGAGAAACCGTCGTAGATCAGCGCCAGCTGCTTGGTCACCGTTTCGCCCGGCGCGAAAATGTGGGTCTTGGCCAGCGGATTCTCCGGCCCGCCGGCGAGAAACCCGAGAAAATCCCGGTTGTTGGCGTAGAGCACCCGGCCGTAAGGGGTCAGTC
Source organism: uncultured bacterium (assembly GCA_949297015.1). GTDB lineage: Bacteria > Verrucomicrobiota > Lentisphaeria > Victivallales > Victivallaceae > CASFRF01. The sequence continues at coordinate 25,243 of CASFRF010000014.1, forward strand.
CGGCGGGCAGCTCCGGCGGCGGGAACATCCCCTCGTTGAGCCACTGACCCGGGACCCGATGATAGTCGCCCTTGAAGCCCGGGGTTTTGAGATTCAGCGCCGGATCGGTGATCCGGGCGTTGCGCCCCCGCTGGAGCACCTCGAGCTCGACGTAGTTGTCGGCGGGGCCGAAGGGTTCAATCCCCAGATTGACGCCGCTCAGGCGCCAGGAGCGGAAGAGCCGCCGGTTGAAGTGCGCCCAGACCGCCTGCGCCGCGGGCTGGTGGTTGACGTAGCTGGTGCCGTGATGCGCGGAGGCGCCGTAGGCCTGACGCCGGGGATCGTAGAGTTTGCGCACCAGTTCGCGATAGGCGGGGGTTTCGAGCCGGTAGGCCCCCGGTCCCAGCCAGATGGCGGCGTACTCGGTGACCCAGGGTTCGCCGTCGCCGTCGGGGATCGCGTGGTTGACGAAGCTCATCGGATAGGGGTTGCCGTGCTCCCAGCTGCCGATCGGCTTGACGCCGCGGGCGGCGTAGTTGGCCACCCACTCCTCCCACTCCTGCATCGGGGTCCAGTTGAAGTAGTCGAAGATTCCCCAGCCGTCGCCGGCTCCGGAATCGTAGTGACTGAGGAAGGGCCGCGAAGGATCGAGCTTACGGATCATTTCGACGAAGCGCAGCGAGGCGCTCATCCGCCCGGCCACAAACGCATCGGTGATCACCCGCTGCTGCTGCAACTCCCGGATTCGGGCGTCGGAGTCGATCGGCGCGATGCCCCAGCGATCGGGCTGATTGGCGTAGGTCACGTTGTCGCCGAGCGGGACCGAGGTTCCGAAGCCGCTGTAGGCGATCACCGACGGGTGGTTGTAGAAGCGTGAAATCAGGCGGTCGTCGATGAAACGCTCCAGCTCCGGCGTCACCTCGGTGGCCGCGCGGTCCAGAAATTGCCCGCTCGAAACCAGAGCGTAGGGCGTATAGGCGATATAGAACAATCCCAGCTCATCGGCCAGCCGGATCGGAGCCATCCCGGTAAACGTCCCCTCCAGCGACTGCATCGCCGACAGTCGCAGCAGCGTATTGAAGCCCATCTCCTTGCAGAATTGGTAGCCGCGGCGCAGAAACGCCTCGTCGTTCAACGGATTGTAGATCATCCCCATCCGCGGCCGGAGCCGGAGCTCCTGCCCGTTGAGATAGAGTTTCTTCCCCTCGCGCCAGACCTCGCGAAAACCGAAGGTCAACGGCAGCGACTGATCGACGATCCGCCCCGTCGCATCGGTGGCGGTCAGCTGCAGCTTGAGCAGGTTCGGCGTCTCGGGCGTCCAGACCACCGGCTGCGGCCAGGGCAAAGTCAGCTCCAGCCGGTCGCCCCGGCGCTCCGGCCGGAGTCCCGCGCCCTCGTGCAGAGTCGCCCCGGCGGCGTCGGTGATCCGAAGCTGATAGCGGAGGTTCTCCGGCACGCCGGATGCTGGAAAGGTACAGCGCAAAAGCCGCTGCCGCCAGCTCGGCGTGATCCGCACCGAGTCGAAAATCGGAGTCGCCCCGCGCCCCAGCAGCGCCACATCGAACAGCCGCCCCGAACTCCACACCTCCGGCTGCTCATAGGGGCGCGCCTTCCCCGCCGCATAGCGATGCGCCAGCTCGCCGGAGCTCTTGCGCGGCAACGCCAGCAGCAGCAGTCGCTGCGGTTCGCCGGAGCTCAGCACTTCACGCGGGATCTCCAGTTCACCGCCCCAGTCGCTGTCGATCACGCCCAGCGGGCGACCGTTCCAGAAGGCCCGCAGCGCCAGGTCCTGCGTGCCTTCAACCCACAAAAAAAAACGGTGATCCGCCGGCACTTCGGGGAGCTCCACGGTGCGCGCCAGAAACCGCGGCCGGAACGATTGATGATCGTATTTTCCCGCATTGCCGTAGAGCACGGTGGCCGAGCCGCCGCGCACCTCTCCCGGCACCTTCAAATAGGCCCACGGCCCGTCGCCGACTTCCGCCGGGAGATACCCCCAGAGACCGTTCAGCGACAGCGCCAGGCGCGTGGCGCTGCGTACGGTGGCGGCACCCTGATTGGACCAGTCCGGGGTGAGCGTTATCCCCCCGTTGGCCACGCCCTGCCCGGCCGTGGGAAAGGTAGCCGGCGGGGTCCAGCGCTCCAGCAGCTGCGCCACACTCCGCTGCGGCTGCTCCAACTTCAGATCGCGCCACTCGGCCTCGATCCCCGCGCCGGAGAAGTTCAGCCGGATGCCGATCCGGGCGGTCCGGGCCGGAGCGACGAACTGCACCTCGCCGGACACCCAGTCCGGAGCCGGTTCCTGATTGGCGGACTTCCACTTCTCCGAGCGGTAGGCGAAGGTTTTCAACTTCTGGTACGAAAGCCACTTACCCTGCGCATCCTGAAAGAACACCCCGAGCTCGCAGCCGTACTCCGCAGCGGGCACCCGCGCCCGGACCCGCGCCGCGAAGCGCAGCGTGTAACGCTCCTGCGGCAGCCCCGGCACCACCTGTACCAGCCAGCACTGGCTGTCGGTCAGATCATCCGGCACCCGGCAGCGCACGACGTGGTCCGCAGTCGCAACCGTGACCTTTCCCGCCGCCGCTTCCGGCGTATGCAGCTGCCAGCCGGTCGGAATGCCGTCGGCGCCGACGGCGGAGCAATCGCCGTTGGTCAGCAAATCGGGCGTTTCCGGCCGCGGCGTCACCTCCGCGTTCAGCCGGGCGAAGGTGGCCCGGACCGGGCCGGAGAGATCGAAGCGCAGCCCGATCTCGGCGGTGCCCTCCGGCGCGACGGCGTCGCCCTTGAACTCGATCCAGTCGGCGTTGCGCCGGGTCGCCTGGGGCCATTTGCGGTTTTCGTACAAAAACCGCGAAATCTCCCGATGCCCCAGCCACTTTCCGTTCTCATCCCGGAAAAAGACCAGAAAACTGAAATTGTGCTCCGTCCCCGGCGTCAGGAGCTCACCCCGGACCCGCCCGGAGACCGTCACCGGCCCCGGCCCGGCCGGAACCAGTTGCAGAAAGTACCCCCCGGCACCTTCCTGCGGCGTGATGGTCAAATGCCGTTCCGCGTCGCGTCCGATCTCCGCCGGGAAACGGCAGACCCAGTTGCTCTTCTCCTCCCGTCCCGGCGGGGCGGAAAAATCGGCGTTGCGCACCACCTCCGCCGCCGCGCCGAAGATCGCCCAGCCCAGTGCGAGCAGCACCATGCAGTTTCTCATCTTGCTCTCCTATTTGAACTTGGCAAAGAAGTCCCGCGCCTCCAGCGAGCCGCCTCCCGTCCACAACGGCACCTCGCCGTAGGCCAGGGAGTTGACGTGGCCATCCACATAGAGCACGTTGCGGCGGCGGCTGTGCGGAAACTTCTGAAAGGTGTAGTCGTTGCCGGCGGAGTGATTGTAGAAGGTGTCGAACCCATCCGGTCCGAACATCTCCATTTGCTGGGAGGTGGCGCCGGGCTTGACCACCTGAGTCCGCTTGAAACAGGTGGTGGTCATCACCGAAGGATGGGACGGATCACTGCTGTAGCCGGAACCGCGGCAGAAGTAGCCCAGCATCGAATTCTGGGCGTAGGCGTAGGCCTTGTACCAGCCGTTGCTGTCGGGCCCGGAGAGCACGCTGAAGCTCTGGAACGAGGGGCACATCGCCGGCTTGAAGGGGATACTCATCGCATCGGCCTGCTGCGTCGAATACTCCCAGCCGCCCCAGGGGATCGGCTCCTTGCTGTAGTAGAACCACAGGAAATTGGTGTTCCAGCGGTAGGCGTCGTACTGATAGGGGAAACAGTCGTGATTGTCGTCGGAATAGTACTGCTGAAACAATCCCATGGTCTTCAGATTGTTGACGCAGCTGATCGCCCGCGCCCGGTCCCGCGCCTGATTCAGCGCTGGCAACAGCATCGACGCGAGGATGGCGATGATCGCAATCACCACCAGCAGCTCAATCAAGGTAAAGGTCCGTCCACTCCTTCTCATCGCTTACGCCTCCTTTTCTGAAAAGCTCCGCTGCCCCCGGATGCTGCTGGCACCTTCCAGCAGCTGAAACGACCAGAACCGCAGTTCCGGTTTCCCGCCCCGGACCGCGGCGGCCAGGGTTGAAATCAGTTCATCGGCCAACGCCTCGATACTGAACTCCAGCAGATCGGCGGGGAACGGCAGGAAAAGCGGCAGTTCCCGGTTTTTGCCGATCACCAGATGAAACCGTTCTCCCATGCCGGCGGCGGTCAGCGCACTGATCACCCCCGGCGCCAGGGAGTCGGGATAGATGAACAGCCCCTCCGGCAGCTCCTCCATGCTCAGCAACCAGTTGCACAGATGATAACCGAAGGCGGCCCGGGAGTGGCCCAGCGAATCGCGCGGCGTGATGATCTGGGTCGGATCGTACTCGATCCCGGCCTCCCGCAGCGCATCGCAGAAGACGCAGTGAAACCGCCGGTCCCAGGGCGACAACGCATTGGGGGTCACGCCGCTGATCAACCCGGCGCTGCGGCAGTTGCGCCGCCGCAGCTGGGCGGCGGCGGCAAGCGCCAGCTCCGGCAGCTGCTGCACCACGCAGAAACTGTCCGGATAATAGCTGGAAAACACCACCGGCAGCTCGAACGCACGCAGCCAGCGGCGCGCGCTATAGTCGGAGCCGAGCACCAGCAGCTGCTGCACCCGCCCGGTGCGGATCGCCTCCACCAGCCGGGGCAGCGGCTGCGCCTGTTCCCGCAGCGGACGCTCATCGGCGAAGAGTTCGCAGCTGATGCCGCGGCTGTCCAGCCGGAAGTTCAGCGAGCTGATCAACCGGTGCTCGAACTGCGAATCCTCCGCCTGCATGTGCGATGACAAATGATGGTAGATTCCCACCCGCGTCGGCACCGCCTGCGCCGCCCGGACAAAGGTCCCGATCCGCGGCCGCCGCTCCAGCAGATGCTCCTTGACCAGCACCTTCAGCGCCGCGTTGACCGTAAAATAGTTGGTTCCGAACAGTTCCGCCAGCTGCTGCAACGGCGGCAGCTGATCCCCGACTTTGAGCCGACCGCAGGTCAGCAGCCGCCGAAACAGCGCCGTCAACTGCGGCTGCAGCGGCTTACCCGGCTCCGGCTGAAAGTCACGAAATACGGCCAATGGATCCATCACGAAACCTCAATTTTCGTTCATTTATAGGTATAATATATCATTTTTCCCGCTTTGTCAATACCATAAACCTATTTTTATCAAAAAAAAGAGAGGAGCGGGGCTGCTCCGGCGTCTTCGCCGGAGAAAAAAAGACGGACGGCAGGCTCGACGCTGTCGTCTGTCATCGCGGGGCGGTTCGGAGGGAGCTTCCGCCGGAGGGCGGATCACCGGGCGGCGGGAGCTGATGACTTCCGGGACCGCCGTTTCGAGGGGCGGGGGGGCAGCGATTTCACATAGACGCCATCCGCCGGCAGCAATTTGTGCGCCCGCTGAGCCATCTCCTCCAGAAGCGGCTTGAGCAGCTCCACCTTAGCCACCACCCGATAGTTCGGCTGGTTGACCCGGTAGAGATAGGAGCGGATCGCGTCGTGGGAGATTCCGGAAATCCGGCAAAGCAGCGTCAGGGGGAACCCCTTGGCTTTAAGTTCAACCACGCTGTCATGAAGGATTTGAAACAACTCCTCCGGTGTTTTCGGGGAGAACTCCGCCGCCGCCCGTTCGGCCTTTTCCGCATCGAGCGCTTCCAGGCCCGATTCAAAAATCTGAAGATTTTCCTCGATTCCGGTCTCCGAAGAGCGGTGGGAATAGGGATAAAAGGTATCCCGTACCTTGAAGATCGGCTGAACCGTGACTTCTCGAGTCCGCAAATTCCGAATTATGCGCAGTGCGTATTTCATACATCCTCCTTTCATGATTCCGATACGCTCCGCCGCGGTTCGTCCCCTGGCGGAGGCTGGACCAACGTGTCCGGCCTCCGGCCACTCCAACGTTCCCACCGGAAATCCGGTCAGACCCCTGGGAACCCAAGCAGCTGTCTCATGGTTTCACCCTCCGGCGCCGCCGCCTTCAACCGTGGTCTGCACCCGGACGGGTAATGTCCGGGCCTCGACTTCCGAGCGCACAACCCGCACAGTCTCCGGCGTTTGAATAATATATCCCCGATTTTCAGAAGGTGCAAGTGGCGTTTATGCAAAGCGTGAACCGGAGGCGGTCTCTGGAACACCAGAAAACACGGCGAAGCGCCGATTCTTACGAAAATTTCATCTCAACTGCGCGGGGGGGCAATCTTCCACTCTCCCTCGTCCGGCGGCAGGGGTGAAAGGGCGGGGAAACAGCACCCCAAGGGAATTTGAATCCCAAACCTTCCAAACCATAGCCCGGCGCGGATGGCTCAAGTTCTGAAGATGGGCCTGAAGCCCCTTGCAATTCGTGGTAAGTATACTGGATTCACGATGGTTTGTCAAGCCCCGTTCGCACAAAAATTGCACAAAATTCCCACAATAAAAAGCCGGGGATCCCCCGGCTGCGTCGTTCCGTGCATACGCATCAAACGAGAGCGCTCCGAAATCTCCCCCGGTGCCGTCGCGATTGCAGCCCCCGTCATCTCGGGCGATGCTGGCCAGCCCTGAAAAAAAGCCCGCAACGGAAGTCCGTCCGGGGCCGGTTAAACCAGGAGGCCTAGCTGCCGCTCCTGCCATCCCCCGGCTCGCGTTTGCGGGCGCGGTCCTCCGGTTCGTCTTCGGGCCGCACCGCCAGTTGGTCGGGGTTGACGGGCGTGCCCTGCGTAATCTCGGTAAGCACGCTCCTCATAGTATGAGTCCAGTAAATAAAATAGAGGGCGGTCAGGCAGCAGAACAGTCCGCCGAACAGCTGGATGAACGTCAACGGGCGCCTTATCAGGATGGCCGCGCCGAAACAGAACTGGCAGACGCCCCAGCCGACACAGACGCAGTAGGCAATCACCCGGTCCGTTTTGAGGCCCATGACTTGACCTTTCCTTCAGGATTCATCGACAATATACTTCGTTTCTTTTCAGTGTCAAATATGGAATTTTTTCGTTCCGTTCCGAGATTCCCCCAACCCGTCTGCGGGTTGCCGCAGCCCCGGCCGCAGACGGGAGCAGAGTTGGATTGGATTCCGGTCCAGCTCCCATCGAACTGAGGGCCTCGCGCCCAATGGCACAGCCGGTTCCGGAACTGAATTCCCCATCACGGATCGAAAACAAAGCCCGCATCTTCGCATGAACTGTCGCGGAAAGGGGCGGTCGGGGCTACGTCGCACAAAATTTACACAAGCGCCGTCGCCGATTTGGCGACGATCTTTGCAACTGGCTTGTTATGAACTGCTAAAGGTGGTACACCCAAAGGGATTTGAACCCCTAACCTTCTGGTCCGTAGCCAGACGCTCTATCCAATTGAGCTATGGGTGCAACCGAAAACACTATTAATATACGTTTCTCCCGGAAAATTGCAAGGGGATTTTGCGCTTTTTTCAGCTTTTTTCCGGATTCCCGGGGAAAATCCCCGGTTTCTCCACCCCGCCTCGACGCACGGAGCGGAAAAATTCCCGGATCAGCGCCAGACTCTCCGCCGCCAGCGGCCCCGGTTCCGACTCCACCTGCCAGAGCATCCCCGGGAACCCGGTCACCGCCAGCGCCGAGCCGCAGGCCCCGCTGCGCGGATCGGGCAGCGCATAGATCACCTTGCGCAGCCGGGCGTTGACCAGCGCCCCGGCACACATGGCACAGGGCTCCTTGGTCACATAGAGTTCGCAGTCCTCCAATCGCCAGTCGCCGCGCGCGGCACAGGCCGCGCGCAGCGCCTCCATTTCCGCGTGACAGGTCGGGTCGCGCCGCTCCTCCACCCGGTTGCGACCGCAACCCACGATCCGACCGCCGCAGACGACCACCGCTCCCACCGGCACCTCGCCGGCTCGCGCCGCCTCCGTCGCCAGCTCCAGCGCCCGGCGCATAAACTCCGCGGCGGAACTCACCGTTCGATCACTTCCGCCCGGACAATGGTGTTTCTGAAGCGGTAAAACAGAAACCGGATCGAACGGTCCTGATATTGATAGTAGAACATGAGCACCTGATTGGAGGTGTTGCGCTGATCCACCCGGGCGTCAACCGAGCTGAAGATCTGATCCAGCACCGACACATCAGTGGTAAAGGAGAAATCCACATGATCAACCAGGGTCTTGGCCGCCTCGTACTTCTCGCGCGAATTCGGCGGGAGGGACGGGTCGTGCAGGACTGCGATCTCCCGCGAAAACCGGGTCATCACCTCGATATCCTCCGACGACAGCTTCGCCGTGGCGCAACCACTCAGCAGCACGGTCAGCAGCGCCACCGCCAACCACATACTCCGCAATTTCTTCATCATCCGTTCACCTTCCTCACTTCTCCCAACCGGCTTTTCAATCAGAAAAATACGCTCTTTTTTTGCTTTTTCAACCGAAAAACCCTTTTTTCATTTGATTTTCAGATTTTCCGGAGTATATTTCCCTTGTCGGTTGCGGGTGTAGCAAAACGGTCATGCTCCAGCTTCCCAAGCTGGCGACGCCGGTTCGACTCCGGTCACCCGCTCCATTTTTCTCTTCGACGATTCGCCGAAACCCGCCTGCGGGCATTGCCGGACCGGCACCCCCGGAGGCGCATGAGGAGTGCCGGAATGCTGAGTCGCGTGCTCGCAGCCATGGACCGATACTACCGCCCCCGTCGTCGCGGCAACCCGCCGCCCGCATGCTGGCTGGAGGCGGAACGCCGACTCGATGACTTCCGCGCCCGCCACCCCGGAGCTCCGAACACCGCGCTGCGCGCCGAACTCTACCGGGTGCTGGTCGAAGGCGCCGAACCGGTGATCTTCGACGACTCCCCCTTCTTCTTCGAGCTCGGGCTGCGTTACGCCGAAAACTGGGGTACCCCGGAGGATCCGCAACCCGGGAGCTACCTCCACCGCCACTGGGGACCCGATACCCCGGAGGAGGCCGAGGCCCGGGCCCGGCTGTGGGATTTCGCCCTCTACAACCCCCGCCGCCGCGCCTTGCTCTGGTGCTGCTACGGCGACCACGGGTTCGATACCGACCACCACTCCCCGGGTTACACCCGGCTGTTCCGGCGCGGACTCAACGGCGTGCTGGAGGAGATCGCCCGCTCCCGCGCCCGGCCGGGCCGGACGCCCGCCGAATTGGGGGAACTCGACGCCATGCAAGCCGGTGTCGAGGCCCTGATCCGCCTGGCCGGACGCTTCGCGGAGCTGGCCGAGC
>CASFRF010000015.1 GCA_949297015.1 uncultured bacterium
TCCCGAACACGGTAGTTAAGGACTCCAGCGGCGATGGTACTGCAAATTTGACTGTGGGAGAGTAGCACGGTGCCGGAAATTTTCTTACCTCCTGACGTTTCGCACTCGTCAGGAGGTTTTTTTTGCCCCCGCTCCGGGGCGGCGGCCGCCGGGGCGACCGGGGGCGGCCCCCCCCCGGAACCGAAACGGCGACCGGAGCGGAGCGGTGAGCTCCCGAAAAATCTGAAAAATCGTCTCGACGCCCTGATTTTTATGGGGAAGGGACTTGAAATTTCAACAAAACCGGATTAACTTCTCCAACAGGCAATTGAGGCATGACGGAATAACCGAGAGGAAAGCACTTTGGCCAGAGATACCGAATACATTCTGACGCTGCTTCAGGAGAACGGCATGGTTTCCGCCGGGGATGTGGCGGCCGCCCGGAAGGAGGCGGAGGAGAGTCTGGATGGCTATGATGCGCTGGATATCCTGAAGAATCGGAATCTGGTGAAAGAGGATGAACTGCTGGCGATGCTGGCGCAGGCCTACGGCATGGAAGTGCTGGATCTGCGCAGTTACGAGATTCCCGAATCGGTGCTTGAGGCGCTCTCGGAGGATCTGGTGGTCCGGTACAATGTCGTGCCGGTGATGAAGCACGACGATATTCTGACCATCGCCGTCAGCGATCCCACCGATATGGAGACCATCGACGCCATTCGCTACTATCTCGGAACGGATATCGAAGCGGTGGCCGCCCCGGCCGAACAGATCGAGGAGGTGATCCGCAAGCACTATCGTTCCGCCTCCGAAAGCGTGGAGGGCATGCTTGAGGAGTTCAATACCTCCGGCGAATTGGCGAGCATCGAGTCCGGCACCAGTGCCGGCAGCACCATCAGTGAAGCAGAGTCGCTGGAGGACGATGCCACCCCGATTATCCGCCTGGTCACCCAGCTGATCATCGACGCCTACCGGATGAAGGCCTCCGATATTCATCTGGAGCCGATGGAGAAGCGCTACCGGATCCGTTACCGGGTGGACGGCGCATTGCGCGAAGTGGAGGCGCCTCCCAAGTATCTGCAGGGCAACTTTACCAGCCGGGTCAAGATCATGGCCCGGCTGGACATCACGGAAAAGCGGATCCCGCAGGACGGCCGGATCCAGCTGTCGGTGGGAGACAAGGATATCGATTTGCGTGTATCGTCCATCCCCACCACGCACGGCGAGTCGATCGTCATGCGTATTCTGGACAAGTCGAGCATTCAGCTCGACATTCCCAAGCTCGGATTTTACGCCGATGACCTGGAAATGGTCAATCGGATCATCTCGCTGCCGGACGGCATCTTCCTGGTGACCGGCCCGACCGGTTCCGGCAAAACCACCAGTCTGTACGCCTTTTTGAACACCATCAACACGGTCAACCGCAAGATCATCACGGTGGAGGACCCGGTCGAGTATCAGCTCTCGGGCATCAACCAGGTGCAGGTCGAAAAGCAGATCGACTTCACCTTCGGCCGGGCTCTGCGTTCCATGCTGCGTCAGGCCCCGAACATCATCATGGTCGGTGAAATCCGCGACTATGAAGTGGCCGAAATCGCGATCAACGCCGCCCTGACCGGTCACTTGGTGTTCAGCACGCTGCACACCAACGACGCGCCGGGCGCGATCACCCGTCTGGTCGATATGGGGGTCAAGCCGTTTCTGGTGGCGACCGCGCTGCGGGCGGTGATGGCGCAGCGGTTGTTGCGCCGGATCTGCCCGAACTGCAAGCGGCCCCATGTGCCGACTCCGAGTGAAATCCGGCTGCTGGGGCTCTCCGAAGAGTATCTGGCCAACCACCAGTTCTTCGAGGGTGCGGGCTGCGACCGCTGCGGCCACACCGGCTACAAGGGCCGGATCGGAATTTATGAGATCTTCATGGTCACCGAGGAGATGAGCAAGCTGATCTTCGCCAACCAGCCCAGCGGCGTGATTCGGGAGATGGCGCGCCGCAACGGGATGCGTTCCTTGCGGGACGATGCGTTGCGCAAGGCGGAGGCGGGGATTTCAACGCTGTCCGAGGTGATTATCGTCACCATGATGGACGAAAACTAGGGGAAGCGCAGGACCATGTTGGATACGGAAAGTCTGGCTCTGATCGATCTCTTGATCAGCGAAGCGAGCGCCACCCATCCCGGTTTGCGGGAGCAGCTCAAAGAGGTGGAGGAGGAGCACGAGCGCAGCGGCAAGCCGGTGATGGAGGTGGTCGCCGATTTCGGAATCATGACCAAGGAGCAGATGCTCGAATTGATCGCCGGAAACCTCGGCAGCTATGTCTGGAATCCCAAGGCGGAGCCCGATATCACGCTCGACGTCATCCAGAAGGTCGATGTCCCCACCGCCCGGACCTATAACGTGATCCCGATTCGGGTCGAGGACGATATTCTGCATCTGGCCATGGCCAATCCCCTCGACTTTCAGACCGTGGAGTCGCTGCAGTTCGTGCTGGGGCACACCATTTTGCCGGTGGCGGTCGATCCCGAGGCGCTGGCGGTGGAGATGGAGCGCTACTATCCGGAAAAGGTGGAAAACGTTCACGACATCCTCAAGGAGTTGGAAAAATCCGCCCCGACCGAGGATGAGAGCGAGCAGGATCAGGAGAACCGGGCCAACGACACGCCGATCATCAAGTTTGTGGATGTGATTCTGCAGCAGGCGATTCGGGACAAGGCCTCGGATATTCACTTTGAACCGTTTGAAAAGAGTTTCCGGGTCCGGTACCGGATGGACGGCGCGCTCTACGAAATGCCGCCGCCGCCGAAGAGTCTGGCGATCCCGGTGATCAGCCGGGTCAAAATCATTTCCGGATTGAATATTTCGGAAAAGCGGCTGCCGCAGGACGGGCGGGTGCAGCTCAAGGTCTCCGGGCGGCCGGTGGACCTGCGCGTGTCGTGTCTGCCCACCAGCTATGGCGAATCGGTGGTGCTCCGCGTGCTCGACCGTACGGTGGTGAATCTGGAATTGGACGCGCTCGGCATCGGCGAGGATGTTCTGCGGTCGCTGCGTGAGCTGATTCACCTGCCGAACGGGATTCTGCTGGTCACCGGTCCGACCGGTTCGGGCAAGACCACTACGCTCTATTCGGCGCTGAAGGAGGTCAACAACCCGGAAGACAAGCTGCTGACCGCCGAGGACCCGGTGGAGTACGATATCGAAGGCATTATGCAAGTGCCGATCAACGACGCGGTCGGCATGACCTTCCATCGCGCGCTGCGCGCCTTTTTGCGTCAGGACCCCGACCGAATCCTGGTCGGCGAGATCCGCGACTTTGAGACCGCGCAGATCGCCATCGAAGCCTCGCTGACCGGGCACTTCGTATTCAGCACGCTGCACACCAACGACGCGGCCAGCACCGTGACCCGGTTGGTGGATATGGGGGTCGAGCCGTTTCTGATCTGTTCGTCGCTGGCCGGGGTGTTGAGTCAGCGGCTGATCCGCCGGGTCTGCTACAACTGCAAGACCTTGTACGAGCCGACCGACGAAGAGCTGCAGAAACTGGGGGTGGAACGGGCCGAGGTCGGCAGTCGCAAGTTCGCCTACGGCAAAGGGTGCATCGTCTGCAACGGCACCGGCTACAAGGGCCGGAAGGCCATCACCGAGTTGATGGTGGTCGGCAATCAGCTCCGGGAGTTGATCGCCGAAGAGGCGCCGATGAACGTGCTCCGGGAAAAGGCTCGTGAACTGGGAATGCGGACTTTGCGGGAAGATGGCATTCTGGCCGTGTTGAATGGGGAAACTACCGTGGACGAGGTCCTGCGTTATACCTCGTAAATCGGGGGGGGGGCGGCGTGCCGGAGACGGGGCGCAATGTCGGGTTTGAGCCAGATTAGGAGAGTGTGTTATGGCTGAAGAAGTGGAGATGTCCGACCTGTTGCAGTTTATGGTCGACGAAGGCGCGAGCGACCTGCACCTGGAGGTGGGGGCCCCGCCCTGCATTCGTTTGCATGGCGAGATGACCCCCCTGGATTTGCCGGTGTTGGAGCCCGCGGATACCGAGCGGTTGATCAAGGCGATCGCTTCGGATGTGCATGTGCAGCAGATTCAGGAGGTGGGAACCGCCGACTTCGGAATCGGTTTTTCCGACAAGGCGCGGTTCCGGGTCAGCGCCTTCAAGCAGAAGGGCGTCTGGGGTACGGTGCTGCGCCAGATTCCGAATACGCTGCTGACCTTTGAACAGCTCGGCTTGCGGTCGAGCGTCAAGGACCTGTTGTACCGGCCGCGCGGTCTGATTCTGGTGACCGGCCCGACCGGTTCGGGAAAGTCGACTACGCTGGCCTCCATGATCGACATCATCAACACCGAACGGGCGGTTCACATCATCACCGTGGAAGACCCGATCGAGTTCTACCACAACCACAAGAAAAGCATTGTCATTCAGCGTGAAGTCGGCTCCGACGTGCCGAGCTTTGCCGATGCCCTGCGCCGGGCGCTGCGTCAGGACCCGGATGTGATTCTGGTCGGCGAAATGCGCGACTTGGAGACGATCTCGGCGGCCGTGACCGCGGCGGAAACCGGCCACCTGGTGTTCGGAACGCTGCACACCACCGGGGCGGCGCGAACCGTGGACCGTATCGTTGACGTGTTTCCGACCAATCAGCAGGCGCAGATCCGGTCGCAGCTGGCGGCCTCGGTGGTGGCGGTGATCTCGCAGGTGCTGCTGCCCCGGATCGACAAACCAGGGCGGGTGGCGGCATTTGAGATCATGGTTTCGACCCCCTCCATCGCCTCGCTGATCCGTGACAACAAGACCTTCCGGATCACCTCCGAACTGCAGACCGGAGCCAAGTACGGCATGAATACGCTGGATGTGCATTTGCTGGAGCTGTTCCAGAAGGGAATCATCGCCTACAGCGAACTGATCACCACCTGTCAGGATCAGGAGGCGATGATTCAGAAGGTGAAAGAGTTGCAGAGTTAATCCATAAACGCGGGGAGAAGAGAAAATGCCGCAATTTTCCTACATCGCCATGGATGGAAACGGCAAGGAGCAGAAAGGGAAACTGGAGGCTCCAAGCGAGGATGTCGCCACTTCTGAACTGAAGAAAAAAGGGCTGTTCCCGACTCAGATCAAGAATCTGGACGCCGCGGCGGCCCGGAAGAAAAAGAAGAAGGGCGGCGGAATCAACCTCAATTTGCAGATCGGCGCGGCGGTGATCAAACGCAAGGAGTTGACCGTGATCACCCGACAGCTGGCGACGCTGCTGGACGCCGGTCTGCCGCTGATCCGTTCGCTGCGCACGCTCGAGCGCCAAGCCAAGAATCCGATGACCAAAAAGGTGCTGGGACAGGCCGCCGATTCGGTGGAGGGCGGTTCGACCTTCGCCGAGGCGCTGGCGCAGCATCCGAAGTCGTTTGACAAGCTCTATTTGAACATGATCCGCGCCGGTGAGGCTTCGGGCGCCATGGAGGCGATTTTGAACCGTCTGGCGCTGTTTATGGAGAAGGCGGCGCGAATTGCGGGCAAGGTCAAATCGGCGTTGATCTATCCGGCGGTGGTGATGAGCATCGCGTTGCTGGTGACCGCCGGTTTGATGATCTTCATCGTGCCGAACTTCAAGAAAATCTTCACCGAGCTGCTGGGCGAGGATGAGCGGCTGCCGGAGATCACCGAATTCGTGATGGGGGTCTCCGACATGATGATTCATCAGTGGTGGATGTTCATCGCCGCGATCATCGGCATTATCGTGGTGTACAAGGTGGTATACGCCAACAAGTACGGACGTTGGGGCATTGACTGGGTCAAATACAACATGCCGCTGTTCGGGACCATCATTTCGCGGACCGCCATCGCCCGCTTTTCCCGGACGCTGGGGACGCTCATGAGCTCCGGGGTGCCGGTGTTGAACGCGCTGATCATTGTCCGCGATACCAGCGGCAACGAGGTGGTCGCCTCCGCCATTCAGAAGATCCATGCGGCGGTCAAGGAGGGCGAGGGCATCGCCGCGCCGCTCGGAGCCACCCAGATCTTCCCGCAGATGGTGATCAGTATGGTCGAAGTCGGTGAGGAGACCGGTAAACTCCCCGAAATGTTGGACAAAATCGCCAACACCTACGAGGAGGAGGTCGATAACGCGGTAGGCGCCCTGACCAGTATGATCGAGCCGTTGATGATCGTCTTTCTGGCCGTGGTGGTCGGCACCATCGTGATCGCGCTGTTCATGCCGCTGGTCAAGATCATCGAGAATCTGGGGGGCTGATGCGCGAAGTCGCGCTGCTGGACATCGGCAATACCCGCACCCGCATCGCTCTGGCCGGAGACGGCGCGCCGCGTCTGCTCCGGACGCTGCCCACGGTGGAGTTGACTCCCGACGCACTGCCGCGGGGGTTGCCGATTGCCGCCTGTTGCGTGGTCCCCGCAGTCGCCGAGCGGCTGACGGGAGTCCCGATTCACTTCCTGACCTCCGAGGTGGTTCCTCCTGAGTTGCTGCGGCTCGACCGGGTGGACGCTTCCACTCTCGGCGCGGACCGCTTGGCCAATGCGATCGAGGCGGCGGCCTGTTCCGCCGAGCCGGTCGCAGTCTTTGACTTCGGAACCGCAATTACGGCCGAAGTGGTGGTGGCGCGAGCGTTTCGGGGCGGGGCGATCCTGCCCGGGCGGCGGTTGCAACGGCTGGCGCTGGCGCGGAACACCGCGCAGCTTCCCGAGTTGCCGCTGCACGAAACAGCGGCAACCGAAGCGGGCGTCAACACCGCCGGGGCCATCGCCTTCGGGGTGGACCGCGGCGTTCTCGGCGCGGTGCGCGAACTGGCGGCGGCGCTGCGGACCCAGTGGGGGCCGTCGCTGCGGCTCTGGGCGACCGGCGGTGACGCCCGCTTCTTCCTGGCCGGTTTGCCGGAGCTGACGGCTGCCGGAGCTGATTTCACGTTGCGGGGATTGGTCCGTTGGTACCGCGCGATTGACGGACGGAATGACTGATTGGTCAGGAAGTTGCAGATTTGACGGGGATTTGACGGATGCGCCGGTCGGCGCACTCAGAACAGGGAATCCTCGAAGGGCAGACCAGTCCGGATGGGCTCCGGCGCCAGTTCCACAACCGCTTCCGGCGCGGTCGGTTCCGGCGGCGTGGCCGGCGCCGGCTGCCGCTGCTCGGTGGCCGCCTGGTATTCGCGGTAGCGGGCCAGAATCGCATTGACGTAGCGGACGATGAGGTCCCCCCGGCAGGCCCCGCAGTGCGCCCGCTGGTGGTACTCCCGGCGCAGCAGCAGCAGGTAGGCGCGTTCCACCTGACCGGTCCAGCGATCGGGGTCGAGCCCGAGTTCCCGGGCCAGCGCCCGGGCGTCGAGCAGGTGGCCGTAGCCGCCGTTGTAGGCGGCCAGTGCAAAGGCGATCCGATCCTCCGGAGCGATGGTGTCCTCCAGCCGGTGGTACTGTTTCCGGAGATAGGCGATGCCGACAGCCAGATTCTCCTCCGGCTCCAGCGGGATCTCCTCCAACTCAAACTCCTGCTGGAGAACCGGCATCAGCTGCATCAGCCCGAGACTGCCGTCCGGGCCCACGGCCTCCGCCTGAAACCGGCTCTCCTGAAAGACCTGCGCGGCGATCAACCGCCAGTCGAACTCCGGCGGCGTGAGTTTCCGGATCAGCTCGTCGTAGGGGGAAATCCGGAATACTTCCCCCGCCGCTTCGTCGTCCTGCCCGGTCGTTCCGGCGTCGGGGCGTGGCTGAAGGCCGAAGTACCGTTCGCACAACGCCCGGAATTCCGGGGTCTGAACAAAGCGGGACAGAAAGGCGTTGGCCGCCTGCCGCAGTTCGGGATTGTTTTCGCGGACGGCCCAGGCCCAGTATTTGCGTTTCCCCAGCCGCAGCGAATAGGTCAGTTGACCCGCCTGCATCTTGGCCCGAACCGGCAGATCTTCGGCGAGGACCAGGTCAAATTCCCCATCCTCGAGTTGCTGCAGCAGTTCGAGCACCCCCACTCCCGGCGCCCCCGCTTTGACGGCGGCGCCGAACTGTTTTTCCAGCATCGGGCGGGCAAACGACTCCGGCAGCAGCCCGATCGAGCACCCCCGCAACTCTCCAAGCGAGCGCAACGCAGCTCGTTCCCGCCGGTGCGCGATCACCTCGTAAACCCCGAGATAGGGGGCGGTGAACCGAATCCCGCGCACTGGATGCATAGCGCAACCGGAGGCCACCAGATCCCCCTGTCCGGTGCGCAGCGCGGTCAGCAAATCCGAGTTCGACGCCGGTACCACCACCGCCAGATTGACCCCGAGCTCCTCCGCCAGATGTCGGACCAGCTCGTATTCAAAGCCGATCGCCCGATCGTCATCGAGGTAGTAGAACGGCGGCTGGTTGTCGATCAGCACCCGCAACAGGTTGCGCCGGCGGATTTCCGGCAGATCCGCCACCTGTGCCGCCGGGGTGAACAGTTCGGGCCGCTCCTCCAGAAATCGATTCAACTCTTTGCGCAAGGAGCGGTCGCGTGGTTGCAGCAACCAGACGATCTGCACCGGCTCCGGAAAGGTTGTGACCACCTGCAGCCGCTGCTGCAGTACCGGGTCTTCCCGCAGCTGATTTTCGCCCAGCATCGTGCAGTCGAACGCTCCGTCGGCCACCAGCCGGGCCAGCGTCAGGGCATCGGCGGCGCGTTCCACCAGTGTCAGGCTCGGCGCCTGTTGTTGCAGCGCCCGGGCGTTGCGGAGAAAACCGGAGTTGCTGCCGATTGCCAGCAGCCGGTTCGCGAGATCGTCCGTCGTCCGGAGCGGCGAACCCTGTTGACTGACCAGCACCGCCCGGGTCTGCTGCAACGGCGCGGTGGTCAGGAATTCCCGTTCCCGTTCCGGCGTGCGATGCAGATTGCCGGCGGCCAGATCGAGTTCGCCGCGGTGCAGCGCACGCAACAATGGCGTTACCTCCGCAAATTCCCGGAACCTGGGGGTCAACCGGTGTTCCCGGGCGAAGGCGTCCAGCGCCGCTCGTTCCCGCCGCAGCACCGAGTCGCGCCGGGGAAGTCCGTCGATCTGGGGACCGCCGAGAATGCCGATGCGAAGGGCCCCCGCGGCCTGGAGCTCCTCAAACTCGCGCTCATCGCGGCTGGCGGAAAGTCCCCACCAAAGCGCCGCCGCCGATACTGCCGCCACGCCGAGCAGCACGAATCGCGTCCGGAGCGGTCGCTGAGCAGAAGACATCGCTACTCCTCCTCCCGCAATTGAATCGTCAGTTTGTCCGGCTCGATGGTGCGCACCTCAACCCCCGATCCGGGGCGCAGATAGCAGCCGACCGGAACCGGGTAGTCACCGGGTTTGCCGCCGGTCGGCAGTTCGACGTAGGGATGAAGATCGGTAGTCCGCAGCGCGTTGATCTTCTCCAGCGGTCCGGCGACCGTGATCCGGACCCGGGCTTCGGGCAGCAGACGGCTCCACAGCCGGGAGGAGGTTCCCGGCACCGCCAGCACCTGCACCGGAATCTCCGGGAACGTCCTCGTCACCATGCTGCGGCGGATGGTGATCTGCGCGGTCACCCGCTTGGGCGAGCCGGTGATCCCCGGCGGGTAGTCCAGATTGACCGGATACTCAAAACTCTCCGTCACCTGTTGATCCAGCGGAATCGGCTCGGTGTACACCGCGCTGTAGAGCTTGATGGTGCTGGCCGGCCCCGAAACCTGCACCTCCGCCGGGACAAAGGAGACCTTCTCGACCGCATAGTCGGTGGCCAGGTTGCTCAGCGAATCAAAGCGCGGCCGGATCGGCAGCTTGACCGTGCGCCGCGGCTCCAGCTGCAAGGTCAGAGTCCGGGGTTCGAGTACTTCGGTGATGGTGATCCCCGGCGGCGTCCGGAATTGCCCCGGATGCAGCTCCAGCGTCAGCGGCATGCCGGGCAGATAGCTCTCCGCCGGGATTCGGATCCGGGCCCGCAGATCGTACGGCCGCAGGTTGGCCAGACGGCGCGCATCGCCGCGGATCCGCACGGTCACCTCCGGAATCGAACTGTCCACCGCCACCAGCCGGGGCGGCAACTCCAGCTCCACCGGCACGCCCGCGATGTTCCGGGTCTCGGAGTTCAACTGGCTGTCGATGTAAAAGTAGATCAGCACCGCGAAGAACAGGGCTATCGCCTTGCGCAGAAAATCCCGGCGGATCAGGCGATAGATCCGGTGCAGACCGGTCCCGGCGACTCCGGTGAAATTCATTTGGACTCCTCCTCTCCCACGCTTTCGCCCGCCGGTTCGGCCGGGGTGTCGTGATGCACGGCTTCGGGAATCAGCGCGTCATCGTCCTCGTCGATGATCAATTTTTCCAGATAGTGCTCCAGCGAGACCGGGTCGAGCTCCCGGTAGAGCCCGCCGCGGCAGGCGATGCTGATGGTCCCGGTCTCCTCCGAGACGATCACTACCACTCCGTCGGTCTCCTCGGTGATCCCCACCGCCGCCCGGTGCCGGGTCCCCAGCCGCCGCGAAAAACTGTCCGCCCGGGTCAGCGGCAGAATCGCCCGCGCCGCGATGATCCGACCGTTCTTGATGATCACCGCCCCGTCGTGCAGCGGCGAGTTCGGGTAGAAAATGGACTCCAGCACCATCGCGTTGACCTTGATGTCCAGTTTGACCGCGTCGTCGGCCAGTCCCCGCATCCCGATTCGGCGTTCGATCACGATCAACGCCCCGCATTTGCGCCGCGACATGTTGGCCACCGCCGAGACCAGTTCGCTGATGAATTCGCGTTTGTGCTTCCCCTGCATGAAGGCCAGACTGCCCAGCTGGGCAAAGGCCCGCCGCAACTCCGGCTGAAAGATGATCAGCACCGCCGTCGCCAGAATGGTCCAGAAGCCGTCGAGCAGGTATTTGACCACCTTGAAGTCCAGCCGTTCCGAGGCGAAGGAGAGCCCCAGCAGCGCGATCACCAGCCCGGCCAGCACCTTGGAGCCGCGGGTATCCCGCAGAAAGTACAGCACCTCATAGATCAGAAAGGCGATCAGCCCGATCTCCAGCAGCGGCCGCAGGTAGCTCTGCCACCATTCTCCGAAGGTTCCCCAGTCCATCATTCTTGTCCTGTTCCGATTCCCTTGTCCGTCTCAACTCCACGGCCCGGCGCCGAAGCCGCCCCCGGCTTCCCGATACGCCGCCAGCGCGGTCCGGAGCCCCTTCACCTCGTGCACCCGCAGCACGCTCACGCCGCCCTGCTGCGCCAGCGCCAGCGCCACGCCCAGACCCGCCGCCTCCCGCTCCCGCGGCGGCACCGGCCCCGACACTTGTTGCAGAAAACGCTTGCGCGAATAACCGATCACCACCGGTCCGAGTTCCGCAAACGCCCCGGCGTGCCGCAGCAGCCGCCAGTTGTCGGCCGGAGTCTTGGCAAAACCCAGCCCCGGATCCGCCAGCAGCTTCGTCCGGGCCACCCCCAGCGCCTCCGCCCGATCAAACGCGGCGCGCAGCTCCGATTTGACCTCGGCCACCACGTCGGCGTAGGTGGTGAAGCGGGGCTCGTCCATGGTGGCGGGGGTCCCTCGCGCATGATTCAGGATCAACCCCGCGCCGGCCTCGGCCACCGCCCGGGCCAGCTCGCCCCGCGAATAGGCCAGGGCGCTGACGTCGTTGATGATGGTCGCCCCTGCCGCCAGCGCCGCGCGGGCCACCTCCGCCTTGCGGGTATCCACGCTGATGACCACCTCGGGACGTTCCCGCCGCCAGGCCGTCAGCACCGGCAAGATCCGATTCAACTCTTCGGCCACCGGCACCACGCCGCCCCCCGGACGGGTCGATTCGCCCCCCAGATCGAGCCAGTCCGCCCCCTCGTCGAGCAGGCGCAGGCCCCGCTCAATCGCCTGCTCCGTTGTGGCGCCGCCGTCGCTGAAGGAGTCGGGCGTCGCGTTCACAATGCCCATCAGCAGCGGCTCGTGCGGCCGCGCCGGATCCGGCCTAAAAGCGAACATCACGCCTCCGGGGTGGACCCGTCCTCCGCCGGAGCCTCCGTGGTCGCCGGAGTCTCAACTTCCGCCGGAGCCTCCGTGGTCGCCGGCGTCTCGTCGTGGTGGCTGGTCGCCGACGCCACTTCGATCAACTTGGCGACGCCGGTGATCCGGTCGCCCGGATTGAGGTTCATAATCTTGACGCCGCGCGCCGCCCGGCCCACCAGCCGGATCTCCGCGGCGGGGATCCGCACCAGCTGGCCGCGTTCGGTGGTCAGCAGAATTTCGTCGCTGTCCAGAATCTGCAGGACCGAGAGCACGTTCTCGCCTTCGCGCAGCCGGATGTTGACCACGCCTTTGGCGCCGCGGTTGGTCTTGCGGTAGCTGCTGACGTAGCTGCGTTTGCCCATTCCGCCGTCGGTCACCACCAGCACTTCGGGGCCGCTGCCGGAGACCGGGAGTTCCGCCGCGTTCTCCGGCTCCTCCTCCCCCTCGGGCTCCTCGCTTTCGGCGCTGATCTCGTCGCTCAGGTGCTCGCGAATGACCTCCATGCTGACCAGTTCGTCGCCGGCGAGTTTGAAGCGCATGCCGGTCACCCCGCGGGCGGTCCGGCCCATCGGCCGGATCTGGTCGTCGGAGAGGTCGAAGCGGCAGGCCATGCCGAGCCGGGTCGAGAGCAGAATTTCGTTGCCGTTTTCGCCCAGCGCCGCGCCGATCAGGTCGTCGTCGTCCTCGATCACCAGCGCCCGCAGTCCGACCCGGCGCAGATTTTTGAACAGCGCCAGTTCCGACTTCTTGATGTACCCCTGGCGCGAGGCCATGACGATGAATTTCCCGGGATCGTCGAAGTCCGAGGGTGACACCGTCAGCATCGCCCGGAGTTTTTCGCCCGGCTCCATCTTGACCAGATTGACGATCGCCTTGCCCTTGCCGGTGCGGGCCCCTTCCGGAATCTCGTAGACGTTCAAGTTGTACATGAAACCACGGTCGGTGAAGAAGAAGATGATGTCGTGGCTGTCGGCATTGAACAGGTGTTCGACGTGATCCTCCTCGCGCGTCTCCATGCCGATGATGCCCTTGCCGCCGCGATGCTGGGTGCGGTAGGTGTCCGCCGGCACCCGCTTGATGTAGCCGGTGTTGGAGACGGTGATCACGCAGCTGTGGCGCGGAATCAGGTCGGCGATCAAAAGGTCGCTGTCGTCGGTGGTGATCTCGGTGCGCCGGGCGTCGGCGTACTTCTCCTTGACCTCCAGCAGTTCGGTGCGGATCACGCCCAGCCGCAGTTCGCGGCTGGCCAGCAGCGACTTCAGATAATCGATGCGGGCCATCAGCTCCTGATACTCGTTGCGCACATCCTCGATGGCCAGCCCGGTCAGCTGATGCAGCCGCATGTCGAGAATCGCGTCCACCTGCAGCTGACTGAAGCCGAAGCGCTGGATCAGCGAGGCGGCCGCCTCGGCCCGGCTCCGCGACTCGCGGATCCGCCGGACCACCTCGTCGAGGTTGTCGAGCGCCAGCAGCAGACCTTCGAGGATGTGGGCCCGGGCCTGCGCCTTTTTGAGTTCAAACTCGGTGCGGCGGGTGACCACCTCCAGCCGGTGGTCAATATAGGCCTGCAACACCTGGACCAGGTTCATCACCCGCGGCCGGTTGTGATCGACCACCAGCATGGTGCAGCCGTAGCCGGACTCCATGGCGGTGTGGGCGTAGAGCTGATTCAGCACCACGCTGGCCATGGCGCCGCGCTTGATTTCGATCACCACCCGGATTCCGGCACGTTCGCTCGATTCGTCGCGCAGCGCGGAGATGCCGGTGATCTTCTTCTCGTTGACCAGCTCGGCGATCTTCTTGACCAGCTGCTCCTTGCAGACCATGTAGGGCAGTTCGGTGACCAGAATGGTCTCCTTGCCGTCCTTTTCCACAATCTCGGCCCGGGCCCGGATCTTGACGCTGCCGTGCCCGGTGTGGTAGAACTCCCGCACCCCGAGCCGACCGCGGATGATCGCCCCGGTCGGGAAGTCGGGGCCGGGCAGGTACTGCATGAGCTCGTCGACCGTGGTGTGGGGATTGTCCAGCAGCGCCACCGTGGCGTCGATCACCTCCCCCAGATTGTGGGGCGGAATGCTCGTGGCCATGCCGACGCCGATGCCGGTGGTGCCGTTGACCAGCAGCTGCGGGAACCGGGCCGGCAGCACCGAGGGCTCCAGCGCCGACTCGTCGAAGTTCGGCACCATGTCGACGGTGTCCTTGTCGATGTCGGCCAGCAGCTCCTCGGCCAGCCGCTCCATGCGGCACTCGGTGTACCGGCTGGCGGCCGCAGGGTCGCCGTCGATGGTGCCGAAGTTGCCCTGACCTTCGACCAGCGGGGCGCGCATGGAAAAATCCTGAGCCAGACGCACCAGCGCGTCGTAGATGGCGCTGTCGCCGTGCGGATGGTATTTTCCCATCACGTCGCCGACCACCCGGGCGCACTTGACCGTCTGATGGCTCTTGGTGTAGCCCGCCAGTTTCATGGCGTAGAGGATCCGGCGGTTCACCGGCTTGAGTCCGTCGCGCACATCCGGAATGGCGCGGCCCACGTTCACGCTCAGGGAATACTGCAGATAGGCAGTATGCATGATGTCTTCAATATTGACCGGAAAATCGCTGGATTCGAGATCGCTCATAACGTTTTGTCACCTTGCCTTGCGTGATGCCGGAAAACCGGCGGGTCCTTGTCGTTGCAAACACCCGGAAATATACACTTCCGCCCCCCGGTTTACAAGGTTCCGGCGTGCTTTTTTCACGATTTTTAAGCGCGCGCGCACGCGCGAAACTTGACAAAGCGAAACCCGGATGGCATTTTATGTCCGGGAAAGGAGCATGATGAACGTCGATTTTCTGATCATCGGCGGCGGTCCGGCGGGGTACCACGCCGCGTTGCGCGCGGCTGAACTGGGGTTGAAGACGGCGCTGATCACCGCGGAACCGCCGGGCGGCTGCTGTCTGCACCGCGGCTGCATTCCGACCAAGACGCTGCTGGAACAGGCCCGGAGCGGGCGCTGGGCCCCGGCGGCGGTGTTGCCGGTGACGGCGCAGCTGACCGAGGGATTGCGGGCGCAGCTGCGCCGGGCGCGGGTGACGGTGGTGGCCGGTCGCGCCCGGTTCCGCGCGCCGCACGAGGTCGAGCTGGACGATCAGACCCGGTGGTCGGCTCCGGCGGTGTTGCTGGCGACCGGTTCGGAGCCGTGGCGGCCGGCGTGGCTGCCGGAGTCGCCGCGGGTGCTGGATTCGGACGCGTTTCTGCGCTTGCCGCAACTGCCGGAACGGTTGTTGATTCTGGGCGGCGGGGTGATCGGCTGCGAATTTGCCGAGCTGGCGGCCCGCTGCGGCGCCCGGGTGACGGTGGTGGAGCTGGCGGACCGGTTGCTGCCCGGTCTGGACCGGGAGCTGGGGCGGGAGCTGGAGCAGGGGTTCGCCCGGCGTGGAATCGAGGTGGTGACCGGCGTCCGGGCCGAACTGAGCGCGACGGACGCTGAGGTCCGGCTCCGGACCCCGGACCGGGAGTTCCGGGGCGAACTGCTGCTGGCGGCGCTGGGGCGGCGCGGCAGCGGGGACGCGCCGGAGCTGGCCGGGACCGGACTCCGGCCCGAAGCGCGCGGTTTTCTGGCGGTGGACGGCGCAGGCCGGACCGCGGTGCCGGGCGTGTACGCCGCCGGGGATCTGACCGGGCCTTGGCTGCTGGCCCACGCCGCGGCGCGGCAGGGGCGGCAGGTGGCCGAGGTGGTGGCCGGACTCCGGACGGAGCTGGAGACGAGTCCGGTGCCGCAG
The DNA here is from genome assembly GCA_949297015.1 of uncultured bacterium. Taxonomy (GTDB): domain Bacteria; phylum Verrucomicrobiota; class Lentisphaeria; order Victivallales; family Victivallaceae; genus CASFRF01. The sequence goes on from CASFRF010000015.1 coordinate 15,668, forward strand.
GTGGTCTACACCGCGCCGGAGCTGGCCGCCGTGGGCTGGAGCGAGGAGGAGTGCCGGACGCGCGGCGTCCCCTGGGTGCGGGGCAAAGCCTACCTGGCGGTGAACGGCCGGGCGCTGGCGGCGGGGGAGTCGGGCGGCTTTGCCAAGGTGCTGGCCGAGCGCGATTCCGGGCGCCTGCTGGGGGTGCAGCTGGCGGGTGCGGCCGCCGCGGAGAACATCGATGCGGCGCTGATCGCGCTGACGGCGGG
>CASFRF010000016.1 GCA_949297015.1 uncultured bacterium
ACGAAGGTGAAGGAGGGAAGCTATCCGCCACCGGCGCCCGCCGCCGCATCGGTCGGGGTGAAAAACACCGTGTTTCGGCCGGTGGAAACCTATTTTCGACAGAGTTTTTCGATTCCGTATTACCGCTGGGTGATTGCCGGACTGGTGTTCAGCTATCTCGCGGCGGCCCCCTTCAATATCTTCTCCATTTTCTACGCCCAGAGCCTCCAGATGGATATGCACCGGTACGGTCTGCTGCTTACGCTTACCTATGCGGTTTCGCTGGTGATGAGCTACTTCCTCGGAATGCTGGCGGACCGTTTTCACCCGCTGCGCACCAGTCTGGCGGCGCAGGTGCTCTATCTGGTGACGATGCTGGCCGGATGGTTCTCGGTGACCGGAGACACCTCCTTCGGCGTGCTGCTGGTGATTCACGGAATCATCTCCGGCTGCTTCTTCACGCTCTCGGCTTCACTCGGGCAGAAGCTTTTCCCGCGCGAACTCTTCGCCCAGTTCAATTCCGCTTTTGCAATGCTGCTGGCGATCGGCAACGTCGTTCTCGGACCGCTCTTCGGCTGGCTGCTCGACCATCTGGCGCGGAACTACCGGTACACCTTTCTTTTCGGCGCGGCACTGACCGCACTGAGCGTCATTTCGCTGTGGAAGGTGTTCCGCGGCTACCTTGCCTGCGGCGGTGACGCGGCCTATACGCCTCCCGACCCGGGAGAGTGAACGGCGTTCCGGTTTCCCGGCGGCGGGTGTGAGTTCGGCGGACCGCAGCGAACTCTGTCCTCGGAGCGTGGAAGGTGGGCGGAATGTTTCCGTCTTTCCGGACATCCTGCCCGCTTCAGGGGCGGTGCACATTGCCGGGTCGGTATCGAACAGGGGAACCTCCTGTTCCCGGCGTTGCCGGGTTCTCGGTCGAAAAACGGTTTGAATCTTTGCCGAAGATGCGCTATCTTATGCCGTTCAACAGCGGGAGGAAATCTCTATGGCGCGATTTTCCGGGGCGGCGTTCCGCCTCGTGGAGCGGCGGATGACCGCTTTCCTGGTGGCCGCGGGCGTCTGCCTGACGCTGCTGCTGCCCGGCGACGTCCTCTGGATCAATGACGAACCGGCGCTGATCCTGCTGGCGATGGAGGCCAACCGCGCCGGGGTTCCCGCATCGGCGGGATTGCCGGGCACGGTCGGCATCTGCTACGGCCCCCTTGCGGTCTGGTTCTATCAGCTGCTGCTCTTCTGTACGGCGCATCCGATCCTGCTGGTGACGATCAAGAGCACGCTGGTGATGCTGGTCTCTCTCGCGGCGATTCAGCGGCTCGGGAAGGAGCTGCGCTTCGACTGGCGTCTCTTCGGGGCGCTCTTCCTCCTGAACCCCTTTCTCTGGCACGCCAACCGGATTCTGTGGGACAACGTGCTGCTGCTGCCGCTCGTCTGCTGGCTGTTCGCGCTGCTCCCGGCCTACTGGCGCCGCGGTTCTCCGCGAACGCTTGCCGGAATCGTCGCGCTGCTGGGCGGGATGTTCTGGCTGCATCCGATGTCCGCGCCGCTCATCGGCGCATTCGGAATCACGCTCCTCTTCCGGCCGGACCTGCTCCGCCGGGACCGCTGGAAGCTGGCGGTTGCCGGACTTGCGCTCCTGCTGGTCGTCGGTGCCATCCTCCTCCATGCCGAATTCGGGCGGCAGGGTATTCCCCGGGGGGAGGGGGCCGGAATCGACCCCCTCTGGAATCTGTTATTGTTTCTCTCCGGCAGCGGATATCTGCGTTACTATCTGCCGGAGTATCTGCCTTCGGGGGCCGGACTTGATGTGCTGTTCCGCATCGTGACGCCGCCGGCCGCGGTGGCGGCGGGGGCGCTGATGCTGCTCGGATGCCGGTTCGCATGGATGCGCCCCCGCACCGGCCTGATCCACATGGCCGGACTCTTCGCCATGGCGGCGCTGGTGCTTCATTTCGGCATGGTGTTTCTGCTGCGGATGCCCCCGTTTCAGCACTACAACACGGCGGCGGCGGTTCCGGGGCTGCTGCTGATGTTTTTCGGATTTTCCGCGATGAAGCGGTTCCGGCGGCCTGCGGTGCTGACTGC
>CASFRF010000017.1 GCA_949297015.1 uncultured bacterium
CTGGGCGCGGGCGCCATCGTGCTGTTCCGCCGCCGCCGGGAGCGCCGCCGCAACGATCCGGCGAGCCGCCGACGCCGCGCGGCGCTGAGCCGCAAAGCGGCAGTACTCCAGGCGATCCGCGAGACGGATGATCTCGCCGCGGTGGTCAACACCGAGGTCGCGGCGCTGCTGGCCGACAGCCGCAATCTCCCGCCCGGCGCCACCGCGCAGGAGGTGGCCGACGCGCTGAACGACGCGGAGCTTTCGCCGCTGTTGCGCCGTTACGGCAGCGCGGCCTACGCCCCGCCGGGCGCGCTCGGCGCCGACGCCGACGCCCGGACCCGGCTCCACCGGGCGGTGAAACGTCTGGTGGTGAGTCTGGCGGTGTTGTTTTCCGCCCTGACCGTCACGGCGTCGCCGACGCCGTTCGAGGAGGCGGCCGCCGCCTACGACCGCGGCGATTTCGCCGCCGCCGCCGAGTGCTACCGGAATTTGCTGAATCCGCGCACCCCCGATCCGGCCATTCTCTACAATCTGGGCTGTGCCGAATACCGGGCGGGGCAACTGGTGGAGGCGCTGCGCGACTTTGAGGAGGCGCATCTGCTGGCGCCCGGAGACCGGGCCACGCTGGAGAACTTGAACGTGGTCCGGCGCAGATTGCTGCTGCCGCCGCTGGGGGAAGTGGATTCGCCGGAGGGACTGCTCAAAATGCTGCGCGGGCAGCTGCGTCCGGATCACTGGCTGGAACTGGCGGCGCTGTTCTGGTTCCTGAGCTGGCTGGGGGCTGCGGCCTGGCCCCGGTTCCTGATCTGGACGATCAGCTGCGGGGCGGTGCTGATCCTGCTGTGCGGGATCGCCGGGGTGACGCTTCGCACCGGGCCGTATCATCCGGACCGGCTGCTGGTGACCGCCGACCCGGCGGAGCTCCGGACTCGCCCCGCCGCCAACTCGGGGCGGGTGGAGACGGCGTTGCCGCGCGGCACCGAAGCGTGGCTGCTGGAGCGCCGCCCGGAGTGGTGGCTGATCCGCGGTGCCGGGCGCGAGGGCTGGGTCCGACCGGCGGAGGTGGCGCCGATTCTGACCCCGTGAACCGGAAATTGTCGACCATGGACCATACAATCTAACGTGGGATTTCGCGAAGGAGGGTTGCAAGGATGGAACAACAGGATATTCAGAAACTCCAGGAGGAGGTCCGGCTTCAGTCGCAGACGCTGCAACTGGTGAAAACCGAAATGGGCCGGGTGATCGCCGGTCAGGATCAGCTGCTCGACCGGCTGCTGCTGGCGATGATTGCCGACGGCCATGTCCTGCTTGAAGGCGTTCCCGGACTGGCCAAGACGCTGGCGGTCAAAACGCTGGCCCAGACGCTCAACGGCAGCTTTTCCCGGTTGCAGTTCACGCCGGATCTGCTCCCCGCCGACCTGATCGGCACGCGGATCTTCAACGCGGCCACCCAGGAGTTCTCCACCCGGCTGGGGCCGGTTTTCGCCAACATCGTGCTGGCCGACGAGATCAACCGGGCTCCGGCCAAAGTCCAGAGCGCGCTGCTCGAAGCGATGCAGGAAAAACAGATCACCATCGCCGGCGAGGAATTTCATCTGCCCGAACCCTTCCTGGTGCTGGCCACTCAGAACCCGATCGAGCAGGAGGGAACCTATCCCCTCCCCGAAGCCCAGCTCGACCGGTTCATGTTCAAATTGCGCGTTCAATATCCGCAACGCGCCGAGGAGCTGCAGGTGATGCAGCGCATGGCCCACCCCGGCGCCGTACCCCGGGCGCTGGCGGTGGCCAAGCTCGAGGACATCATGGCGGCGCGCAAGCTGGTCGACCGGATCTATATCGACGAGAAGATTCTCGAATACATTCTCGATCTGGTCATCGCCACCCGGCCGCAGTGCCGCAGCGAACTCTCCAACCGTCAGGCGGCGGCGCAGCTGGATCCGCTGAAGGACTGGATCGCCTTCGGAGCTTCGCCGCGCGCCTCCATCGCACTGGCGCTGGCGGCGCGGGGCGTGGCGTTTCTGGCCGGTCGGGCCTATGTGGTGCCGCAGGACGTCAAGGAGATCGCTCCGGATGTGCTCCGGCACCGGATCATCCTCTCCTACGAGGCGGAGGCGGAAAACATCGATGCCGACGCGGTCATCAGCCGCCTGCTCAACGAACTGCGGACGCCCTAGCCGCCGGAGGTGATGGGATGCTGCCATCGGAGTTGATGAAAAAAATCCGCCGCTTGGAAATCCGGACCAACCGGGTGGTGGAAGAGGTGATCGGCGGCGCTTACCACAGCGTCTTCAAGGGGCGCGGCATCGAATTCGACGAGGTTCGCGAATACACCGAGGCCGACGATGTGCGCGACATCGACTGGAACGTCACCGCCCGCATGGGTGCGCCCTACATCAAAAAATACATCGAGGAGCGCGAACTCAACGTCCTGCTGGCGGTCGACGTCTCGGGTTCCGGCGCCTTCGGTTCCGGACCCCAGACCAAACGCGAGACTGCGGCGGAGCTGGCCGCGCTCCTGGCCTTCAGCGCCGGCAGCAACGGCGACAAGGTCGGGTTGCTGCTCTTCAGCGACCAGCTGGAGCTCTACCTCCCGCCGCGTTCCGGACGGCGGCACACGCTGCGGCTGATCCGGGAACTGCTGGCCTTCGAGCCCCGGAGCAAAGGCACCGACCTGGCGCTGGCGCTGAGTGAAATCCGTCATCTGCTGACCAAGCGCAGCGTGGTGTTTCTGCTGAGCGATTTTCTGGGCGGTGGCGACTACGAGACGCAGCTCAAAATCGTCAACCGCCGCCACGACGTGGTGGGCGTGCGGATTCTCGATCCGGCGGAAATCGCCTGGCCGCTGGCTGCCGGCCTGGAGTTGTGCGACGCCGAGTCCGGCGCGGTCCTGAGCTTTGCCGGAGGACGGCGCCGACTGGCCCGCTGGCGGGAGGTCGCAACCGCGGAATACGCGCGGCCCCGGGCCACGCTGGAACGGGCCCAGGTGGACTTGATTGAAGTGCATTGCGGCGAGGATCCGCTGCGGCCGCTGATCGGTTTCTTCAACCGGCGACGGCGGCAAATCCGCGCCTGATCGAGCAGAAGAGGACAAGCATGAAAACAAGATGGAAAATCGGCGTTTCGATCCTGATCGGCACTGCCGTGCTGGTGCTTCTGATCTACGGCTCCGGCTATCTGGTCAGTCTGCAGGACACCGCCCTGCCGGAGCTCCCGGCGACCGCGGAGCTGGAGCCGCCGGGGGCGGTCGCGCTGGGCGCCACCGTCCACGCCCGGGTGCGGCTGGAGCTGCCGCTCTACCGCCGGGTGACCGCGGTGGAACTGACCCCCGGAACGGGCGCGGTGGCGTTGACGCCGGAGGCGACGGCCGGGGCCTGGCGCTGGAGTCACCGCACCTGGACCATCGAGGTTCCGCTGCGCCCGCTGCAGCCGGGAACCATCCCCGCGGGAGAGCTCCGGCTGACCCTCTCCGGCCGCGATGACCAGACCGGGCAGCTGACGCTGCCGGTCCCGCCGCTGGAGGTCAAAGCGCTGCAACTGGCCCCGAATACCGATCTGGCGCTGGCCGGAGAACTGGCGGCCGACTCCACGCGCCGCGCCGGCCGCCTCTGGCTCCCCGTCACGGTGGCGGTGGCGGCGCTGGTCGGAGTCATTCTCTGGTTGCTGCTGCGCCGCCGTCGGAACCCGGAGCGGATACTGCCCCCTTGGGAGCGCGCCCTGGCCGCGCTGAACCAGCTGCGCAGCCAGCTGCAGCACCATGAATTGCCGCTGGAGAGCGCCTGGGTGCGGCTGACCGATCTGGTGCGGAACTATCTGGAGGCGCGCTTCCAGCTGCCGGTCACCACCCGGACCACGGTCGAATTTCTGCACGAACTGGACGAACCGGATTCCCCGTTGCCGCCGCCGGAAAAACGGGTTCTCCGCGACTTCATGACCGCGGCGGATCTGGTGAAATTCGCCAAACTTCCGCCCGACGAAGCGATGATTCTGGAGGCGACGCAGCAGGCGGAAAAACTGGTGCTGGCCACCCGGCCGGAGCCGACGACGGCGACGAGCGGAGAAGGAGGTGCTGAATCATGATCTCATTCGCCTATCCCTGGGTGCTGACCCTGCTGGTGCTGATCCCCTTGCTGTATCTCTATTTGCTGCGCTTCAAGCGCCGCCCGACGGTGACGGTTCCGTCGCTCCGGATCTTCTCTCGGCTGGGGGGACGGCGTTACCGGCTGCCGACGGCGGAGTACTTTTATCTGGCGGCGGCGCTGGTGCTGATCGTGGCGCTGGCCCGTCCCCGGCTCGGCGACGAACGGGTGCTGATCCGGGCTCAGGGCATCGACCTGATTCTGGCGCTGGATCTCTCCGGCAGTATGGCGGCAATCGACGTTCCGCGGAACATCACCACGGTGCGCGAGCTGGAGCGGGGCCTGACCGACGGCCGGGTCAAGGACCGGCTGGGCGTCGCCAAGGAGGAGCTTCAAAAGTTCGTGGAAGGACGCCCCAACGACCGGATCGGGCTGATCGGCTTCGGTCCGCTGGCCTACAACGTGGCGCCGCCGACTCTGGACCACGCCTGGCTGCTCGCTCAGCTTGAGCGACTGGAGCCGGGCATCATCGGCGACGCCACCGGGATTGCCGCGCCGCTGGCTTCGGGGATTCACCGTTTGAAGTCCTCCCCCGCCCCGCGCCGGGTGCTGGTGCTGTTCACCGACGGCAAAAACAACGTGGACAACCGGATCACCCCGCAGCAGGTGGCGGAACTGGCCAAAGCCACCGACGTCATCATCCACACCGTGGGGGTCGGCAGCGACAACGCGGTGGTGGCGCAGAACGGGCGCTTTTACCCCACCGGCGACAGCTTTGACGAACCCCTGTTGCGCGAAATCGCCGCCAAGTCCGGCGGCACCTATTTCCATGCCGCCGACGCCGAAGGCATGCACCGGGTCATGCAGGAGATCAATCAGCTGGAAAAGACCACCTTCGAGCAGCCGAAATACGTCGAGTACCGCGAATACGCCCCCCTGCTGGCGGTGTTGACGCTGGGGCTGCTGCTGCTCGGCCTGGTCTGGGAGAGCACCCTCGGCCTCCGGCTGCCCTGAGTTCCGACAGGGGGGGCGACTCCGCCCCCTCCCGCCCGCACCGGCCGCGACTTCCCTATTCCAGACGGATGGTCACAATCTTTTTGGCGCCGAGCTTGAAGGAGATCCGGCCGCGGCGGCAGGTCAGCGCGAGCCCCGGATCGGGGCGCCCGTCGGGGAATACCGCCGTCGCCTTCTTCAGCCGGGGAATGGTCACCCGCACGGCGATCTCTTCGGCCAGGGGATTCCACAAGCGGAGCTGACGGCTGCCGTCCGGCAGCGTCTCCAGCGCCGAAACCTGCGCCGCCCCCTCGACCGCCCAGAAGGAGTGAGTCGGCGGCAATTCCGGCGTCCCCCCTGCCCGCTCGGCGGCGCGCAAGGTCACGGTCCGGATCGGCCAGGGCCGGGTGCGTCCCGCCCGGCAGAGCTCCGCCACCGGGACCTCCCCGGAGAACGGACGCAGCGAAAAGTGCCGGAGCTGTTCGCCGAACTCCTGCGCGCCGGGACTCTCGCCGCGGTTGCGGTCCACCGCCAGCGCGAAACTGCGGGCCAAGGTCAGCGCCAGCAGCCGCTCCGGGCGGTCGCAGACCGCCGTCTCGTAGCTGCCCCGGGCCGAAAGCGCGAGCCCGCGCCGACCGCCGACCACCGCGGTGAAGCTCTGCTGCGGCACCGTCTCCACCGGCAGCTCCCGATACTCATGCCCGGCGGCGGGCAGGACCACCGGCCGGGAGACCACGTCGAACGGCGAGTCGCACCAGAAGTGATCGGCTCCGGTGCCGCTGGGGAAGAGCAGCCGCAGCCGGTGATCGGCCACCTGATTGTCCCAGCGCACCGTGCAGTCGAGCTCCCGCGCCCCCCGTTTCAGCGTGATCGCCAGCTGAATCCGCAGCTCGCGTCGCCGGTCGGAGCGACGCATGGCGGCAAAGTCGAAGGCCTCGGGGAGACTCAGCGGCACGGTGATCGACAGCGTCGCCAGTTCCGGCCCGGAGGCGGTCAGCGCCACCTCGGCCGCGGCCGCGGCGCTGGTGAACACCTGATCCCCGACCGGCGGACAGTGGAACCAGCCGTCGCCGATGTCGGCGCAGTCTTCGAGCGTGAACAACTGGTCGTAGAGTTCGCCGGTGGTTTTGTCGAGCAGCCGCAGCGAACCGTTGGGATTGACCGCGACCCGGAGGAACTCATTCTCCAACTCATGATCGGAGATCGCCAGCGAGGTCAGCCGCGCCCGGGTCGGCTCCGCCGCGGGCTCCACCCGGTAGACGGCGTAGCCTCCGGCCGGGACCTCCAGTTGCAGCGCCACGGTCAGTCGGTGGCAGCGGCGGCAGCCGGAGGACCAATCATTGAGCCACTCCCGGACTTTCCGCGACTTCTGTTGCGCCAGCAGCTGATACGGAACTTCGCGCCCCTGCGGATCGAAGATCCGGAAGGCCAGTTTCTCCTCGTACCCGAAAAACTCCTGAAACCGGGTCGGCCACTCCTCCGGGAACCGGATTTCGACCGCTTCCACGCCGGAGAACGCGACCGGCGCGGCGTTGAACACCACCAGCCCCAGCGCCTCCTCCGGCCAGGTCACGGGCAGCGCGGCGCGCCCCAGCTCCCGGAACGCCCGGTCGGTCAGGCGCGAGGCGAGGTCATACGCCTGCCGGAAACGGTAGGTCATATCCTGATGCACCGGATCGATCGAGCAGCCGCAGATGCTGTCGTGCGGATGATTCTCCAGCAAAAAGCGCCAGGCCTGATTGAGGAACCCGGTCGGATATTCCCGCCCCAGGGCCCGGGTGACGAAACCGCAGAAGGGTTCAGTCCAAGCGGTGAGCTCATCTTCGCAGCGGGCATTCTCCTGCTTCAACCGGCTCCAGCTGGAAAGCGTTCCGGGAATCAGCCAGTCCAGCTCCTGCGCCGCCGGGAGCCGTCCCGGAGTCCGGCACTCCCCGGCCAGCGGAACCAGTTGTCCGGGCGTCACCGCGGCCAGCTCCGCGGCATAATCGTCGAGCGTGCTGAAGACCAGCTCCAGATCCAGTTCGCGCAGCAGCGTCTCCGCGGCGGCGGCGAGCAGCCGCGTGTTGTCCGGATCCAGCCGCCGGTGATCCGCGCCGTCGAACAACAGCACCGGTCCGACCGGAGTCCGGGCCGCTTCGCTGCGCGCGTATTCGCAGAAGAGCCGAAGTTTCTCCTCGAACGGCGGAGATTTCAACTGATCCTCCTCGATCTTGCGGACCTCACAGCCGTAGGAGCAATACCCGTTGCGCCCAAACCGATGGGCGGGCAGCCGGGTACCGTCCGCCCCGCACCAGGCGTAGTTGGCCGTTCCGCCCGGCCCCACTCCCCGCCAGAACAGCGCACACTCCAGCCCGAACAGCGAGAAGATCTGCGGCAGCTGGGAGTTCTGTCCGAACATGTCGCAGAGAAATCCGGCCCGGGGCCGCGGGGCGCCGAAATCGGCCGCGAGCTTGATTCCCTTCTGCAGATTCCGCACCAGCGATTCGCCGCTGACCAGCCACTCGTCCGGCAGCACATACCAGGGCCCGAGCCGCAAGCGGCCGGCGGCGGTCAACTTCCGGACGGCGGCGAACCGTTCGGGACGAACCTCCAGATAATCCAGCAGGGGGATGGCCTGCCCGTCCAGCACAAAAGCCCGGCACTCCGGTTCCTGTTCCAAACGGGTGATCACCTCATCCAGCAGCGCCACCAACCGCATCCGGAAGCCCTGAAAGGTGTCGTACCACTCCCGGTCCCAGTGGGTACTGGCCACATAATGCGCACGTCTTGTCATATCTGCTCCTTGCGTCGTTGAATCGAACCCTTGAAAAAACCGTTGTCGCAAGTATACTATAATACCATTTTTTTCAGCTTCAACTCTTCAGAAAGGAGTCGCCATGATCCAGGAAACCCGGATCCGGGAAACCATTGAATGGAGCAATTTCCGCTGGTTCGACGCCCCTGACCGGCAGCGCCCCCGCGTTCTGCTGGTCGGGGACTCGATCGTCGTCGGACACGGGGCGCAGGTTCACGAGGCGCTCGCCCCCGCCGGCGCCGTCGACTATCTGGCCAGTTCCCGCTGCGTCAGCGACGTCGATTACCGCGGGGAACTCGACTATCTGCTGAACCGTACCGCCTACGCGGCGGTGGTGTTCAACAACACCCTGCACGGCTTCGACATCGACGACGCCGTCTACGCCGAATTTCTGGACCGGACTCTGCGCTACCTCCGCCCCCGGACGCCGCATCTGATCTGGCGCAACGGTACCCCTTACCGGCAGCCGGGCGACAACACCCGGCCCCATCCGGAGTACGCCGACCGGGTGATCGAACGCAACCGGCTGGCGGCGGCGATCGCCGCGGAGCTGGAACTGCCGGTGATCGATCTCTACAGCGAGATGCTGAACCATCTCGACTTCTTCGCCGCCGACGGCGTCCACTATCTCCCCGCAGGCTGCGCTTTTCAGGCCGGGATCATCGCCCGGGCCGTCAAGCCGCTGCTCTGATTATGTCCCCCCTCAACGAAAGGTCTGATTCATGATTCAAGTGATCGCCCGCATTCAAGTAAAACCCGGCAAACGGGAGGAGTTTCTGAACATTCTGCTGGCCAACGTCCCGACCGTGCTGGCCGAGGAGGGGTGTCTGGGCTACACCCCGTGCCGGGATGTCGCCGTCGGACTCGGCACCCAGAGTCCCGTCGATCCGGACCGGATCACCATTCTGGAGTGCTGGGCGAGCCCCGAAGACCTGAAGCGCCATCTGGAGACGCCGCACATGAAGCGTTACGCCGAGCAGGTACGGGAGCTGCGGAACGGCACCGAGCTGTCGGTTATCACGCCGGTTTGAAACTCCGGCGCTCCCGACCGGCGGCGATCAATCGTCGCCGGTCAGCTCCAGCTCCCGCTCACTCTCGGCAAGATGCCGGATCGTGACCCGGAACCGTCCCTGTTCGGGCAGAATCCCCGCGATCCGCTCCGGCCACTCGACCAGCGCGTAGGAGTCGGAGCTGTTCAGATACTCATCGACGCCGAAGGCCAGCGCCGAATGCTCGTCGTCGATCCGGTACAGGTCCAGATGGTAGAGAAAACCGCCGCCGGGCAGCGGATACTCCTGCAAAATGGTATAGGTCGGACTCGACACCGGCTCGGTAATCCCCAGCCCCCGGGCGAACCCGCGGGAGAACACCGTTTTCCCGGCCCCCAGATCCCCCTGCAACAACACCAGCGATCCCGGCGGCAGCCGCCGCGCCAGCTCTTCGGCGAAGCGCTCCGTCTCCTCCTCGGAACGGCTGCGGAAAATCTTCCGTTCAATGCTCATAACCCAACGTTCCTTTCGCGGCGAGATCCCCGCCGCCGTTAGCTTTCACCTGTCCCGGCGTTCCGGCCACCGCCCGGCCGATGCACCGCAACGGAGCCAGAGTCGGCGGCCACTCCGATTCCAGCTCCGCCACCCGTTCGGGCGCCACGCCGAACAACAACTCATAGTCCTCCCCGTCCCGGAGCGCCATCCGCCAGTCGGCCCCGGCCCGGCAGGGCAGCGCCGCCGGCTCCAGCTCCAACGCCACGCCGGAGGCCGCGCCCAGCCGCGACGCATCCAACCCCAGCCCGTCGCTGAGGTCGAGCATGGCCCGGGCCAGGCCCCGCTCCGCCAGAAAACGCCCCTCGGCCAGCCGGGGACGGAAATTCAAATGGTGTTCCGTGGCCAGCGAATTGCCGAGCTCGCCGGTCACATACAGCAGGTCTCCGGGCCGCAGGCCGGAGCGCCGCACCAGCTGTGAGGCCGGGACCTCCCCCAGAATGGTCAACGTGGCCACCTCGCCCTCCGCCCCGGGAGCCAGCGCGGCGAGGTCGCCGCCGATCAGCGCCACCCCATACGGTTCCGCCGCGGCCAGCACCCCCCGGGCCAGCGCCAGCACCCACGACTCGGAACGTCCGCCGGAGGCCACGGTCAGCAGCGCCCAGCGCGGAATTCCGCCCATGGCGGCGATGTCGCTCAAATTTCGCTTCAACAGCTTGGCTCCCACCCGTTCCGGTTCGGTCGCCGGCAGGTAATGGACGCCGCCGATCACCTGATCAACCGCGGCCAGCAGCAGCCGGTCGGGCCCCCAGTGGAGCGCGGCACAGTCGTCACCGGCCCCCAGGGCCACCCCGTCTCCGGACGGCAGCAGCGGCAGCAACTGCCGCAGAATGCTCAATTCATGAAGCGCCAACTCAATCGCTCCGTCTTCTCCGCCTGCTCCTCTCCGCCGCCCGCTCACGTTGAACTGCGTCGCCGTGCCCGGCTCAAGCTTCCACGCGGGCACGGCGATAATGTAACGGTTCCGGTGGTATTTTCAAGCATTTTTTCCTGATTTCAACCATTTACCACTTTAAAAATCCTCGGGATGGCGTTATTTTATAAAACGACAACCAAGCGCGGAAACGGGAAGGAGTCTCATCGGAATGTTGCGAATCTGCTATTGTGCCGCAGCCCTGCTGCTGTTGCTGAGTGCCGGGTGCGGGCGGCAGCCTCATCCCCCGCCGCCGCTGGAGAACAGCTCGCTGTTGCTGCGGATGTTCGACAATCTCGCGCGCAACAATTCGGAGGTGGCGGCGGAACAGGCGCTCAAACTCCGGACACAGCTGCCGGACAACGCCTATCTCGGGAAGATTCTCAACACCCAGCGGGCCAACTCCTACGTCACCCGGGCCGCCCGGGATCTGGCGGAGGGGAAACTGGACTCCGCCATCCGCCGGGTCGATGACGGTCTGATCCGTTACCCGCTGAACCGCAGTTTACGCGAAACCCGGCTGGAACTCGAGACCCTCAAATCGTTGCGCGATGCGGCCCAACTTATTGAGAACGCCGATTCCCTCGAAGAGCTGGAGTCGGGATTGAACCAGTTGCGCCAGGCGTTGCGCACCCTGCCTCAGCGCTCCAAACTGCACCGGCTGCTGCCGCTCGGTCGGCAGCGGGTCCAGATGTTGCGGGAGTCTGACCCGGTCTGGCGCTTCCGCACTTCGCCGCTGCCGCTGCTCGACGCCACCGGTCTCGGAACCGCCATGCGCAGCGCCGGTTTGACACTCCGCTTCCCGGTTCCTCCCGAAACGCGATGAACCGGGGGCTTAGACTGCTGGGCGGTCTGCTGCTGTGCGGACTTGCCGCGGAGGCCGCAGCCGGGCCGGATCTGCCCCGGGTCAAGATCAACGGTGCCCCCCTGCCACCGGAGCAGGTGGAGGAGATCTGGCGCCGCCACGATCCGGAGTTTGCCACGCGGCCTCCCGCCGAACGGGAGGTCCGGCTGCGGCAGGCGCTGGAGTGGGAGTTCTGCCGCCGTGCGGTCCGGGAGCTGCTCCAACCCTCCGGACTCACGCCTTCGCCGGAGCTGGCGGCGGCGGAACTGGCGCGCTGGGAACAGGCTCTGCCCGCCGGGATCCGGTTCGACCGCCAGCACCAGGCGCTGGCCCAAGATCCGGATTTTCAGCTGGCCATGGCGTTTCTGCTCCACTGCCGACGCACCGCTCCGGACAAACTGCGTCCGACTCCTGCGGAAATCGAGGACTACTACCGGAGCCGACAGCTGGAATTCATCCGCCCCGACCTGCCGGAGCTGGAACTGCTCTACCGCCCCGCCGCCGACCCGGAGGGGCGGAGCACGTTGGAGAACGCCCGGATGCAACTGCTTCAGGGCGCGGATTTTGAAGCGCTGGCGCGCCGGATCAACCCGGAGCACCCCCCCGGCTGTTCGCCGCAGCAGATCGCTGCCTGCGCCGCCCGGCTCCGCCCCGGCGAAATCGATGAAGTCCGCCTTCTCGGCGATACGCTTACGGTGATCCGCCTGATCAAACCGGCCCGCCCCGGCTATCTCTCGCTGGCGGAAATGACCCCCTATCTGACTGAACTGCTCAGTTTTCAACGGGCCATGCGCGAGCTGCAATCCGAGCTGGAACGGGCCCGGAGCCGCTTGCAGCTGGAGATCACCCCGCCCCCGCCTGCGGTCGCTCCTCAACCGCGCTTACGATAGTCCGAAGGACTCAGGCCGTAGCGCCGCCGGAACAGTCGCGAAAAATAGAACGGGTCGGCAAACCCCAGCTGCCGCGCGATGGACGCCACCGAAAGATTCCGGTCGCGCAACAGATAAGCCCCCTCGCGCAGCCTCAGCTGCAGCAAATAGGCGATCGGGGAGATCCCGCAGGCCCTCCGGAATTCGGCGGAAAGGTGAGAGACCGACCAACAGGCCTCGCGGGCCAGTTGCGCCAGCGTCAGCTCGCTGCGGTAATCGCGTTCGATCCGCCGCCGGACCCGGCGGATCGGCTCCGGCAATTCCACGATCGTCTCCTCCCGGCCCCGGGCCAGCTCCAGCAGCAACGCGGCGAAACCGTGTTCCAGAATCCGGGGGTGAACCGCTCCCGGCCGACTCAGCTCCGCCATCAGATAACTCAGATGCCGCCCGACCGCCCGGAAGGAGACCGGAAGCACCTGATCGAGCACCACGCCGGAGGCCGCCGCCAGTTCCCGGCAGCACGTTCCGGAGACGTGCAGCCAGGAGTGCAGCCAAGGCTGCGTCTTCGCGCCGTAGTAGTGTCCGGAATCCGCCGCGAAGAAGATTCCCGACTCGACCTCCGGCTGCCGGACGCCGCCGCGATCGCGCAGTTCGAGTCCCGGCGGAAAGAACAACAGAAAATAGTCTCCGGTCCCGTCGGGACGATCCACCATCCCCGGCGCCATCCACTCCTCCAGCCCCAGCGCGTCCACGGCGAACCGCGAATCACCCGCGGGTGGTCGCAGAAACCGGCGGTATCGCCAATGTTTTTCAGAAGATTGTCCAGCTTTTTCCGTCATTTGTCCATTCTCCTGCCGGGTTGAAGGCATTATAATATACCCGTTACCCAACCAATAACAAGTGAGGGCAGAGAATGTTCAACGGACTTGGCATGAATCCCGGTAATCTGTCGCGCCTGTCGAATGCGGAAACGCGCTCGATTTCGGCCGAGAACTTCGACGGTTCGGTCGGCGGTGGCGGCCGGGCGCTGACCGGCACCGGGGCCGGGTGCGCCCGCGAGCTCGGCCAGGGGTGGAAGGTGTCGCCTTCGATCAACATCGAGCCGGGAGAGAACCGGCTGCTGGCCGACATCGACGGCATGGGCGCCATTCAGCAGATCTGGATGACGCTCGGCGGACACGACGGCAACTACCGCAACTACATTTTGCGGATCTACTACGAAAATCAGGAGTATCCCTCGGTGGAGGTGCCGTTCGGCGACTTCTTC
Organism: uncultured bacterium; assembly: GCA_949297015.1. Lineage (GTDB taxonomy): Bacteria > Verrucomicrobiota > Lentisphaeria > Victivallales > Victivallaceae > CASFRF01. Next base: position 13,280 of record CASFRF010000017.1, read on the forward strand.
TGCCGGGCTTGGCCGGGACCGTACTTCCCGCTTTCGAGCCTGATGGTCTGTCTGAATCCGGGCAGCGGTTTCAACTGCTACTGGGAAATGCCGTTCCGCAAACACTGCCGGATCATGCTGGAAAATATCGCCGACAAACCGGTCACGCTCTACTATCAAATCAACTACACGCTGACCGAAGTGCCGGCGGAGTGCGCCTACTTCCACGCCCGCTTCAACCGGATCAACCCCCTCCCCTACAAGGAGGTCTACACCATTCTGGACGAGGTGGAGGGTCAGGGCCACTACGTCGGAACCTATCTGGCCTGGGGCGTTCACAACTGCGGCTGGTGGGGAGAGGGCGAGATCAAATTCTACCTCGACGATGACCGCGATTTCCCGACCATCTGCGGCACCGGAACCGAGGACTACTTCTGCGGCGCCTACAACTTTGAAAATCAGGCCACCCATCAGTATCAGGAGTTCTGCACGCCCTACTCCGGCGTTCCGCAGATCATCCGCCCGGACGGGCTCTACAACTCCCAGCAGCGCTTCGGCATGTACCGCTGGCATGTGGCCGATCCGATCCGGTTCCGGAAAAAACTCCGGGTGACGATTCAGGCTCTGGGCTGGCAGTTCGGCGGGCGCTACCTGCCGCTGCAGGACGACATCGCCTCGGTAGCCTACTGGTATCAGACGTTGCCCGGCAAAAAGTTCCCGCCGCTGCCGGACCGGGATCACCTCCAGACCAACTGATTCAGACTTTTCCGGCTTCCGGGGGCGGAGGGGCTCCGGAAGCCGGAAGTTGCGTCGCCGACTTGACTTGATCGCGGAAACGGTGTATCTTACCGTTCCGGATCAGGGGGTCGGCAGCATGAATCATACTTCATCGGAAGCGGAGCGGTTGACCGCCGCCTGTGTGCTCAGCATCATTGGCGGCCTGCTCGACATCTACACCTATTTGTACCGGGGGGGCGTCTTCGCCAACGCCGTGACCGGCAATCTGGTGCTGTGCGGCTTTCATCTGGCCAGCGGCGAATGGGTCTCCTGCGCCCGCTATCTGGTGGCGATTGCATTCTACGCGTTGGGCATCTTCACCGCCGAGCTCATCCACGCCGGATTGCCCGAGTCCCGCCGGATCTCCTGGCACCAGACGGTGCTGCTGCTGGAGCTGCTCTGCCTGACCCCGGTCGTCTTCATTCCCGGCGGCGGCTTCGACTTCCTGGTCAATTCGGTGATCTCCTTTGTCTGCGCGCTGCAGGTGCAGACCTTCCGGCGGGTCCGCGGCCTCCCCTTCGCCTCGACCATGTGCACCGGGAATCTCCGCAGCGGTACCGATTCGCTGTTCCGGGGCTGGTGGGGCCGGGAACCGGGGGAGTTGACCAAGGCGGGGCACTACTACGGCGTCATCGTCTGTTTTGTCGCCGGGGCGGCCGGCGGGGCGGTGCTGCTCCGCACCTTCGGGCCCCACTGTCTGCTGCTGGCTCCCGCCGGACTGGCGGTGGTTCTGCTGCTGATCACCGGGCGGCGGCAGCGGGCCGTCTGGCGCCGCCGCCTCCGGAGTCTCACCGGGAACGGACGCCGTCGGCGGTGACGTTCCGGGTCAGCCATAGAACCTGACCGCAGAACTCGGCGGGATCGTGGCGCAGAATCCGGTCCTCCGTCATCTCGATCCAGCCGGTGTCCTCCGCGCCGAACTGAGAATCCAGCCGCCAGGAGCCCGGCGGCAGCCGATACTCCTGAATGCGGGGCGGCCGACCGAAGGTGTGGAAGTAGAGCGCCAGCGCCGAACCGTCCCGCGCCAGCCGGGCCAGCACCTGACCGCCCTCGGGAAACCGACGACTCGGGCCGATCCGGGTTTGCAGCGTCGAATCCCCCGACTTCAACACCGGGACCAGCTTCCGGTAGAAGGCCAACCCCTCCTCCAGCAGGCGCCAGGCCTCCGGACCGAGCTCCAGCAGATCGCCCGAAAGGCAGATCCGCCCCAGCATCGCGCTGCTGAGCACATAGGCGAGCCGTTTCCGGTCCGCCGTTTTCCGCAACACCGCCCAGATCTGATTCTGGCGGGGCGGCATCAACCGGTGCAGCGAAGCGGCGATCAGCGGTACCGAGAGGCTCTCGTGCGCGTCGGAAAACGACGACATGGCACTGAGCGCAAACATCGCCGGCTCCAGACGGCCGCCGCCGCTGGCGCAGTTTTCGATCACCAACCCCGGATTGAGTTCGGCCAGTCGCCGGAAAAACCAGTGCGTACCCAGCACCTGCTGCCGCAGTCCCTCGCCGGGTGAATCGGGGTGGTCGCAGCCGACCCCGATGGTCTCGTTGTAATCGATCTTCACATAACCGAAATTGTATTTTTTCAGGAAGCGGATCACCCGCTCCTCGATCAGGCGCCGCGACTCGGGATCGTTCAGATTCCAGAACCGGCGCGCGCCGACGGTGATCACCCGACCCCGGTCCCGGAGCAGATGCTCTCCGGCGGCAAACGCCCGGGCCCCTTCGCCGACCACCTCCGCCTCGAACCAGATTCCCGGAGTCAGACCGCAGTCGCGGATCTCGCGCACCACCTCCTCCAACCCGCGGGGGAACTGCCGTCGATTCACCTGCCAGTCCCCCTGGGTGGCGGACCAGCGGCCATCCTCCTCGCCCTGATACCAGCCGGCATCGATCACCAGCGTGGAGACCGGCAAAGTCCGCAACTTCCGGGCCAGCGCCCGGATGCTGTCGCTCGTGGGGTGTCCCCAGCTGCTGCACCACTCGTTGAACAGAATCGGCAGCTCCTCCTCCTTCGCCGGGAGCCGCAGAGTCTGCTCAATTCCCCGCACCAGCCGGGCGCACAGCGCATCGAAATCGCCCTGAACGCAGCCGATCAGCGCGGCCGGAGCCGTCAGCGTCTCGCCGGGAGCCAGCCGCTTGCACCAGTGACCGAACTCGTAGTCGGCCAGCCCGCCGCCGAAGGCCAGTCCCGACTCGCAGCGGAAGGAGAACTCCAGCTGCCAGGAGCCGGTCCAAGCCAGCTGCGCCCCCCAGAACACCCCCTGCTCCGGATCCTCCACCGCACCGAAAGGATGGAAGCCCCGCACCGGCATGGTCCCGACCTGACCGTAACGTTCACTGTGAATAATGCCGGGGTGTTCGTCGCGCTCAAGCTGCCAGTCGGGCAGTTCGACGCTTTCGTGACGGGCCTCGGAACTCCAGCAGGCCCGGAAGCGGTGCACCTTCAGACGCAGGAACTCCTCATCGGACAACTGCCGTTGAATCCCCCCCAGCGAGAAGCTCTCCAGCAGCTCCACCTCCAGCGTCCCGGGCGACTCGTTCTCCAGCGTGACCGTGCTGCGGAACACCGGGGTCTCCTCCTGCCAGGCCAGCTCGTGAAGCAACCGGCAGCCGGAATCGTCCCGCAACACCGTGCGCACCCGGCCGGGCGCCTGCTCCTGCGAATCGAACCGGAAGCGGTCGTTGGTCCGGCTGTAGCGCATGGTCCGGCCCGCGCCGTAGAGCACCCCGGCGGAGTCCCCGGCGAATTTGACGAAGGACAACGGCACCAGAGCGCCGCTACCAGACTCCGGCACCGGCGGCTCCGGCAGCGCGGCGGGGTAAAGATTCAGTTCGACCGCGCCGGTCGTCTCATCCAGCAGATAACGGACGAGCGTATCGCCGACCGTCTGTCGCAACAACACGCGAATGGACATGAACTCTGCTCACTTTCTCCTCACGGTTTCCGGCGGGCCGCCCGGTCGCGCTCGGACTCCGCTCCGTAGCGGATCAGCAGCTCCCGCAGTTCCCGATCACCCGCCGGCAGCTTATCCAGCGCGCCGGAGCCCAGCAGATCGCACGCCCGGGCCGAGGCTCCGGCCGTCAACAGCTGCCGGACGACCGCCAGATTTCCGGCGGCGACGGCCCGCAACAGCGGGGTGTCCCCGTTTTCATCCTGAGCTTCGAGCGGCGCTTTCATCATCAACAGGATCGGCAGCACATTCACCGCGTTGTCCGCGGCCGCCACGTGCAGCGGGGTGAGTCCGCCGGGCCCCGGCACCCGGACCGACACGCCGTGCACCAGCAACAACTTGACCAGCTCCGGCTCGTCCGCTGCCACCGCCTGCAAAAACACATTGTACCCCCGGTCGTCCACCGCGGCGGGGTCGCACTTCCAGTCCAGCAGCAGTCGGAAGGTGTCGACATCCCCGCTGGTCAGCGCCCACATCAGGGCGGTGGCGCCACCCTTGCTGCGCAGCTCCCGATTCGCACCGGCCTGCAGCAACACCTCGGCGGTCTCGACAAAGCCCCCGGCGGCGGCCTCCATCAACGGCGTGTTGCCGAACTGATTGCCGGCGTCGCGTTCAGCTCCGGCCTGAAGCAGCAGTTTCACCGCCCCGGTCCGCCCGCAGGCGGCGGCCCAATGCAGCGCCGTGTCGCCGTAGACGTTCCGGGCGCGAACCTCCACCCCCTGTTCCAGAAGCAGTTTGACGTTGGCTTCGCTGCCGTTGCGCGCGGCCAGAATCAGCAGCGTGTTGCCGTCGACATCGCGGGTGGTCAAGTCCGCATGATCCCGCAAAATCAGTTTGGCCAGCGCCTTCTCGCCGCCGCGTTCGGCGGCGTTGCGGGCGCTTTCGGCCAGTTTTTCCGGGGTCTGTTTCCTGCGGCCGCAACCGGCAACCAGCAGCAGCGCCGCCATCACAATTGGGAGGAGTCGTCTCATACGGTCATACCATACACCATACCCGGAAATTATCAAGTCTGCGGTTGACAATTCCGGACTCCGGAGTTACCGTAAGGGTATGGCAGAGAAATTCTATTTTGCGCTGTGGGAGTCGGAGTCGAAACCGGGAAAAATCGCCCGGATCGAACTGGTCCGGCTGCCCCCGCCCGGCTTCATCGCGTTCCAGCGCGAGCGGTTCCCGGAGGTGACCGGCATTCTGGAACGGGCGCTGCAGGGACTGGGGTGTGCCGAATTGGCCGACCGGCTCGATCTCCAGTTCCGGACGCCCTGGGAGGAACGGGTGCTCAAGACCCTGCGGGAACAGGTGGTGCCGGGACAGATCATCACCTACGGGGAACTGGCCGCCCGGGTCGGCAGCCCCGGAGCGGCCCGGGCGGTCGGCGGCGTGATGTCGCACAACCGTTATCCGCTCTACTACCCCTGTCACCGGGTGATCGCTGCGGGAGGGCGGCCGGGGGGCTTTATGGGGACCACCGGGGAGACGCCGGAACTGGCCTTCAAACGTCAGCTGCTGGCCGCGGAACTGGCCGATTTCCCCTTGACTCTGGACCCGCCGGAGACCCGTTCCTGAGCGTTGACGAATCCGGCTCGGGAATCGCAGGAGCGGACTTGCTATTTTGACAAACCGGAGTATGTTATCTAGTAAATCCGGGCGAAAACATTTTCGTCTGAACCCACAAGTTCTGGAGGAGGAAAAAATGGAGTTCAAAGGCAGCAAGACCGAGAAGAATCTGGAAGCGGCTTTCGCGGGGGAATCGATGGCCCGCAACAAGTACACCTATTTCTCGAGCGCGGCGCGCAAAGAGGGTTTTGAGCAAATTGCGGCGATCTTCGAAGCGACCGCCAACAATGAGAAAGAGCACGCGAAGATCTGGTTCAAGCTGCTCAACGGCGGCAGCATCGGCAATACCGAGGAGAACCTCAAGGCCGCCGCCGCGGGCGAGCACTACGAGTGGACCGAAATGTACAAGACCTTCGCGGAAGAAGCCCATGCCGAGGGCTTTGAGGACATCGCCCGGCTCTTCGAGCGGGTGGCCAAAATCGAGAACCGGCACGACGATCGTTACCAGGCTCTGCTGAAGAACGTTCAGAGCAACCGGGTCTTCGAGAAGGAGCAGGAGGTCACTTGGGAGTGCCGCAACTGCGGTTTCACCATGAAGGGGACCAAGGCGCCGGAGATGTGTCCGGTCTGCAAACACCTCAAGGCCTTCTTCGAGATCGAGGCGGACAACTACTGAGTTTCCCGCCGCTGACCACTTGCCGGATGCGTACGGTCATCGGGACCGACGCATCCGGTTTTTTTACGCTCCGGTCGCCGGCGGAGGATTGGTTCCACGGCTGGTGCTCTCTGCCGGATTTGAACCGGCTACCTGCCACTTAGGAGGCGGCTGCTCTATCCAAATGAGCTAAGAGAGCACGTCAAGTTTCGGTAATGTAGCTTGTTCCGCCCGCTTTTTCAACCCCGGATCGCAAAAATCTCTCAGCGCGGCAGTCCGTCAGGGCGCACGGCAGGCGGTCCGCCGCGCTCCCGGATCCGGTCGCCGGGGCGCAGCCGGTCGCAGAGCAGCGGCGAAGCCGGGTCGTAATCGGCCATCGCCGCGCCGTCGCGGGTGGCGTAGCAGTAGACGCAGCCGTGACGACAACTGTTGTAGCATCCGAGATCGATGCTGGCGACGCAGCCGCAGGCCGGACGCTGATTCCGGTCCTTTCCGGCGACGACCCGGCCGCCGCAGAGGGCGCCGATCAGCTCCGGATCCACACACCGGGCCGGGGTGATTCCCCATTCCCGCAAGTCGAGGTTTTCGGCACAACTTTCGAGCTGCAACCCGTATTGTCGCGCCAGCCGGCTGAACCCCAGCGCCAGGTTGCGCAGCGTCGCCGGGGACGGCGGTTCGCCGTCGATCCCGGATCGGACCAGCCGCCGCCGGATCGATGCGTAGACGTCCAGAAAACTGAACACGCAACGCCGGGTGGCCCCGGACAAGGCCGCGGCCAGTTCCGCGAACCGCGCCAGATGCCACTGCGGCGTATAGCAACCGCCGAGGATCACCGGGTCGTAACGCCAGATCACCCGCTCCGGGCCGAGTTCCGCGGCCAGTTGCCGGAATCCGGCCACCGCCACCGCCGGAGACGGGGTGGCCGGTTCCAGCTCACGGCCGTAGGCGGTGATGGTGTACTGGAAATAGAACGGAATCCCGAACTGGCGCAGCCGGTCGAGCCGGGCCGCGAGCGGACCGGGATTGCGGGTCCACAACACCAGACAATCGACCTGTTCGCAGGTCAGAGGTACGCGGCCGACCTGATGCGGTGAAACCGGATTACGGACCAGCGCATACCCCTCGGTCAGGCGGCGCAGCAGCCACTCGGCGTAAAAGGCCGGAATATCGGTCCGGCGGCTGGCACTGACGATCATGACCGGGCTCCCGGCCTCCCGGTCCGGAGTGGTTCCGAACCGGGAGAACCTGCTCAGATTGCCTTGAAGGTCAGCTCGTGCTGCTCCGGATCGCAGTCAACCCGCAGCGTGCTGCCCTCCTGCAGGTCACCGGCGATGATCCGCCGCGAGACCGGCGTTTCGAGCAGCCGGATGATCGCCCTCTTCAGCGGCCGGGCGCCGAAGGCCGGATCATACCCCTCGTCGGCGATCAGCTGCTTGGCGTTTTCGGTGATCTCGAACCCGATGTTCTGCGCCTTCAGCCGCTCGGCGAAACGCCGCAGCTGAATCTCGACGATGCCGACCAGATTCGACTTGTCCAGCGCGTGGAAGATCAGCGTCTCGTCCACCCGGTTCAGGAACTCCGGCCGGAAATGCCGCCGCAGCTCGGTCAGCAACTGATCGCGCAGCGCGTCGGCGTTCCCCTTGTTGGCCAGAATCAGCTCACTGCCGATGTTGCTGGTCATGATGATCAGCGTGTTCTTGAACGACACCGTCCGCCCCTGCGAATCGGTCACGATACCATCCTCGAGGATCTGCAACAGGATGTTGAACACATCCGGATGCGCCTTTTCGATCTCGTCGAACAGCACCACCGAATAGGGCCGGCGCCGGACCGCCTCGGAGAGCTGACCGCCCTCCTCGTACCCGACGTACCCCGGAGGCGCGCCGACCAGCCGCGAGACGCTGAACTTTTCCATGTACTCGGACATGTCGATCCGCACCATCGCCCGCTCGTCGTCGAACAGATCCTCGGCCAGCGCCCGGGCCAGCTCGGTCTTGCCCACGCCGGTCGGCCCCAGGAAGATGAACGACGCGATCGGCCGCTTGGGATCCTGCAGTCCGGCCCGCGACCGCAACACCGCGTCGGCCACCGCCGTCACCGCCTCGTCCTGACCGACCACCCGCTCGTGCAGCTTGTCGCCCAGCGACAGGAGTTTGAGCTTTTCGCTCTCGACCAGCTTGCTGACCGGAATCCGGGTCCAGCGGCTGACGATGGCGGCGATGTCCTCATCGACCACCTCCTCCTTGAGCAGCCGCTGACCGCCGTCCTCTTTCTTGATTTCGGCCTCGGCCTTCCGGATCTGCTGTTCGATCCCCGGGATGATGCCGTTTTTCAACTCGGCGAGCTTATCCAGATCGTACTCCCGCTCCGCCTTCTCCTGCTGACTCCGGGCCATATCCAGCGATTCACGCAGCGCCCGGAGTTTGTCCATGGCCGCCTTTTCGGCCTCCCAGCGCGAGCGCAACTCCTTGCCCTGCTCCTTGAGTTCGGCCAGCTGCATTTCCAGATTCTCGCGCCGCCGGACGGTTTCCGTATCCTGCTCCTTCTTCAGACCGGCGATCTCGATCTCCAGCTGCATCACCCGGCGCTCGTTCTCGTCGAGCTCCTCGGGCGAGCTCTCGTTTTCGGTCCGCAGCGACGCCGCGGCCTCGTCGATCAGGTCGATCGCCTTGTCCGGCAGAAACCGGTCGGCGATGTACTTGTCCGAAAGCACCGCCGCCGCGATCAGCGCCGAATCCAGAATCTTCACCCCATGGTGCAGTTCATAGCGTTCCTTGAGTCCGCGCAGAATGCTGATGGTGTCCTCCACCGACGGCGGATTGACCAGCACCGACTGGAACCGCCGCTCCAGCGCCGGATCCTTTTCGATATACTTGCGGTACTCGTCGAGCGTGGTCGCCCCGATGCAGTGCAGTTCGCCCCGGGCCAGCATCGGCTTGAGCAGGTTCCCCGCATCCATCGAGCCCTCGGACGCCCCGGCGCCGACCACCGTGTGCAGCTCGTCGATGAACAGAATGATCCGCCCCTCGGCCCCGGTCACCTCCTTGAGCACCGCCTTGAGCCGCTCCTCAAATTCACCACGGTACTTGGCACCCGCGATCAACGCGCCCATATCCAGCGCCACCACCTGACGGTTTTTCAAACTCTCCGGAACGTCACCGCGGACGATCCGGCGGGCCAGGCCTTCGACGATGGCGGTTTTACCGACGCCCGGCTCGCCGATCAGTACCGGGTTGTTCTTGGTCCGGCGCGACAGGATCCGGATCACCCGCCGGATCTCGTCGTCACGACCGATCACCGGATCGAGCTTGTCCTGCAACGCCATCTTGGTCAGGTCCCGCGCGTACTTGCTGAGAGCCTCAAAGGTCGACTCCGGATCGGCGGAAGTCACCCGCTGGTTGCCCCGGACGCTCTGCAGCGCGGTCAGCAGCTTGTCGGTGGTGACTCCGGCGTTGGCCAGGAGCGTACCCGCCCGGCTGTTCGGGGCGGCGGCAATGGCCAGCAGCAAATGCTCCACGCTGATGTACTCATCGCCCATGCTCTCGGCGACGCGGGCCGCCTCGGCCAGCAGCGCGCTGAATTCGCGCGAATTGTAGACCTCGCCCGAACCGCCCGAAACTTTGGGCAGCTGACTCAACACCTGCTCCACCTGATGCGTAAACAGCTCCCGGCTGAGCCCCATCTTCTCCAGAATGGAGCGGGCCAGTCCGTCCTCGGGCTGCAACAGCGCCGCCAGCACGTGCAGATTGGTGATCTCCGTATTTCCGTTCTGGATTGCCAGCTGCTGCGCGGCCACCAGCGCCTCGCGCGAACGATTGGTCAATTTATCCATATTCATATTGTGTTCCTCCTTCTCGCCATCGTTGATGACAACTACTGTTTTAGCACATTTCATGCCAAATTCCGGATTGCCCGGAGCTTGGCAATCGCCTCCCGCGGTGCTATAGTATAACATGCGTAAACCACTTCTGTCAACTTTTTCCCTGCTCCTGCTTGCGTTCCTTCTGGGCTACGGCGGCTGGACGCTGTTAACCGGCGACTTCCGCACCGATCCCGGCGCGCCCGAGCTCCGCCGGGGGGAGCTGGAACTGGACGCGCTCCCCCCCGACTTCGACGGCATGAAGATCCTTTTGATCAGCGATTTACACCTATCACCGGGGGCCGACTCCGACTGGAAGCGGCAACAGCTCCCCCTGGTGTCCGCGGCCGCCGAAGCGGATCTGATCGTCCTGCTCGGGGATTTCATCAACCGCCGGGCGCCCGGCACGGCCTATCAGGAGTCGGTGTTATCGGCCTTTCTCCGTCCGCTTCGGGCACCGCTCGGAGTCTACGCCGTTCCGGGCAACCACGACTACGGCCCCGGGGAGCCGCAGCTCCGCCGGGCGCTGAACGCCGCCGCCATCCCGTTGCTGGAGAACCGGTCGGTGGTGATCCGCCGCAACGGAAGCTCGTTGCAGCTGACCGGTCTGGGCTTTCCCTATGAATGCCATCTGGACTGGTCAGCCGCGCTGCTCGGGCGCGATCCGGAGCTGCCGACCATCTTTCTGAGTCACACGCCCGGACTCTTTGAGGAGCTGCCGACGCCGGGCGGCTGGCTGATGCTTTCCGGCCACACCCACGGCGGCCAGCTGCGGCTGCCACTGCTGGGCAGCCGCTGGCTTCCCGGACCATTCCGTCTGACCTACGACCGCGGTCTCTTCCGCCGCGGCCGGCAGCTGCTCTATGTGACCAGCGGGGTCGGCACCAGCAATCTTCCGCTGCGGCTCAACTGCCCGCCGGAGCTGGTACTGCTGACGCTCCGGAGCGGAAAAAAACGGGCGGCGGAGCCGCTTTCGCGGTCCGCCGCCCCGACCGGTCCCGCCGCTGCGGGAACGGTTCCGGTCAGTCGGTGACGACCTTGATCTTGCGCACCTGGGCCGACGGCCGCTTGGGCAGCGTCAGGCTGAGCACGCCGTTCTTGACCCGGGCAGAGATCTGCTCGGTATCGATCTCGTCGGAGAGCTGGAACCGGCGAATAAACCGGATCTGCTGACCACGGTGCAGCAGCGGGCTGACCGCCGAAATATCAAGCACCCGGTTCTCCACTTTGATCTCCACGCCCTCGGACCCGACGCCCGGCACATCCATCACCAGCTGGACCTCTTTGTCCTGCTCGATCACGTCAGTCGGCGGCGCGTAGTTCACATACTCCGGAGTCGCCACGACTTCGGTCACTTCGGATTCTCTCTCTTTTTCCTTCTTCATGGTGCCCCTCCTTTACTTCGCTTCAACCTTGATGCTCTGCGGTTTCAGCGCTTCCTCGCGCGGCAGCGTGATGGTCAGTACGCCGTTGACGTAACGGGCGTTGACCGTCTCGGCATTGACCTTGCCCGGAAGCCGGATGGTCTCCTCGAAATGCTCTCCGCTCCGCTCCCGGCAGAGGTAGTGCGCCCCCTCTTCCGGCTCCTCGAGCCGCCGTTCCGCCCGGACGGTCAGGAAATCGCCCAGCACTTCCGCTTCGATCGACTCCGGATCGAACCCCGGCAGCGCAATCCGGACGATAAAGCGATCGTCCTCCTGCGTCAGATTGAATTGCCAGTTGCCGAACCGCCGATTATCGCTCAGGAGCGCATCGAACCAGCCGCTGAGCTCCTGCGGCAACTCCCGATTCCCCAGCCAATGCAGGGGGCTCAATTCTTGCCATCTTGCCAACATCTTTCTACCCTCCACAGTTGTTTTGTTGTGTTCCCGGCTCCGGAGATCCGCCTTGAATCCCCGTGACCGGATCGTTCACCGAAGAGTTTAGCATAATCCATGCCATTGTGGTTCAACGCTTAAGCCGGGACAATCTGTCCCGATCACAACTGAGACAGATTGTCCCATGGCACACCCCGCGAAGTCGCGTCTCGCCCCTTGCGCAACCGCCGTTCCGGAGGTATAGTATGCAAGGGAGCTGATTGTATCAATGACCTGGATCGCCTTTTTTCTGATTCTCGCTTCGGTGGTGCTGCACGCCGGGTGGCATTTCCTGAGCAAAAGCCGCCAGCCGACCTGCGCCTTTTTCCTGCTGGTGTCGGCCTCGGACTTTCTGTTCACCCTGCCCTTCGCGCTGCATTCCGGGCTGGAGCTGACCAATTTACCGCCCCGCTTCTACTGGCTGGCGCTGGGCGGAGGACTCAGCGGCACCCTCTGCGATCTGGGACTCTCCACCGCCTACCGCAAGGCGGAGGTCTCGCTGGCCTACCCGCTGGCGCGGGCGCTGCCGGTGCTATTCACCGCCGCCCTGACCATCGCCCTGGGGCTGGGCGCCCGGCCGGGCCCCCTCGCCCTGACCGGCATGGTCGTTCTCTTCGCGGGCTGTCTTCTGATGCCGCTGGTCCGCTTCTCGGACTTCCGCCCGGCCAGCTACTGGAATCCGGCACTGGGCGGCATCCTGATTGCGGCGCTGGGCACCACCGGCTACACCATCTTCGACAGTCAGGCGCTGAAACTGGTCGCCCAGTACGGCAATACCTCGGAGCTGGGCGGAGCCATCGGCTACATGGCGCTGCGGGAATCCATCCTCTTCTCCGGGCTGGCGCTCTACATCCTGCCGCAGCGCAACCAACGCAGCTGCTTCACCCGGGCACTGTTCCGGCAGTGGCACCCCTATCTGGCCGGAGTCTTCGCCGCGCTCGCCTACGTCTTGATTCTGCTGGCGATGCGGCAGGTGACCAACGTCAGCTACGTTCAGGCCTTCCGGCAGCTGAGTCTGCCGCTGGGGGTCCTGCTGGGCGTGCTGATCCTGAAGGAGCGCTGCACCCTGTCCAAACTGCTGGGCATGTGTCTGGTGGTGGCCGGACTGATCCTGACCGCCCTGAAAAGCTGACTCCGGCTCCCGTGCTCAGCGCACCGCGCCCACCAGTTCCGACACCGACTTGAGCTGATGGCGCTCCAGATAGCGCTCGATTCCGGCCAGCACCTTGAGCGGGGCCTCGGGGTCCACGAAGTTCGCGGTCCCCACCGCCACCGCGTCGGCTCCGGCCAGCAGAAACTCCACCGCGTCCTCGCCGGTCATGATCCCGCCCATGCCGATCACCGGCACCGAAACCCGCTGCGCCACCTCGTAGACCATGCGCACCGCCACCGGCTTGACCGCCGGGCCCGAGAGTCCGCCGGTCCGGTTGGCAAGCTTGAAGCGACGGCGCTCAATATCGATCGCCATGCCGGTGATGGTGTTGATCAGCGAAACCATGTCGCTGCCCGCCGCGACCACCTCCTCGGCGAAATCGGCGATGTTCGAGACGTTCGGGCTGAGCTTGGTGATCAGCGGCAGCGAGGTCGCCCGCCGAACCGTCCGCACCACCTCCGCCGCCAGTTTCCGATCGGTGCCGAAGGCGACGCCGCCGTGCTTGACGTTGGGACAGGAGATGTTGATCTCCAGCGCGGCGATGCCCTCCTTTTCCGCCTCGAGCCGGGCGGCGACCTCGCCGTATTCGGCGATCGAGGTTCCCCAGAGGTTGACGATCACCGTCGCGCCGACACTCCGCAGAAACGGCAGATAGTGCTCATCGTGCAGAAACGCCTCCACCCCCGGGCCCTGCAGTCCGATGGCGTTGAGCATGCCGCCGGTGACCTCGGCCACCCGCGGCGTCGGATTGCCCGGCGAAGGCGTGAGCCGAATGCCCTTGACCACCACCGCCCCCAGGCGCGCTATGTCGTAATAACGGTGATATTCCGCGCCGTACCCGAAGGTCCCGGAGGCGGTCAGCACCGGATTCTTCAACACCAGACCGCCCAGCCGGCAAGTCAGATCAACCATTCTTCAATCCTCCAGATAAACCTGTTCCGCCGGAAACACCGGACCGTCGTGACAGGCCCGGGCATAGGTCCAGCCCCCCGCGCTCCCGTCCTTGATCTTCACCACGCAGGCAAAGCAGGCCCCCACCCCGCAACACATCAGATGGTCGATACTGAGCTCCCCCGCCAGCCCCCGCCCCTGCAAATAACGGGCCAGCGCCAGCAGCATCGGATGCGGTCCGCACCCGTAGAAAAAGAGCTTCCGACCGGCGTAATCGGCCTCCACGCCGGCCAGCAGATCGGTGACCAGCCCGCGCTGCCCCAGCGAACCGTCGTTGGTCGCCACCCGCACGTCGAAACCCGCCGCGCGGTAACGCCCGGTTAAAATCACATCTCCGGCGCTGCGGGCCCCCAGCAGCAGCACGCCGCCGGTTCGGGCGGTGCGGGCCAGCAAGTAGGTGGCTGCGGCGCCATACCCCCCGGCTACCAGCACCGGCACCGCGTCCGGAGCCGGGGCCGTAAAGCCGCGCCCCTGCGGGCCGAGCAGATTGCAGACTGCGCCGGGATTCAGCCCGGCCAGATGCCGGGTTCCGGTTCCCACCACCTTGTACACCACCCGGACTCCCCCCTCCGGCGTGACGTCGTGAATGCTGAACGGACGGCGCAGCAGACAGTCCCGACGCTCATCAATCCGGACATGCACGAACTGCCCGGCGACGGCGCTCCCGGCAATCTCCGGCGCATAGAATTCCACTTCCCGATAATCGCCCTGTAACTGTTGATTGCTCAGGATGGTTCCGATTTCCATAATTTTATTCACCCCATCACCAGGTTGACCGCAAACGTTCGCAGCGCCAACCCCTCGTTGACATTGAATCGCATGTGATACAGCAGATCGTCCGCCTCGCGCTGCCAGCGCAGCGCCGCCTCCGGATCGATCCGCGCGGGCAGCTCCACGCCGTCGAGCAGCTCCGGATTCGGCAGCAACTCCCGACGTCCCCCCTGCGCCAGCACCAGCAACTGCCCGATGAAACTGTGCACCAGGCATAGAAAATCATTGCGGTCCCGGATGTACGCCCCCGCCGCCGCCGCCTCGCGCTGACGGTCCAGCCGCTTGACCAGCGCCTCATCCACCTGAGCCGCCGCCGCCAGCCGGGGCTGCCACTCCTGCTCAATCCGCGTTTCGGCGGTGGCTTTTAGAGCGGAGGCAACCTCGATCAACCCCCGGGCCCCGGCCTCGGCCGCGGCCAGATCGCGTTCCGCACCGAAACAGAGCTTTGCCAGTGTCGGCCCCAACCGCTCGGCTCCGGCAAACCGGAACTTCCGGAAGTTGCGCAGAATCACCAGCGGCTGACACCGCGACCGGGTGGTCGGCAACAGCGCGCCGGGGTTGCCGGTGGTGAGCACCAGCAACGTCTCGCGCGGCGGCTCCTCCAATGTTTTGAGCAAGGCGTTCTGGGCCTCGACATTCATCCGGTCGGCCTCATGAATGATGCCGACTTTGGCCGCGGCGCCCGACACTTCGGTCAGATAAAACTGCTGTTCAAAATAGCGTACCGAATTCGGCTCCGGGTTCTCCCGGTCCCCCACCTGAATCTGGTACTTCTTGCCCACCGGTGAAAGGTGGTGCAGCTCCGGCGCGGTGTTGTTCTCCAAATGGCTACAGACCGGGCAGCTGCCGCAGGGCGAACCATCCGGCCGCCGATTCGGGCAAGCCGCCAGCTGCGCCAGCGCCAACGCAAACTCCTCACGCACCTCCGGCAAATCCGAATGCACCAGAAAGGCATGCCCCAGCCGACCGCTCCGCGCCGCATGCAACAGACGCCCGATCAGTTCCGGCTCGACCTCGCGGCAACGGTCAAAACAGCTCATTCACCAGCTCCATCACCGCTTGGTGCACCACGTCCGGCGCGGGCCGGGCGTCCACCACCCGGATCCGCTCCGGCTCACGCCGGGCCAGTTGCAGAAAACATTCGCGCACCCGCCGGTGAAAATCCAACTCCTGCGATTCAAACCGATCCGTCGCCGCCGACTCGAGAGCTCGCTTGCGGGTACGGACAAACCCCTCCTCCACCGGCAGATCCAGCAAGATGGTCAGATCCGGCCGGAAACGCCCGACCGCCGCCTGATTCAGGCGCTCGATCAACTCCGGCTCCAGCCCGCGGCCGCCGCCCTGATAGGCCAGCGTGGAATCCATAAACCGGTCACAGATCACCACCTCGCCCGCCAGCAGCGCCGGTGCAATCCGCTCCGCCACATGCTGCGCCCGGGCCGCCTCCAGCAGCAGCAGCTCGGTCACCGGCGTCAACGGTTCCCCGGAGCCGTGCTTGATCAGTCCCCGCAACCGCTCGGCCAGCGGCGTACCGCCCGGCTCGCGCGTGGCCACCACCCGGCACCCCCGCTCCCCAAGCTCCCGGCCCAGCCACGCCAGTTGCGAGCTCTTGCCCGCGCCTTCCGGCCCCTCCAGCGTGATGAAAATCCCGGGATAGTTCCGGCTCTTCCGATCCGATTTCATGCAAAACCTCAAAAAATGTCGAATAAGACAATAGCGCCATTTGCCGAAAACTTCAAATGGTGTTATATTCCGATATGCTGATTTTCCGGAAAAAACATCAAGAGGCAACATGTCAGAAAAAGGCTTGAATCGCGACAGCTACCTGTCGCGCAATGTCGGTGACTTCCCGGCGGAGTTCTCCCTCGGTGGTCAGCTCTACGTCAAAATCGATGATTTGCGCTACGGCACCAACCCCCACCAGCCCGCGGCTTGGTACCGCCCGGTCGGCATCCCCGCGGCCATCGGCGACCTGGAAGTGCTCAAAAGCGGCAAGAACGGACTTTCTCAGACCAATCTTGAGGACATCTCCTACGCGCTCAACATCATCAAATTCTTCGACCGCCCCGCCTGCGCGGTGATGAAACATGTGAATCCCTCGGGCGCGGCGCTGGCCCCCACCATTGACACCCCGCTGGTCGAGACCTACCGTCTGGCCCGCGACGCCGACGCCCGCGCCGCCTTCGGCAGCGTGGTCGCCTTCAACCGCGAAGTCGATCCCGACACGGCCCGGGAGCTGATGTCCACCTTTATCGAATGCGTGGTCGCCCCCGCCTTCGCCCCCGGCGTGCTGGACATCTTCAACGACCACGAAACCTACAAGCTGAACCGCCACGTCCGGATTCTGCGCTGCGGCGACCTCCGCTCGCTCCCCCGCTACGTCGGCGACGGGACGGCGGTTAACAATACGATCAAGGTTCTGGCCGACGGTTCGCTGGTCATGGCGGCCCCGCTGCTGACCGCGCTGCGCTCCGTCAAGGATCTGAAAGTCGCCTCGGCGGAGAACGCCCGCGTCGGGTATCAGGAGTCGCAGTTCCGCGCCACCCCCGAACAGCTCGACGATCTGCTGTTCTCGTGGTACGTCAACCTTTCGGTCCGCTCCAACGGCGTGGTCATCAGTCAGCACGGCCAGACCCTCTCGGTCGGCACCGGCGAACAGGACCGGGTCGGCGCCATTGAACAGGCCATCGCCAAATTCAGCCAGAAGTATCAGGGCTCCGGCACTCTCAAGGGCGCGGTCATGGCCAGCGACGGCTTCTTCCCCTTCGCCGACGGCGTGGAAACCGCCGCCGCCGCCGGAATCACCGCCATCGTCGCCCCCGCCGGTTCGCTGCGCGACGCGGATGTGATCAAACGGGCCAACGAACTCGGCGTCGCGCTTTATCACGCCCCCGAACGGATCTTCTCACATCATTAATCAATACAACCACGGAGCGAATCATCATGACCAAACGCACGGCCAAACAAAAAGCGCTCGACGGCGCCATCCGTCAGGGCATGGGTGACGGACTGGACCGCTTTGAGCTGTTCTTCAACACCTATCAGAAACAGATCTTCTACGGTGCCGGAATCGCCGTTCTGGTGATCGCCGCCATCGCCGGAATCGTCAGCTACAACATCTCCGCCAACCGCGCGGCCGCCGAGGCCTTCGGCTCCGCCAAATCCGAAGACCAGCTGGTGGCCGCACTTGAAAAATACGGCGACAACGACCTCTCCTACTTCGCCCGTCAGCGTCTGGCCCGGCTCTACGCCGCCGACCAGAAGTTCGATCTGGCCGTGGAGGTGCTCCAGCCGGTAACCACCGCCTCCTCCCCCGAAGTCGCCGGCCGCGGACGACTGCTTCAGGCCTACTTTCAGGAAGAGAGCGGCAAACTGCCGGAAGCTATGGCCAGTTTCGCACTGGTGGCCGAAAACCCCGCCCTGCCCACTGAGCTTCAGGCCGAGGCCGGCTACGGCGCCGGACGTCTGGCCCGCAAACTCGGGAAAAACCCCGAGGCCCTCTCTTATTTAAACCGCACCGTGGAACTCGGCAAAAACACCGCCACCGCCTCCGAATGGGGTCGTCAGGCCGCCTTTCTGGCCGCCTCCCTTCCGGCTGCGAAGTGACCCGCCGGAACTATGGAACTGACGCGCAAACTCCAGTCGGAGATCCGCGCGCTGCATACCCGGCACGGACGTAAAAAATCCCGGCTCTGCTGCTGCGAAGGGCTCCGCGCGGTTCGTGAGCTTTTCGCCGCAGCTCCGGAACTGGTCCATTACTGCGTCTGCACCCCGGAACTGCGCACCGCACTCCCCTACCCCCGCGAGCCGATCACCGTCTCCAACCGGGAGTTTGCCGCTCTGACCGGAACCGTCAACGCCCAAGGCGTCCTGGCGGTCTCCGAACAGCCCCCGGAACCGCCGGCCACCCTGCTGCCGGAAGATCCCTTCCTCTTCGCACTGGACCGCCTCGGCGACCCCGGCAACTTCGGCACCATCTGCCGAACCCTGCTCGCCGCCGGTCTCCACGAACTCTGGTTCACCGGCGGCACCGTCGACCCCTGGAGCGATAAATCCATCCGCTCCGCCCTCGGAGCCCAATTCCGCCTGCGCCTGCGCAGCTTCCCCGACCTGAACTCCATGGCTCAACAGGCCACCACCTTCGGGTACCGCAACATCTTCCTGACCGATCCGCACCACGGCGAAAACTGCTTCACCACCCCCGACCTCTTCGATCACTCCCTGATCGTAATCGGCTGCGAAAGCACCGGCGTCGGAGAACTTCCCGGCGCCCGCCATACGCTGATCCCCATGCCCGGAAACTTTGAATCGCTCAACGCGGCACAGGCCGCCACCATCTTTCTTTTTGAATCCGTTCGCCGCCACTTCGTCGCCTCAGGAGTAAAATAATGCTCGATTGGTACCAGATCTATTTGTTCGCTTTCCTCGCCGGATCCGGCCTCGCTTTGGCCCTCACCCCCCTCTTCCAGCGACTCGCCCTGAAACTCGGCTTCCTCGACTGCCCCCGCAGCGAACAACATAAAGGCCACTACCAGCCCACCCCCCTGCTGGGCGGCGGCGCCATGTTCTGCGCCTGGCTTCTCGCCCTCGGCAGCGGCTATGCCCTCCTCCGCTGGGGCGGACTCCGCCAGTTCTCCGCCGACCTCACCACCCACCTCTTCGGACTCCAGGCCGTCGGCCCCAAACTCGGAGTCCTGATCCTCGCCGCCGCGCTGATCGTCCTGATGGGCGTCATCGACGACCGCTGGCCCCTCCGCGCCGGTGTCAAATTCCTGATCCAATTCCTGGTCGCCGCCATCGCCGTCACCTGGGGCGGCGTCCGAATCAGCTTCTTTATCGATTCCTCCATCCTGACCTGGATCATCACCGTCTTCTGGTATATGCTCCTCTTCAACGCCATCAACTTCTTCGACAATATGGACGGACTCGCCGTCGGCACCATCACCATCGCCATGGCCCTCTTTACCACCGTCGCCGCCATGAACAACCAATTCTTCGTCGCCGCCTTCGCCGCCTTGAACTGCGGCGTCGGTCTCGGCTTCTGGTTCTATAACCATAGCCCCGCCACCATCTTCATGGGCGACTCCGGCAGCCATTTCCTCGGCTTCCTCGCCGCCACCACCAGCGTCCTCGTCAGCTACTATTACCCCAATACCACCGCCTCCCCCTTCGCCATCCTCGTCCCCTTCTTCATCCTCGCCGTCCCCCTCTTCGATACCCTCGCCGTCATCATCATCCGCTGGCGACTCCATAAACCCTTCTGGATCGGCGACCATAACCATATCTCCCACCGCTTCACCAAAATGGGACTCTCCCGCCGCTGCGCCGTCCTCCTCGTCCACCTCCTCACCCTCACCATCGGCATCGGCGTCCTCCCCGTCCTCTGGGGCGGCCTCGGTACCGCCATCATCCTGATCAGTCAAGCCCTCCTCCTCCTCTTCATCATCTCCCTCCTCCAATTCTTACTTTCTTTTCCCCGTGAAAAGAAAGTAAGCAAAGAAAAGCGAGCTCCTTAAGGGAAGACTCCACGACCAAGGAAGAACGGCTTCGGCGGCACCCTTCCCCCGTGAAAAGGAAGTAAGCAAAGAAAGGCGAGCTCCTTAAGGGGAAGAACGGCTTCTTCGGCACCTTTCCCCGTGAAAAGAAAGTAAGCAAAGAAAAGCGAGCTCCTTAAAGGAGGACTCCACGGCTTCGGCGGCACCCTTCCTTTCCTGATCGGTGAAGAGAACGCAAGTGACGGGCAAGAATCGCTGGGGACTGGACAAGTTGAGATGGGGCCGGAAGAGAATCCGCCTGGAGAAAGGGCGATTCCCCCTGCACGGCGAAAAGGATGAAGGAGAATAACTACCGCGAACCGAACTCTGCCGGGCTTGCTTCCTGCTGCCATACCGGCGGCGAAGAGGTCGAAGCATGACCGACGCGGACGCACCTCGTATTTATCCGGAGCAGCCGACTCACCGACAGCCCGGACATCACACCGGTGACCGACTCGCCGGGACTTCCGGACCATCACACCGGGGACCGACTCGCAGGGACTCCCCGGACCATCACACCGGGGACCGACGCGCCGGGACTTCCGGACCATCACGCCGGGGACCGACGTGCCGGGACTTCCGGACCATCACGCCGGGGACCGACGCGCCGGGACTTCCGGACCATCACACCGGGGACCGACGTGCCGGGACTTCCGGACCATCACGCCGGGGACCGACGGGCCGGGCCTTCCGGACCATCACGCCGGGGACCGCCTCGCAGGGACTTCCGGACCTTCACACCGGGGACCGACGCGCCGGGACTTCC
>CASFRF010000018.1 GCA_949297015.1 uncultured bacterium
GAACTCCCGTGGGGCGCCGGCGTTGGCGGCCGAGGCGATCACCAGCCCGCCCGGGGCCAGCAACCGGCGCAACTGCCGCCGGAGTCGCCGCCGGGCCTCGACGCCGGTCGGCGCCAGATCCAGCAGAATCAGCCGGTAGCCCGGCTCCAGATAACGCTCCACCACCCGGCCCGGCAGCCGGGTGAGGTAACGGTGGGCGACGAACTCCCACTCCGGCCCCGCCGTCGGCGGCAGCACCGCGGTGATCGCCGCCGCCAGCGGCAGTTCCGCCAGCCAGATTGGCAGCTCCGGCGAATCGGATAGATAGAGCACTTTGGGTATCTGGTGTTCCGGGGTGGCCGCCAGTGCGGCCGTTGCGGTCCAGGGGGGCAGCGGCCGGTAGTCGTCCGGCAGCGCTCCGGCCGGGGGCCGGTAGAGCAGGACGATGCTCACCAGTGCCGCCGGCAGCAGGCTCCACCAGCAAAGTCCGCGCCGGAGCAGCAGGATCACCGCCGTACCGCCGAGCAGCAGCCCGGCTCCGAGCTCCGGCGTGAACGGCAGTTCGGCCAGCAGCAGCGGCACCGGCGTTGCGATCAGCGCGAGCACCCCCGGCAGCGCCCGGCGCCCCGGCGTCATGATGCAGCCGGTTCCCGGCCGGCGTAGGGCAGGAAGATCCAGAAACTGCTCCCGGCTTCCGGCACGCTCTCCACCTGCAGCCAACCGTGATGGTGCAGCACCGTGCCGTAGACCATCGACAGCCCCATACCGGTGCCCTGACCGACCGGTTTGGTGGTGAAGAACGGCTCGAAGATCCGCTGCAGCACCGCCGGTTCCATGCCCGAGCCGTTGTCGCGGACCAGGGCGTAACAGTAGTCTTCGCGCGGAATTTTGAGGGTCGGACGCGAGGGATCGAGCAGCTCCAGCGGACATTCGGTCGCCGGTCCGGCCGCCACCGTCAGCTCCGCTCCCGGACGCCCGGCGGTGGCGTCGATGGCGTTGAGCATCAGATTCAGAAAGACCTGTTGCAGCTGCACCAGATCGCCCCGGATCGGCAGCGGGGTCGGCGGCAGCCGCAGCGTCAGCTGCACGTTTTTGCGGCTGCCCGGCAGCAGCAGGTCGTGGCTGGTTTCGAGCACCTGCCGCAGGTCGAGCTCAACCACCAGGTACTTCCCCTTGCGGGCGTAACCCAGGAGCTGGCTGGTCAGTTTCCCGCACTGCTCGGCGATGCGGCCGATCTTGTCCAGATGGCGCTGCAGATCGGGGTCCTCCACCTCGCAGGCGAAGTCGATCATGTCCAGGTGGCCCAGAATCGCGTGCAGGTGGTTGTTGAAATCGTGGGCCACCCCGCCCGCGAGCTGCCCCAGCGCCTCCAGCCGCTGCGAGTGGGCGAGTTCCTCGGAGAGGTGCTTCTTCTCTTCGGCCAGCGCCAGTTCGCGGGTCACGTCGCGCCCGATGAAGGTCAGCAGCCGCTGGCCGTGCGTTTCCATCGTCGAAATGGAGAACGAGAGCTGCCGACTCTTCTCCGACGCCGCGTCCAGCGTCAGCAGCGTGGTTTCCGGTCCCTCCGCCTCCGCGCCGCCGCCGGACGGCGGCTCGAAGCGGGGGTGAAAGGGCTTGCCGTCCGCGCGGCTCAGCCGGGGAAACAGCGGCTGCCCGAGCAGCTCCCCCGGCGGCCGGTGGGGGTTGAGCACCCGGGCTGCAGCCGGATTGGCGTCGAGGATCCGCCCCTCGGGCGAGAGCAGCAGAATCAGTTCACTGGCGTTCTCCATCAGCAGCTGATAGCGCCCCTCCCACTCCCGTAGGTTCTGCTCCAGTGCCCGGGTCCGGCCGTAGCTGCCGAGGAAGGCGAAGAGAATGTCCAGCGGCCGCTGGTTGCCTCCCGCCAGCTCCCGCTCGATCCGCTCCAGATAGATGGTCAGCAGAATGCTGAGCCAGACCGCGCCGATCAGCCGCGAGAGAAAGGTCCCGGCCAGCTGCAGCCCGGCGTCGGGCGTGTTCCAGAGCATCACCACCCAGTAGAGCAGCAGATCGGTGATCTGGGTCAGGACCAGCGACCCCAGCACGCAGAACCACAGCCGACAGCCGGCGGTGCGCAGCCGGGTGAACAGAATCGGCAGCAGCAGCAGGTCGATCAGCAGCGCCAGCTCCATGGCCACCAGCGACCGGCGGCTCTGAAGCAGCAGGCTGTCCAGCGCTTCGGCCGAGATGTTCGAGGCGATGGCGAAGCCCTGCCAGTTGCACTGCAGCCGGGTGATCTCGCCCAGATAGAGGAAGAAGCCGAAGACCACCACCGAGCCGATGATCAGCCGCTGAGCCGCCAGTGTGCCGTCGGTCACATACACCATTAACATGGCGGCCAGATAGGGGAGCACCAGCACCGTCGGTCCGATCGGGAAATCCAGCGAGCCGAAGATCGTCGCCTCGAAACCGACCGCCCCGATCAGCTGCGAGAACAGCAGCAGCAGCCCCAGCGACAGGTAGAACGAGGCCACGCCGATGCTGCGCCGCTGACTGTGCAGAATGCCCAGCCCGACGAAGATGAAGGTCATCTCCAGCAGGATCAGCAAAAAGGGGTAGATCTGGTCAAACATGCGTGAACGGTCAGGCGCCGGTGATTTTTTTCAGTCGTTCGCGGATCAGCCCGGCACGGATCACATCCCGTTCCGGGGGTTCGACGGCGACTCCGGCGCAACGGGTCAGATGGGCCGGTTGAATCGCCAGAAAGAGCTCGTTGACCAGCCGGAGATCGAGCTGCCGGAACATGCCCAGATCCACCCCCAGCCGTACCGCCGAAAGCGCGGTCAAAGCCTCCTCGCGGGTCAGCCGGTAGCTGTAGCGCAGCAGACCGAAGGCGCGTCCCACGCGATCCAGAAGCTCGTACTTGCGCAGCCGCAGCAGCTCCTCGCGGCTTTCGATCTCCTTGGCGATCAGGGTGGCGATGACCGAGCTCAGGCGTTCGAGGATCTGCTGCTCGCTCTCGCCGAGCGTGCTCTGGTTGGAGATCTGGAAGAGATTGCCCCGGTTGTCGGTCCCTTCGCCGAAGGCACCGCGGACCGCCAGATTCAGTTTGTCGATCGCCGCCACCACCTGCTTGATCTGCTGCGAAAGCACCAGTCCCGGCAGATGCAGCATCACCGAGGCCCGCAGTCCGGTCCCGACGTTGGTGGGGCAGCAGGTCAGAAATCCGAGCCGGGGGTGAAAGGCGAACTCCAGAATCGATCCCAGTTGGTCGTCCAGCGCGCTGAGTTCGCGATAGGCCTCCTCCAGCCGGAAGCCGGGGCGGAGTGCCTGCAGCCGCAGGTGATCCTCCTCGTTGACCATGATGGCCAGCGTCTCGTCGGCGGCCAGTTCCAGCCCGGCTCCGGTCTCGCGGGTCAGCAGTTCGCGGCTGACCAGGCGCCGTTCAAACAGCAGTTCCTGTTCCTCCGGGGTCAGCTGTTCGAGCGCCAGCGAAAAGTGCGCCTCCCCCAGCGCGGAAGCGGCGGCCACCGCGGCGCGGACCTGCTGCCGCACCTCCTCGAGCTGCCCGGCGTCGGCGGCGATCGGGAACGGAAAGCGGGTCAGATTCCGGGCCAGCCGGATCCGGGTGCTGAGCGCCACGTCGTTGTCGCCCGGCGCGTCGCCGAGAAATCCGGCCCGGTTCCGCCAGAGCGTCTCAAGCTCGCGGGCCATCGGCCTGCTCCGAGTCGGCGGTTTCGAGTTCGCGGATCCGGTCGCGGAGCACCGCGGCCCGCTCGTAGGCCTCGGTCCGAATCGCCTCGGCCAGTTCGCGGCGGAACTCCGCCAGCGCGGCGTCGCGGACGGCGGCGGGATCCGAACTGGCGGGACGCTTGCCCAGGTGGACCGTGCCGCGGTGCAGGGTCCCGAGCAGGGTCCCGAGCAGTTCGGAGAAGGTCTCGTAGCAACTGGCGCAGCCGAGTCGGCCGCCGGAGCTGCGCAGCTGTTCGGTGGTCCAGCCGCAGTTCGGGCAGGTCACGCTCCGGGGTGGTTCCGGCTCCGGTTCGGCGGGGTGCGCCGCCTGTTCCGCCAGCTTGCCCAGTTTCAGCAGCATGTCGGTCAGCTGGTCTAGCGCCCCCGGCTTTGTCCCGGAGTTCGCCTGCTGCTGCCGGGCGGCGCACTCTTCGCAGAGGTTGAGCTCCTTTTTCTCGGAACCGATGATCTCCTTGATGTGGATCAGGGCCTCGTTCCGGTGACAGATATCGCACAACATGATTTCACCTCCCGGCGGCGTCCGCCCCTCAGTGGCCGAAGGCCGTGCGGAAAATTGAATTTTTCAAAATCCCGGTTATATTGAACCGTTTGCTGCAATATAGATTGCTTTTGACAAAAAGCAAGGGCCGCCCGACGGGATTTCGCGGGAAAACCGTCGGCGGTGGAAATCCAGACCGGGCAGGAGGGCGCACGCATGCAGGAATCACACCATCCCGTATTTCCGGGGGCCGACGAGAACACGCCGTCGCGCTCCGAGTACTTCAGCTGGATCAACCACTGCAACGAGGGGCCGACCGCGGAGCAGACCTTGGCCAATCTGGACTTTTTCCGCTATCTCCACGACCGCTTCGGCATGGTGCTCGACATCTACGCCTGGGACGCCGGCGCGGTCGACGGCAAGCGGTTCTACGGCAAAGTCGGTTCCGAGCGGTTCCGGCGGCAGTTTCCGGAGGGCTTCGGGCCGCTGGCCGCCGCCGCCGCGCGCTGCGGCGCCCGGCTCGGACTCTGGGGTGGACCCGACGGCTTCGGCCACACCCCCGGGGAGCGCGAGGCGCGTATTGCCCAGCTCGAGGCCCTGTGCCGCGATTATCACTTTGCGCTGTTCAAGTTCGACGGCGTCTGCGGCCAGCTGCGGCCCGAGTACGAGTCGGCCTTCATCGAGCTGATGACCCGCTGCCGCAGGTACAGCCCCGACCTGATTCTGCTGAATCACCGGCTGCCGCTGACCGCCGCCGGGTTGGCCCACGCCACCACCTTTCTCTGGGACGGGTGCGAGAGCTACATCGACGTGCTGATGACCAACACCATGACCGCGCCCCACCACCGGGCGCAGGCGTTGGCCCGCGGGCTGGTGCCGGGGCTGAGCCGTCTGGCCGAGGATCATGGGGTCTGCCTCTCCTCCTGTCTCGACCGCTGGGACGACGAACTGGTGCTGCAGGCCTTCAACCGCAATCTGGTGGTGGCGCCGGAGATCTACGGCAATCCCTGGCTGCTGCGGGATGACGAACTGCCGAAGCTGGCCCGGATCTTCAATCTGCACCGCCGGTTCCGGGAGCGGATCATTCCGGCCCGGGTGCTGGACGAGGCCGTCTACGGTCCGGCGGCGGTCAGCCGCGGCGACGGGCGGCTGCAGCTGGTGACGCTCCGCAACCTCAGCTGGGAGCCGAAGACCGTTCCGCTGAAGCTCTCCGATCTGGGGCTGGAGCTGGAGCGGATCGAGTTGCGGCGGTTCCATCCGCGGGAGTTCTGCTACGGCGAATTCGGTGCCGACGACACGGTGATGATCGAGCTGCCGAGTTTCCGCTCGGTGCTGCTCTACGCGGGTGAGCCCTGCGCCGAGCCGAAGGTCGAGGGCGCCGAGTTCGAGGTGGTCTGCGACCTGCCGGGGCGGCCGCTGGAATTGACCGTCTACACCCCGCTGCCGACCCGGCTGCCCTGGCACCGCCATCTGGGCACCTTGTCGGAGATTCCGATTCCGGACGACGCCGAAGCGCTCTACGAGGCCACGGTCTTCGCCGCCGACAACAACGCGCTGGAGGTCCGGTCGCTGGAGCGGGCGGGCGAGACCGCGATTCCGGAGGTGCGTCGCGCGCGCGAGGCCTTTTTCGGTCAGCGCCGGTTCCGGGCCTACAATCTGTGGGACCGGAATCTGTTCAATTCCGATCCGGAACTGGGGTTCAGTCCGCTGCGCCACACCGCGAATCCGGCGTGGGCGGATTGCTGTTTCCGGCTGGATCTGGGGGCGGTCACCGAGGTGGACGAGCTGGTGCTGCGCGCCGCCAACGAGTTTGAACTGCTGCCGCTGGATCTGCAGGAGGGCAACGACGTCTGGGTTTCCGACGACCTGAGGAACTGGAGCCGGAGAACGTTCATCTCCGAGCTCGAGAGCGTGATTCCGGTTCACGCCGCGATCCGGTATGTGAAGATTCCGGTGGCGCCGCAGCGTCTGATCGAAGTCTCCGGCACCGACCGTGGCGGCCGGGCGCTGGACCGCACGCACTGGCGTGCCTCGAACCGGTTCCGTCCCTCCTTCCCGGTGCGGAAGTGTTTCGGCCTGCGCCTGACGCTGCCGGAGATCGCGCCGAAGAGCAAGCTCTGCGTGGCGCTGGAGGGCGAGCACGGGTGCGAAGGCGCCTACGCCGCCTTGCGGATCGACGGTCGTCCGGCGGGGTGTCCGGACCGGGCCCCCTCCTACAGCTCCTGCCACTTTGAACACCGGGTGGAGCCGGTCGCCAGGAACTACACCTACTACTTTCCGCTGAGTCCGGAGCTGGTCGGGCGCGAGCTCGAGGTGGTGGTGCTGGCCGGGGACCCGGAGCACCTGTCGTTCCGGCCGGAGCTGTGGCTGACCGCCGAGGAGGCGCCGGCGACGCGGCGGACCCTGATTCTGGAGCGCTGAATCCGCCGCCCGGCTCCGGGCCGGGCGGCGGCGGAGTTCAGAGTTTGACCTCCAGCGCCCGGGCCATGGCGGTCACCTTCTGCAGGGCGTGTTCCACCGTGTCGGCGCGGGCCAGCAGCACGCCCAGCCGCCGGTGGCCGTTGACCTCCTCCTTGCCGAACAGCCGCATCGAGGTGTCGGGCTGCGCCAGCACCTGCTCCAGATTGCCGAAGCGCACCGACCGGGAGTGCCCCGCCACCTTGATCGCCTTGGAGGCCGAGGGCCCGTGGAAGGCGATATTCGGGATCGGCAGCCCGAGGATGGCCCGGGCGTGCAGATCGAACTCCGAGAGGTCCTGCGAAATCAGCGTGACCATGCCGGTGTCGTGCGGGCGCGGACTCACTTCGCTGAAGATCACCCGGTCGCCGCAGACGAACAGCTCCACGCCGAAGATGCCGCGTCCGCCCAGGGCGCCGGTGATCTTTTCGGCGATCTCCCGGGCGCGGGCCAGCGCCGTCGGACTCATCGGCTGGGGCTGCCACGACTCCTGATAGTCGCCGTCCACCTGATGGTGGCCGATCGGCTCCAGGAAACTGGTTCCGCCGGCGTGCCGGACGGTCAGCAGCGTGATCTCAAAGTCGAACTGGACAAAGCCCTCCACAATCACCTTGCCCGCTCCGGCCCGGCCGCCGTGCTGCGCCTCCTCCCAGGCCCGGTCCAGTTCCGAGGCCGAACGGATGGTGCTCTGGCCGTGGCCGGAGGAGCTCATGATCGGTTTGACTACGCAGGGCAGGCCGATTTCGGCCACCGCCTGGTCGAACTCCTCGCGGGTGGCGGCGAAGCGGTAGGGGGAGGTGGGCAGTCCCAGCTCCTCGGCGGCGAGCCGCCGGATGCCCTCGCGGTTCATGGTCAGCCAGGCGGCGCGGGCGGTGGGGATCACCGTGTAGCCGGCCTTTTCGAGCTCCAGCAAAGTGGGGGTGGCGATCGCCTCGACCTCCGGCACGATGTAGTCGGGGTGTTCCTGTTCGATCACGGCGCGGAGCTCCGCGCCGTCGAGCATGTTGATGACATGAGCGCGGTGCGCCACCTGCATGGCCGGCGCGTTGGGATAGCGGTCGACCGCCACGACCTCCACGCCCAGCCGCTGCAGCGCAATGGTCACCTCCTTGCCCAGTTCTCCCGAGCCGCAGAGCAGCACTCTGGTGGCTCCCGGCGTCAACGCGGTACCGAGTTCAGTCATTTTTCGCCTCTTTGATCAACTGTTGATAGACGTAGAACGAGCGCTTGGGCACGCGCTCGAGCTGGTCCGGGCTGACCCGGAGCAGGCCGAAACGCTTGGTGTAGCCGTGGGCCCATTCAAAGTTATCCATCAGGCTCCAGCAGAAGTAGCCGCGGATGTCCAGAGCGTCCTCGCGGACGGCGGCGCGCAGCGCGTCGGTGTAGCTCCGGAGGAAGCGGCAACGCGGTTCGTCGTCCAGCGCCGTTACGGCGTCGGGTTCGGCCACGGCGCAGCCGTTCTCGGTCACATAGATCGGCAGTCCCGGATAGCGCCGCGCGATCCAGTTCAGCAGTTTGCGGAAGCCCCAGGGGACGACGTTCCACTGCAGATCGGTCTGCTCCCAGCTCGGATCGACCGACAGAAAGACCTGCTGGTCGTCACTCATGCCGCCGTTGCCGTTGGGGCCGATGTCGCCGGCGCCGGCGGGCTCTTCGGCCGAGGCGTAGAGCGTGGAGTAGTGGTTGAGTCCCAGAAAATCGACGCTGCCCTTGAGTCCGGCCTGCTCCTCCGGGGTGAAGCGCGGCAGCCGGTCGCCGAGCCGTTCGCGCATCAGCTCCGGATAGTCGCCGCGGACCACCGGGTCGGTGAACCAGCCGTAGAAGAACTGGACCGCCCGTTCGGCCGCGTCGCGATCGGCGGGGGAGTCGGTCAGCGGCTCGCGCCAGTCGCAGTTGTTGGTGATCCCGATCACGCCGGGGTAGCCGCCCTCCCGGAAGCAGCGGACCGCTGCGGCGTGGGCCAGCAGGAGATGGTGGCCGACCCGATACGGTTCATCCGGATCGGTCCGTCCCGGCGGGAAGGCGCCGAGTCCGTAGCCGAGCACGGAGGTACACCAGGGTTCGTTGAAGGTGATCCAGTGGCGCACCCGGTCGCCGAAGGCGTCGAAACAGATCCGGGCGTAGGCGGCGAAGTCGTCGACCAGCTCCCGGTTCCGCCAGCCGTCGTGCGCCAGCTCCAGATCCAGCGGCAGATCCCAGTGATAGAGCGTGACGAAGGGCGTGATGCCGTTTGCCAGCAGCAGATCGATCAGGGCGTTGTAGTAGGCGATGCCCTCGGGGTTGGCCGGACCGCGGCCGGTCGGCTGGATCCGGGGCCAGGCGATGGAGAAGCGGTAGGCGTCCACCCCCAGAAGCTTGAGCATTTTGACGTCTTCGGCATAGCGGTGGAAACTGTCGCAGGCCACGTCGCCGTTGTCCGTACCGTGGACCCGCCCCGGGATCCGGCAGAAGGCGTCCCACACCGAAGCGCCCCGGCCGCCCTCGCGCACGCCGCCTTCAATCTGATACGAGGCGGTCGCCACGCCCCACAGAAAATTTTTCATGGTTCCTCTCCTTGAAAGCTGTGAAAAAAGCCGTCATTAAGATACAGCCGGAACCGTGGTTTGCAAGCGTAAGATCGCGTGGCGGCGCCGAGACGATGGTGGACCCGCTGGGGTTTGAACCCAGGACCAAGGGATTATGAGTCCCCTGCTCTGACCGCTGAGCTACGGGTCCCCGGTTACGGGAATTACTTGAGCTGGCGTTCGAGCTGCGCCACCGAACGGCGCAGCGCCTCGTCGCGGGCGCAGAGTTCGGGCACCTTGCGCACCGCGTTCAAAATGGTGGCGTGATCCTTGCCGAAGGCCTTGCCGATCTCCGGCAGCGAGTGGTCGGTCAACTTGCGGCACAGATACATGGCCACCATGCGCGGTTCGGCGATGTTCTTCGGCCGTCGTTTGCCCAGGAGATCGCCGAGCGACAGATTGAAGTGTTCGGCCACCAGCTGCTGGATCCGGTCCATGGCCACCACCCGGGAGCTCGCCTCCTGCGCCAGCTGGGCGTGCAGCAGCTCCTCGGCGGTTTCGATGGTCAGCGCGGCGCCGTCGTTGCGCATCGAGGCGAAGGTGGCCAGCCGCAGAAACGCCCCCTTGAGCCGCCGGACGCTGGAGGCGATATTCTCGGCCAGAAACTCCAGCAGTTCGGGATTCAGCTTCACTTTGATCGAGGGATCCTGCGACATCATGCGCAGGATCGCCAGGCGCGCCTCCACGCCCGGCGGCGCGATCTCGGTGGTCACCCCCGATTCAAAGCGGGTCACCAGCCGCGGCTCCAGCCCCTTGATTTCGCAGGGCTCCTTGTCGCTGGTCAGGATGATCTGCTTGCGCTGCAGGTAGAGGGTGTTGAAGGAGTTGAAGAACTCCTCCTGGATCTGGGCCTTGCCGGCGAGCATGTGGACGTCGTCGACCAGCAGCATATCCACTCCGCGCACCGCGGCGCGGAAGTCCGAAAGGCTCCGGTGGCTGGTCAGGAGTTCGTAGAATTCGGTCAGCAGTTCCTCGCAGGAGGCGTAACGGACCTTGAGCCGGCTGCGCCGCGCCTCGGCGGCCACCGCCTGCAGCAGGTGGGTTTTGCCGACGCCGCTGACGCCGTAGATGTACAGCGGGTTGTAGAGCCCGGGCTTTTCGGCGGTGGACTTGGCGGCGAGGAAGGCGTAGCGGTTCTCCTCGCTGACCACGAAGTTCTCGAAGGAGTGGATGCTCCAGCTGCAGCGTTCGGCCGCCGGTTTCCGTGCCGGCGCCGCGGCGGGTTGGGGCGCCGGCGGGGTGGGCGGAGTCGGCGCCCGATGTCCGGATTCGAGCCGGTAGCGGTAGTCGGTGCCGCCGAGGTTGGTCAACGCCTGTTCCAGATCGTCGGCGTAGTGTTCCAGAATCCAGCGGGCGAAGAAGTCGTCCGGAACGCCCAGACGCAGCTCCTGATCCTCGTTCAGGTTCAGCGGCACGAAGAGCCGGAACCACTGTTCGTAGGAATTCAGATTGTTTTGCTTCAGGCGCGCCGCCGCCTGTTCCCAGACGCACACCGCGGCCTCGACTCCATGGCTCATGAAACTTCCACCATCCCTTAGGCTTCCGGACCCCCGGCCCGGAGTTATTAACAAAATGAACGGTCCGGCGGACCGTCGAAAAGGCGACCGGTCCGGACCCGGGAAACCCCGTTGAGCACACCGGCTCGGACCACTTCGCCCTATGCTTCCGTTTGTCAACCACTTAGCGGATTTTGAGCTCAAAACGCCGCTCGTCACCCGCCGACTTCGGCGCGGCCCCCGGTGGAAAAACCTTAACTTTGGCAATTCCAGTTCAACCGGGTGAAGTTACAGCGATTTTCCGCGCCCCATGCACAAACTATTCACAAGTTATCAACAGCCCCGCCCGTTTTCTCCGGCGGGCGACAATAACCAAATTTACACGAAAAAGGCGAGATGTCAACCGCCGGATCCGGGTTTTTCCGGGAAATATTTTTTCAATTTCTGCGTTTTGACTATTGACAAATCCGAATTCCTTTTTCCGGAAAAACGGACAAATGTCAACAATGGATTGACGGGCAGAGAATTAGGTCCGAAAGGACGGGACTCAGTCCGAAAAGGGGAATTTTTCGTCCAGAAAGAAGACGCCGGTCAGGACCCGGGCCACCAGTTTTCCGGCGTCGTTGTGGACGTCGATCTCGTAGAGTCCGGTCCGGCGGCCGCGGTTGACTTCGCGGGCCGTGGCCTTCAGTCTGCGGCCGGAGCCGGGGCGCAGATAGGAGATGGTCGCGGACTGGGTCACGGCGGGGACCCCGTGGGAGTTTGCGGCGCCGGCCAGGGCCAGGTCGGCCAAGGTGAAGATCACGCCGCCCTGCGCCGCCCCCAGGCCGTTGACGGCGTTCGGACCGAGTTCCAGTTCCGCTTCGGCGTATCCCTCCTCCAAGCGGGTCAGGGCGATGCCGTTGACCCGGCAGAAGCGGTCCTCTTCATTCAAATAGGCTTTGAGTTTTTCCGTAAATTCAGTCATGGGTGGACTCCGGATCGTCGGTTTCATTCAGTTCCAAACCGTCCAGCGCGCGCCACGGGGACTCCTCGCCGGAGGCCGAAGTCTCCTCCTCGGCGCAGTCGCAGGATTCGAGATTGCGGTTGACCCCGCAGTGGGGACACAGGCCGCGGCAGGATTCGGAACACAAAAGGTTCATCGGCAGCTCCAGCAGCAGCTCTTCGCGCACTTCAGGGGTCAGATCGAGCTCCTCGCCGGGGGGATTCTCAAAGAACAGCGAGAGTTCGGGGCTTTCGATCTTGCGTTTCACCGGCTCCAGACAGCGGCCGCAGAGCCCGTGGATGCGGGTGGCGACCCGCCCTTCGACCAGCACTCCGCCGGAAACTTTCTGCGCCTTCAGCCGGTATTTGATCGGATGGTCGGCCACGATCGGGGAGTCCGGCTCCAGCCCCAGCAGCTCCGGCGGCTCCTCGCCCGCCAGTTCAATCGGCTGCTTCTCCAGCAGCGCCAGCGACAGTTTGATCACGGTTGTCTCCTCTGCTTCAATTTCCGTTCAATCGCCTGCCGCACCGGTTCCGGCACGTAGCTGGCGAAATCTCCGCCCAGACTGGCGATCTCCTTGACCACCCGCGAGCTGACGAAGGAGTTCTCCACCGTCGGCATCAGGAACACGGTTTCGCAGGAGGGGGAGAGGCTGCGGTTCATGAACGCCATCTGCAGCTCATATTCAAAGTCCGAAAAGGCGCGGACGCCGCGCAGTACCGCGTCGGCCTGAAACGCCTTGAGCGCCTCCACCAGCAACCCCTGAAAGGAGACGATCCGGATCCGGGGCAGTCCCCGGCAGCAGGCGGTGATCAGCTCCACCCGCTCCTCGATGCTGAACAACGGCTGTTTCTCCTGATTCACCGCCACCGCCACCAGCACCTCGTCAAACAGCCGGGTGCCGCGGCGCACCAGATCCAAATGGCCGTTGGTAAAGGGGTCGAAACTCCCCGGATAGACCACCCGTTTCATCCGTCACTCTCCTTCGTCCTTGTCCGTCACTCTTCCGTCACATCGGGACGCAAGCTCAAAAAATGACGGATTTTTTCAAGATTTCCAGTTGAAAATCACTGCTGATACTATACATTTAGAGTCATGTCAATGCAACTGGAAAAGTCAATTATTCACGCGGATTCTCTGGCCGGCTGCGGTCCCGGGCGCTACGCGGTCGGGATCGGGGTCTTCGACGGAGTGCACCGCGGGCATCAGCGGCTGCTCTCCGAGCTGGCGGCGCTGGCCGCCCGCACCGGCGCCGAACCGCTGGCGCTGACTTTCGACCCGCATCCGCGCAGCGTGCTGCATCCGGAGGAGCCGACCCTGCTGCTGATCCCGCCTGCCGTCCGGGCCGAACAGCTGTTGCAGGCCGGGGCCTCGCGGGTGCTGGTGGTGCCCTTCACCCGCGAGCTGGCCGCCCGCTCGCCCGAGGCGTTTCTGGAGCGCACCTTCGGCGCTTCGGAGCTGGCCGGACTCTGCGTCGGGAGCAACTGGCGTTTCGGCGCGGGCGGCCGGGGCACGATCGCCACGCAGGGCGCCTACGCCGGGGTGCGCGGCGCCGTACTGGTGCCGGTGCCGGTACTGGAGCTCGTCGGCGCGGTGGTCAGCTCCAGCCGGATCCGGCGGCTGATCGGGGCCGGACGGCTGGAGGAGGCGGCGGCGCTGCTCGGACGGCGTTACCGGTTGTACGGAGTGGTGGAGCGCGGGGTACACTTCGCCGGGGCCCGGCTGGGGCGGCCGACCGCCAATCTGGCGCTGCGCTGCGGAGTGCTGCCGCCGGACGGCGTGTATGCCGCGCGCGCGGTGCTGCCGGATGGCGCGACCTATCCGGCGGCGGTCAATCTGGGTGTGGCGCCGACCTTCCACTGGGCCGGGGTGGGCCGTCGGCTGGAGGTCCATTTGCTCGATTATTCCGGCGACCTCTACGGTACGCCGCTGGCGGTGGAGCTGTTGCGCCACCTCCGGGCTGAACGTTCATTTTCCGGTGCCGCCGAGCTCGCGCGGCAGATCGAACTGGATATTGCCGCCATCCGCAACCTTTGTTCCCGGGAGGAGATATGACCGAAGAACGCAGAAGTTATTCCGTCAGCGATCTGGCGCTGGAGCTCCAGTTGCCGCGCACCACCATCAACGACTGGCTCAAACTCTACGCGCCGTATCTGGACGGCGAACTGCGCGGCAAGCGCCGGGTCTACTTCGACGGCACGCTGCGGCTGCTGGCCGAAGTCGCCGAGCTCCGCCGCGAGGGCCGCTCCAATTTTGAGGTCGAGCGGGAGCTGGCCCGTCGGCACGGGCTGCATCCGGAGCCCGCTGGCGAGGAGCCCGCCGCCGCCCCGGAGGAGCCGGGGACTCCGGCCGAAGGGGCGCTGGTGGCGGCTCCGGTCTCGCCGCTGGAGCAGATGACCCGGCATTATGAGCAGTTGCAGCAGGGGCTGGAGAAGCTCGAGCAGCAGCGCCGCCGGGCGGTCGCCCGGTTTTTCCGGGGGCTGCTGGGGCTGTTGCTGGGGCTGTTGCTGCTGGGGGCGTTCGGCGTCTGGGCGCTGGTCCGGGCGCTGGCGCAGGCCCGGGAACGGGAGGATGCGAACCGGCGGCAGCTGACGGAGCTGGCCGGCGCCTACGCCGCCGCGGCCGAGCAGAGCCGGGAGCGGGGCGCGCAGCAGCAACAGCAGCTGGAGACGCTGAACCGGAACTGGGGCGAAGCCCGGAGCGCCTATCAGCAGGAGCTGG
>CASFRF010000019.1 GCA_949297015.1 uncultured bacterium
CAGTACCGGAGCCGCTGCTGTCGGCGGCCGTGGAGCAGCCGGGCGCAACCGCCGAGCAGAACCGCCGCGGCCCCCCACGCCAGCAGCCGCCAGCTCCCATCCGGACGCAGCACCAGCAGCAGTCCGACTCCCGCCGTCAGCGCCCCCCACCACCGCGCGGGCCGTCCCGCCAACCGCGGGCGCGGCAAACTGAAATGCGCGCGTTCGACCATGCTTCGGCCTCCCTCTTCCGCGCCGGAATCGGGCGGATCGGCAAAATATTTCGCCGATTCACGGTTCCGATGATTGTTTTTCCCGTCTTCCGGCATTATAGTATACATCTTGAAGATTGATTTTCGAGTTTGGAGACGCGGTTTTTTTCATGAGTCTGATTCTGGGAATCGAAAGCAGTTGCGACGAGACGGCGGTCGCGGTGGTGGAGGACGGTCAACGGGTCCGCACCAGCGCGGTGGCCTCGCAGATCGCCAAGCATGCGCCGCACGGCGGCGTGGTGCCGGAACTGGCGGCCCGCGAACATCTTTCGGCTCTGCGTCCGGTGCTGAATGAGGCACTGACCGGAGCCGGGATCACCCTGAACGAGGTGGACGCCGTGGCGGTGACCCAGGGCCCCGGGCTGATGCCCGCGCTGCTGGTCGGACTCAACTTCGCCAAAGGGCTGGCGCTGAACAGTCGTAAACCGTTGATCGGAATCAATCACTTTCTCGCCCACATTTACGGTGCGTTTCTGGAATCGGACCTGACGGAGCTGAGTGCGGCGGCCACCTATCCGCTGCTGGCGCTGGTGGTCTCGGGCGGTCACACCTCGCTGCTGCTGGTCGATGCCACGGGCCGGGCGGTGACGCTCGGCAGCACCATCGACGACGCGGCCGGAGAGGCGCTGGACAAAGGCGCCAAACTGCTGGGGCTCGGTTATCCCGGAGGCCCGGTGCTGCAACGCACGGCCGAAGGCGGCGACGCCGGGCGCTTTCACTTTCCGCGTCCGCTCACGGGCGGCGCGGGCAAGGCGCTGGCGCCGGAACAACGCTACCAATTCAGTTTCAGCGGGGTCAAAACCGCGCTGCTCTATCACCTGCGCAATCACGACGGCGAAATCGCCGGGGACTGGTTGCGCGACACCGCCGCCTCGTATCAGGAGGCGGTGGTCGACGTGCTGGTGACCAAAACGCTCGCCGCGGTGCGGGAGTTCGGGGTGAAAACGCTGGTGGCGGCGGGGGGGGTGGCCTGCAACGCGGTGCTGCGCCGGCGGTTGGAGGCGCTGACGCCGTCCGGCGTCCGGCTCCGGCTGGCGGCGCCCCGGTTCTGCACGGACAACGCGGCGATGGTGGCGGGGCTGGGCTGGCACTTTCACCGGCGCGGGGAATACTCCAGTTTGAATCTCGACTCATTCGCCCGGCTGCCCCGGATCAGCCGGGTGCCCTTTATCGGATAAGCTCCGGGGAGGTATGGTTTCCACGATGATGAAACGTTGCATTGTCTTTGACTTGGATGGGACGCTGATCGATTCGCGGCTGGATCTGGCGGCGGCGGTCAATTTCATGCGTCAGAGTTTTCAGCTGACTCCGCTGCCCGCAGATCGGGTGGTCCGGTTTGTGGGGAACGGAATCTCCACGCTGGTGCGCCGGGCCGTGGCCGACAGTTCGGTGGAGTTTCCGGAGGCGCTGCGCCGGATGCGGAAGTTCTACGCTGACCACCTGGTGGACTCGACGGCGCTCTATCCCGGGGTCAGCGCCGGGCTGGCCGAACTGGCGAAAGCCGGCTGTTTTCTGGCGGTTTTCACCAACAAGCCGGAACCGGCGGCGCGGCGGATTCTGGAGCTGCTGCAAATCGCCCCGCACTTTCAGGCGGTGATCGGCGGCGACGGTGCCTTCCCGCTGAAGCCGGAACCCGACGCGCTGCACCATCTGCGGCAGCTGGCCGGGACCGCGCCGGAGGAGACGTTGATGGTCGGTGATCACTACACCGACCTGGAAGCGGCGCGCCGGGCCGGGATTCCGGCGGTATACGCCGCCTACGGCTTCGGCGACCCGCAGCAGGAGCCGTATGTGTTCAAGGCGGAAAGTTTTGCCGGGCTGGTCGATTGGTTGAAGCCGGAACGGCCGATGGAAGCGAAGATCGAAAATCGGGAACCGGGGTCGGAAGCGGCCCGCAACTGAGAAGGAAGATAAGATGCCCGCAGATATTCTGGTAGGGACCCAGTGGGGGGACGAGGGGAAAGGCAAGCTGATCGACGTGCTGACCCGCGACGTCGACATGGTGGTGCGGTTTCAGGGCGGCAGCAATGCCGGGCACACCATCGAAATTGGCAGTGAAAAATATGTGCTGCACCTGGTGCCGTCGGGCATTTTCCGGCCCGGCGTCAAGTGCGTGATCGGCAACGGCGTGGTGGTCGATCCGCTGGGGTTGATGACCGAGATGCAGGAGCTGGCCCGGCGCGGTCTGGATATTTCGGTAGTGGAGTTGAGCGACCGCGCCCATCTGATCTTTGAGTATCACAAGCGGGCCGACGCGATGCGCGAGCTCTCGGCGGGCAACCGGAAGATCGGCACCACGCGCCGGGGAATCGGACCGGCCTATTCGGACAAGGCCAACCGGGTCGGGATCCGGGCCGGGGAGCTGACCTCGCCGGAGACGCTCAAGCGCCGGTTCACGGAACAGGCGCAGCGCTACAACAAGTTGTTCGCCGAAGCCGGCATGGCCGAACTCGATATCGCTGAGGAGTGGAAGAAACTGGAGGAGGCCGCCCGCTATCTGGCGCCGCATGTGACCGACACCGTGTATTCGATCAACCGGATGCTCCGGGCGGGGAAGAAGGTGCTCTGCGAGGGGGCGCAGGGCGCGCTGCTGGATGTGGATCACGGGACCTATCCGTTCGTCACCAGCAGCAGCACCATTTCCGGCGGCGCCTGCTCCGGGGCGGGCATCGCGCCGCGTCAGGTGGGGACGGTCTGGGGTGTGCTCAAGGCCTACACCACCCGGGTCGGCGAAGGTCCGTTCCCGACGGAGCTGTTCGACGAAGCGGGGGAAAAACTGCGTCAGGCGGGGCGCGAATTCGGGGCGACCACCGGGCGGCCGCGGCGCTGCGGCTGGTTCGACGCGGTGGCCTCGGCCTACTCGTGCATGATCAACGGGGTGGACCGGCTGGCGATCACCAAGCTGGACGTGCTGGACGATCAGCCCGAACTCGGGATCTGCGTCGGCTATGAGATCGACGGCGAAGTGACCCGGGAGTTCCCCGGCAGCGTGGAAAAGCTCAAGCGGGCCAAACCGGTCTATGAGTGGCTGCCCGGCTGGCGCTGCTCCACCGCCGGCGCGCGTGCCTGGGAGGAGTTGCCGGTCAATGCCAGAAAGTATCTGGATCGGCTGGCGGAACTGACCGACAGTCAGATCGGCATTGTCTCGGTCGGTCCGCGCCGGGATCAGACCTTTCTGGTGTAGGCAAGGTGGCGCCCCGCGACTCATCGGATCCTTCGGAATCCCGGATACGGCGTTTCATCCGGGCGGTCGGATCCTTTGATTTCGCGCAACTGACGGCGCTGCTGTTCCTGCTGGCGGTGGGGGTGTTGTTCATCTGGTCCACCGGGCGGCAGGCCGGCGGTTTTGCGACGGGCTTTTACCTCAAACAGCTGCAATGGATCGCCCTGGGGGGGGTGTTGTGGCTGTTTTTTTCGCTGGTGGACTATCGCAACTGGCTGGTGTTGTCGGGCGTTTTTTATCTGACGGCGGTGGGGTTGCTGCTCTCGCTGCGGGTGATCGGCGTTCAGGTCAACAACGCCCGGAGCTGGATCGATGTGCCGCTGCTGGGCATGCGGCTCCAGCCCTCGGAGTTCACCAAGCTGGCGGTGGTGATGGTGCTGGCCGCGATCTTCGCCAGCCGCAAGTTCTCGATCAACAGCTTCCGCTGTCTGCTGCTCTGCGCGGCGGTGATTCTGATTCCGTTCTATCTGGTGGTGCGCGAACCCGATCTGGGCAGCGCGCTGGTGCTGATCCCGACCGGCGGCGCGATGATCTTCGCCGCCGGGATGCGCTGGAAATACCTGCTCTGGGGCTTCGGCATTGTGCTGGTGCTGGCGACTGCGGTCACGGTCAACGAAGTGGTGGCCTTCAGACCGCTGCTCAAGGAGTATCAGAAGGCCCGGCTGCGCAGCTTTCTGGATCCGGAAAGCGATCCGCAGCACCGGGGCTACAATCAGCTGCAGGCGCTGCTGGCGGTGGGGTCCGGCGGACTCAGCGGCAAGGGCATCGGTCAGGGGACCCAGAACGGACTCGGCTTTCTGCCGCAGTCGGTGGCGAACAACGACTTCATCTTCTCGGTGATCGCCGAGGAGACCGGCTTTCTCGGCTGTCTGCTGCTGTTCCTGGCCTATCTGCTGCTGCTCTACTCGCTGCTGCGCACCGCCTTTCTGACCCCGGATCCCTACGGGCGCTATCTGACCGTGGGGCTGGCCGCACTGCTGTTCACGCACTGTTTCATCAACCTCGGCATGAGCATCGGCGTCACCCCGGTAACCGGGATTCCGCTGCCCTTCGTCAGTTACGGCGGCTCCTTCATGCTGATGGGCCTGATCGGCCTGGGCCTGAGCCAGTCGGTCTGGCGCCACCGGCAGCCGGACGAATAGACCGCCGGGTCAGCGCCGACGGCAGCTCTGCCGGTGACGGCGGCAGGCGTCGTGGGTGACGGTTTCGCGCCGCAGGGTGCTGATGGCGTGCCAGATCTGGTCGAGCTTGTTCCACAGAAAGGCGTTGGCGCCGAAGATCGCCAGCAGCAGCGTCAGGAACAGCGAGACGCCCTCAATGCTCAGGCTGGACATCGTCCTTGCGCTCCTTCTCCTTGAGTGATCGGTACATGCCCGTGGTCGCCAGCGCCGTGCAGTCGATCGCCTCGCGCGCCACCGCCTGCTCGAACGGAAGTCGGGGGAAGCCGCAAAGCTCGCTCGGTTCCGTACAGTTGAAGATGGTCAACTCCGGCGGCTGTACCGCGCGGAGCGCGGGCAGATAGCGTTCGTTCAAAAGCCGGTAGATCCGGTTGTTGTGTTCGATGGAGCGCGGAGTCCGCCGCTCCGGAAAGTGATAGGGCTGAGCCGGATCCATCCGGAAATCGGCGCCGAGCAGATAGAGTCGGCGGAAACCGAGCAGCCAGGCCGCCTGCAGCGCCGCCAGAAAGACGGTCCGGATGCCGCCCTCGCTCACCGGGTCGCCCCATTGGATCAGCGGCTCCCGGAAGAAGCTCGCGGCCTGAAACCGGGGCCGGAACCGGAAACTGAACACCCCGGCTAGGTCGGCGGGGGTGGCGGCGAGCCGGCGGCCGGTCTGATTGTCCCACAACGGTCGTTGCAGCGCCCCTTCCGGGATCAGCTTGGTGATGGCCGGATTCCGGAAGATTTCGGGCAGAAAGTTTGACGGGGCGTCCACCGCGATCCAGTACTGCGGGGTCACACCGGCGGCGAGCAGCGTGGCGGGGGCGTTGTTGACGCTCAGCACGCAGATCCCGGGGCGCCGCAGCGGTGCCGGATCGAGCTGTTTTACCGAGGGTCCGCTGAAGACCAGAAACAACCCCGCGCCGCTCCGATCCGCCCCCAGATGCCGGTTTTCCAACCCGGCGGGGGTTCCGTCGGGACGGCGGAAGGCGACCGCCGGAGCCGATTCCGGCGGCGCCGCTTTCCGGCAGCGGCAGGGCGTGGGGGAAGGACTCGTATTGGTGCTCCGGGGCGCGACCGGCGGCGTGGCGACGGGGTGTTCCGGCCACTCCGCCACCGGCAGCGAGGCGGCGAAGCGGTAGACCAGATCCTCCAGCTCCCGGAGCGCGGCGGTGTCGATTTGCGCGTGGGCCCGGTCGCCGAACAGTTTCAAACGCAGTTCACGGATCCGGGCGGCGACCTTCGGTTCCAGCCGGGTCAGCTGCTCCTGCGCCTCGGCCAAGTTGCCGAGCAAATAGAGGTGGTACTCGATCGTGTCGTAGCCGCCGGCGATTTCCCGGCTGAGGGTCAGCGCCGAAGCCAGATGTTTGAGACCGCAGGCGCGGCACTGGTGGAAGTTGATCAGTTCGGACATGGCGACTCCTTTCTGCTGGATCAGTCGTACAAATAACTGACGGTTTCGTATTGAAAATAGAGACTCTGAACCGGCGTTTCGCCGTAGCCGCCGCTCGGGCTGACCGTGTAGAACCAGCCGTCGTGCCAGCTGTCTCCGGCGCAATAGCTTTCGACGGTGGAATCGGGGGCGAAGGCGGCCAGATTGTCGAGGATCGGGGTCTCCAGCGTCTCGCCGTAACGCAGGGTGACCAGCCGGTTGGCGAAGAGCTCCACTTCGGGCAGGGCCGACTCGGCGGCGCCCTCCCCGTCATGACTGGAGATCCGGGCGTCGATCCGGAGCCGGACGCCGACCGATTCCGGATCGCTCGCGGCGTCCTTTTCCACCCGGAGCCGGAGATAGCGGCAGTATTTGTTCCAGACGCCGTAGCCGCGGTAGCCCGAACTGATGGTGGTCCAGTCGCCGGAGCCGACCCGTTCTGAAGTTCCGGCGGAGAGGAAGTGTTGCCGATCCCGGCGCACCCGGTCGAAATCGGCGTTGACCTCGGCCACCGCCGCCTCGCAGTTGCGGTAGTAGGCCAGGCAGTCGCCCTGGCCGAAGGGCTGGTCCGAGAGCAGGTACAGCCGTTCCTCCCCGTTGACGCTCCAGACCGCGAAGTTGCCGAGAAAGCCTCCGATCTGCAACTGGCATTCCGGTTCAGTTCTCAAGCAGTTTCCCTGGTCGTCCCACTCGCGACAGACGTCGCTGCACTCCTCGTACTCCTCGTAGCGCATGGTGTCGGGAACGTAGGAGAGCGTCAGCTGCCTGACCTCCAGGATCCCGCGGACCACCGGCTGCACGCAGCCGCAGGCCGCGCGCGCCAGTTCCAGCAATTGCCCGTAGGAGTACCCGGCATTCTGCAGCAGCAGCTCCAGATTGATGCCGTTCCAGCCGTAGAACCGGTACTCCGTTCCCGGCGGCACCTGGGTGGCCAGCAGATGATCGCCGTTGCTCAACACCAGCTCCTCGCCGACCTTGAGCCCGGGTGGTACGCCCAGAAAACTCAGTTCGCCCGTCGGGACCCAGACGTAGGCGCGAACCAGATCGACCCGGCAGCGATAACGCTGTCCCTGCTCATCGAGCCGCCAGTAACACAGGGCGAAGTAGGCGGAGTAGCGGTTCCCGGGGTTGCCCTCGGACAAATTCTCCGACCAGGAGACCTCGGGGAGTCCGGCGGACGACTCCGGGGACTCCGGCGGCCGGGAACTCTCCGGCGGCTCCGTCGCCGACGCCGCGCCGGATTCGGATTCCGACTCCGGCGGCAGGGAGCTCGCCGGAGGCTCCGTCGCCGGGAGCGATCCCGAAGCCGATCCCGATTCCGGCTCCGGCGGGGCGGAACTCTCCGGCAGGTCCGAGCCCGCCGAAGCGGAGCCGGAGGAGTCGGCCGAGCTCTCCGGACGCTCCAGCGCACAGGGGCCGCAGCAGGGCGGGAGCTCCGACTCCCCGGCCAGAAACGGACAGCAGGAGGCGTCCGGAGCGCTTTTGCCCTGCTGAAAACAGGGGCACTCCGCCAGCTCCTCTTCGCGCAGCGGACAGCACAGCGGGTAGCTCCCGCAGGACCACGGTTTCCCGGTCGGATCCGCGAGCGGCCGCCCGAGCGGATCCAGCCAGGGAGTCGGCATGACATCGGACATCGGAAACCTCTCCCGGTTGTTTTTTTCCGTTGCGGAAATTTGTCAACCGGGATCGGCATTGACACCGGCAACCGCCGATGCTATAGTAAGCCATGAACAGTTTCATCCCTCCGGAACGCCTGCGAGCGGCGGATTTCCCCTTCAGCTGGTCGCTGTGGCGCGAGCAGTGCTGGGAACAGTGCCCGCGCAGCTGCTTTTTTCACTACTACGCGGCCCGGGGCGGTCACGATCCGGACGCGCCGGAGCGGCAGCGGAAACTCCATCTGCTCAAACAACTGCTGTTCGCGGAGGAGTATCTGCTGCGGCTCCTGACCTCGGAACTGCTGCGCGGCGACCCGGAAACCTGGCAGAACCGAACCCTGCGCCGCTTCGCCCGGGAGTGGAGCGCGATGCTCACCGGGCGCTATCTGGTCGATCATCGGCAGCCGGTGATCTTTGAGCTCTACTACAAGCGCGGAACGCCGCTGCAGCTCTTTCTCCGGCTGGAAGAGGCGCTGAAAACGGCGCTGCCGCGGTTGTCGGCAACGCCCGAACTCCGACTCTGGGGCGCCCGGCCCCGCATTCAGCAGATCCGGGAACCGGATCCGGTCGCCATCACGTTGGCGGGGGTCACGCTGTTCGCACCGCCGCTGTTCGGCTGGCGGGCGGCGGGGCAAGCCCGGCTCCGGCAGCTGGTCCGCCACCGCCCCGACGCCACCGGGGCGGCCAAACTGCTGCTGCTGCACAAGTACTACGCGCTCCAGCAGCTGCGGCTGCCGCCGGAACGGGTGTCCTCCACGTTGCTGACGCTCACCGGAGAGACCATCCAACTCGACCCGCGGGAGTTGAATTTGAGTCTGGCCATCGAGCAGATTCAGGAGTCGATTCAACAAATGCAGAGCTGTGTCGCACCCGACGGAACCATCGGGGAGCTGGATTTTCCCGACCGTCCGGAACACTGTCCGAAGTGTGCCTTCCGCAGCGCCTGTTCGAGCGCAGCCCGGCTCAATCGGCGACTTTCAACTTGAGCAACCGGCGGTTCCCGGCATCGGCCAGATACAAATACTCCCCGACCGCCGCCAGCCCCGAAGGCTGGTTCCACTCCAGCTGGTTCTGAGCACTGCCGAATCGTCCGTAGCTCCCCAGCGGCCGCCCCTCCGGCGACAACACCACCAGCCGCGAGG
This sequence comes from uncultured bacterium, assembly GCA_949297015.1. Taxonomy (GTDB): domain Bacteria; phylum Verrucomicrobiota; class Lentisphaeria; order Victivallales; family Victivallaceae; genus CASFRF01. The sequence goes on from CASFRF010000019.1 coordinate 8,864, forward strand.
CCGCCGCATCGAGCACCCAGATCCGGCCCTTCCGGTCCACCGCCGCGGCAACCGGCCGCCGCCACGGCACCGCCCGCTCCCCTGACCGCTCCGACCGCCACTGCTCCCGGCCGTCGGCGGCCAGCTGCACCACCCGGCCGCCGGAGCCGGTGGTCACCACCCAGCCGCCCGCCGGATGGGGCGCCAGGGCGTACCACCCCGCGCCGTCCAGCGGACCGTCGACAACGGCCACCCGGGTCGCCTCCCCCGCGGGCGTCACCCGGCTCAGCGTCAGATCGGGCCCCGACTCCGGCAGCCGCAACAACACGTTGCCCGCCGGATCCAGCGCCAGCGCCGTCGGCGCGTACCCCGGAGTCTCGGGAAATTCCAGTACCGTCCGCCGCTGACTGCCCCGGTCAAAGCGGTCCAGCTGCGACCCGGCCGTCCAGAGATTGCCCGAGGCGTCCAACGCCAGCGAGCGATACTGCTGGGGCAGTCCGATTCCCCGTTCCGGCCGGTCGCCGGTCAGCGTCATCAGCGCCCGGTTGCTCAGATAATAGACCTGATCGTGACGCAGCACCAGCGGCGTCGGATCGCTCAGCACCGGAGTCTCACAGCGCAACAGCACTCGCGGATCGGACAACTTGAGATCGACAATGGCGAAGTCCTGCACCGCCCCCTCCGAAGCCGCCACCAGCCGCCCCCCGAGAAAGGCCAGCGCCAGCGTCGGATCCCCCAGGAGATTGGTGCTCCCCGGCTGCAAGCGTCCCTCGCTGCCGAGCCGGATCAGATGAATTTTGTTGCCGGACGAAGTCGCCGCCGCCAGCAGCCCGAGATCCCGCGAAAAATGCAACGCCCGGATCCCGACCTTCGGGAACACCTGCTGCAGCAACTTCCCGCTCCGCTCCAGCAGATAGATGCCCCGATCGGGCGTCCCCACCGCCACCAACTCCCCGGGCAGCACCGCGAGCGCCGTCGCCGGTTGGCTGAAGAAGGGGCGCTCACCCTCCGGCCCCGGCGAGCCGTCGGCATGACAACGGTAGATGCCGTCGCGGTCGGCGAAGTAGAACAACTCCTCCCCGTCCACCGCCAGCGGCTGCACCGGGCGTCCGGGGAAAAACTCGTACCCGGACTTCAGCGGCAGCAACCGCCCGGTGTAGCGGTCGAACTTCCGGTTGCCGATCAGCAGCTGTTCGCCGTGCAGCAGCAGCCGATCGACGGGCAGCGGATCCGGCGCCGTCTCCGGTCCGGCTCCGGGAAGCGGTTCCCGAAACGGCTGCACCGTGGAACAGAGCGCGCCGTCGGCCAGCTCCAGCGCGCGGGCGCCGTCGGCAATCCAGAAGTGTCCGCTCTCCGGATCCACCGCCAGATCGGAGATCCGCGCCAGTCCACCCAGCGGCGTGGTGATCACCAGTTCCAGCGACAACCGCGGCGCTCCCGGCTGCGCCGCCAGCCCGGGTTCCGCCCCGGCCCGCCCCGGCGGATACTCGCCCAGCAGCCGATAGACCTCTTCCAGCTCCGGCGCCGAAGCCAGCTCCGGCGCCGTGAGCGCCCGCTGACCGGCGGCAACGGCCCGTCCCACCCGGTCATCGGGCCATTCCGGCAACACCCGGCGGTGGATCAGCTCGTCCACCAGACGTTTCAGAAAGCGCTGATCGGGGCCGGATTCGGCCTCGACTCCGGCGGCGGCTGACGCGCCGATCAGAACAGCAAGCAACGGGGGGAGGATTCTCCGGTTCGTCTTTCCCATCTTCCGACTCCGCATTTGATTTCACATCTCATGCCCCCTCTGTTCGGAAGTATAGAAAATTTTCGGCCGAATGTCAAGGGCGGGAACGGGGAAAATCGCATTTTTCCACCGTTCACGCCGCCCGACTCAAGCTCCGGCGATCGGAAACGTGAAGGTCTCTCCCGGCGGCAGCTCCAGTTCGCAATCGCCGATCACCGCGGACACCGGGGCGGAGGTCCGGACCCGGAACTCGCGGGCCGCCACCTCCAGCTCCAGCAGCCGCTCCGGTCCGAGCGGGACCCGCCCGGAGAAACCGGTCAACGGTCCCGGCGTCGGCGCAATCGCCACCCGGCGGAACCCCGGCGCCGCCGGCGTCACCCCCAGCAGCATGGTGATCATGAAGTACAGCGGCGAGGCGCTCCAGGCGTGGCAATCGCTGCGGCCGTCCAGCGTCGGCACCTCGGGAAAGGTGGTGAACCCCCAGTCCAGCATCTCACCCCACTGACCGCACCGGGCCAGCAGCAGATCGGCGCGCCCGAGCTTGCGCCAGGCTTCAAACAAATAGAACGCAAAATAGAGACTGGTCCGGTTGATCGCCTCGTTCGCCGCCACCCGGTCGGCCAGCTCCGAGGCCGCCTTTCCGGTCACGGCCCCGGCCAGAATCGCCAGCGCATTGGCGTGTTCGCTGATGAACTTGCGTCCCGGCAGATCGACGTAGAGCCCGAGCTCCCGATCAAAGGCCAGTTCGTTGACCGCCGCGCACAGCTGCCGCGCCCGCACGGTCAGCTCCGGCAGCTCCAGCAGCGGCGCCAGTTCCGAGCAGCAGTAGCTGTAGAGCAGAGCGACGATCGTCTCCGGCTCCGGCAGCCCCCGGTGCGAGGTCCCGGTCAGCGCCGGATCCCAGGTTTCGGTCGGCCCGGTCCACTGCCGGGTCCAGTCGGTGATGCTCCAGAAGCCGACCGGCCCGATCAGGCCGTTCGCCAGCTTCCGGCGCTCGAAGTAGTCGAAGACGCCGAGAATGTCCGCCCGGCACTCCTCAAGCAGTTCCCGATCCCCGAAATAGCGGTAGTAATCGGCCACCATCAGCGTCCAGAACAGACTGAACTCCGGGATCACCTGGGGGTAGAGCGACGGATAACGCGACTGGGTCAGGCCGTTCGGCAGCCGCGAATTCCGGAACTGCCGGATCGCCTGCAGCCCCAGCCGCCCGTCGCCGGTGGCGGCGTAACTGATCAGCGCCTGAATCCGGGTGTCCCCGGCGTACTGCATTTGCTCATAGTAGGGGCAGTCCTCGTAGTGCTCGTGCGCACAGCACCGGGCCGTCCGCCAGGCGGCCCGCCAGATCGACTCGAGCTTTGCATCGCCCCGGAATTCAGCCCGCAACCGGAAGGGATAGCCCAGAAAATCGTAGCCGAATTCAAACCGCGTCAGCGGCTCCTCCAGCTCGAAGACCAGCTCCAGATACCGCCCCGCCCGGTACCAGAAGGGGGCGAAGCTCCACGCCCCGGCCGGGAACCGGATCCGATCCCGCAGATTGCCGTGGAAGAACTCGGCCTCGAAATCGTCGCGCCGCAGCTTCCGGCCCTCGCGGCGGCCGGATTCGGCATAGGCGATTTCGATCACCCCGGCGCCGCCCTCCCAGAACAGCTGCGGGATTCCAGTCTGATAACTCCCGAGATCGAGCCGCAGCGTCGTCCTCCCCGCCGGGATCGAGCCGACCACCCGCCCCTGCTCCAGCTTCAGCTGCGCCTCGCCGGAAACCTGCATCCGGGCCACCGGCACCGGGAACTGCTCCTGCTGCGGAATCGGCCGCGGCTCCAGCCACCACGGCGCATCCGACGTATCCTCGCCCGGCTCCGGATTCCAATAGACCCGGCCGCCGATTTCCGGGGCCCGCCAGTCGCCGAGCCGGGCGTAGTAATCGTGTTCCTCCGGCGGCGGCATCGGCCCCCCCGGCAAATCCGATTCCGGCCCCCGCACCCGGGGCTTTCGGGTCGCGTCCACCGCGCAGAGCCAAGTTCCCGGCGTCGTCAAATCGAGCTCCGGCGCCCCGCCGATCACCAGAAAACCGCCGCCTGCGTGGAGCTCGCTCCAGGGCGCCTCCTCCCGGCCGCCGCCGCGGCGCACGCAATGCCAGCGAATCACCTCGGCGGCCAGCAGATGGGGACCCGGCTTCAGCGCCACCTCGTACTCCTCGTACCGGTAGTGCTGCAGATCGCTCCGGGCCGGGCCCCGGCCCAGCAGTTCGCCGTCGCAGTAGAGATTGTACCGGTGATCGGCCGAGACGGCGAAGCGCAACACCGTCGGCTGCTTGAGCTCGAAGCGGTTTTTAAACCAGAAAAAGCCCGCCGTCCCGTCCGCGACGTCGGGACACCAGACCCAACGCGCCCGCTTGCAATCCTGTAACTCCATACTCGCTCCCGCTGCCTTGATTTTTCCGCTGTCCGCGCCACGTCCCCGCCTCTGCGAAGGTCAGTAGACCTCGAGCGCCACCCGCTTGATCTTCAATACCGTGGGCTGCCCCTTGAGATGCTGGCGTCCCAGCAGCTCCAGGGTATTCCGCCCCGGTTTCAGGAAACGATCCAACCGCTGACCGATCGGAGAGAACTGCTCGCTGCGGAAATAGCCCTCGCCGTTGACCAGCACGCCCCAGACCCGGGAGTTCCGGTTGCCCGGCTCCGCAAATTCGATCACCAGCCGGACCGGCCGCCCGGCATACGCGGCGGGGAACTCGAACTCCGTCCCCAGAATCAGCGCCGATCCGGTAAACGGCAGCCGCCCGGAACCCGGCGCCGGATCGCACCACTCCCGGCTGACGCGCCACACTTCCGGCAACGGAATCACCGCGCGCGGCAACGGCGTCTTGCGCAAATAGAGCGTTCCGGAGGGCCCCCGCGTGACCAGCGGACCGGGCCGCGGCCCGGTGAGGTCGAGCTCCAGCTCCAGACGCCCGGAGGCGGCGTAAGCGCTCAGATCGATCGCGAAGTCGCGGGCCAACGGTTCCGGGTAGAGTTCCCCGTTGACCCGGAGCCGGCAACTTCCCTGCAGGCCCGACGACCCCCCGCCGGTCATGCCCAGCGTGATCCGGGCCCCCTGCCGCCACGACTCCGGCAGCTCGACCGAACGCCGGTAGACGATCCGCCGGGCCCCGGGGTGACCGATGGCCGACCACGACCCCATCCGCCCGGGAACCCACTGGTCGGCTCCGTCGATCTGCAGCTGCCAGTCCGCATTGAGATCGATCCCCTCTTCGCCCTGTTCCCGGGCATACGCCCGGACCCGGGCGGCGGCCTCTTCCACCACCGCCGGATCGACCGGCGTCAACGGCCGCCACGTCCGCTCCTGCACGCCGAGCCAGTGGTCCGGCGCCCGGATTCCGACCTCGGGGCGCAACACGGCGAACTGCCGGATCTGATACGGGGCAAACTCCTGCTCGCCGAAACTCAGCCACCCCTCCCGGAAGTTGGTCGGGACCTCGGGACAACCGGCCACCCCCGGCTCCACCGCCGGAACCGCCCCCGGACGCATCGCCCGGAGCTCGGACCGGATCCGCTGCCCGAGATCCCATTCGCCCCGCACCCCGAGCGCCCCGGCGCAGTACACCTCATAGAGCCCGTTCTTGCTCTCGCGCCGCTCGAACCAGATCGCCGGATCGGAGACCGCCGTCTCGGCCCGCACCCCGCACGAAGCGAGCAGCTCGGCCAGATAGGCCTGACGCTGTTCGGCGTTGCACCACTTCCCGTTCTCATCCTGCATGCGCAGGTAGAACGGCGAGCCCAGCAGGATGAACCGCCCCCGCCCGTAACGGACTTCGGCGATGGCGATCGAGCCGTCCTCCCAGCGGGCGATCGGCTCAGCCGGTTCGCCGTCGATCCGGATTCCGCCGGTGTAGCGGTTGTCGAGGTGATCGATGGCGACGCCGCTGCCGTGAATCCGGCGGCCGCGCAGACTCGGCAGCAGCGTCTGGGTGGGGGTGAACTCGATGGTCGCCAGCGGCCACTGGTGATGATTCTCCGGGGTGATCCACTTCGGCGTCACCTTGAGTCCAAGCGCCGTCGCCAGCGGCCAGTTGTCCCGCACCAGCTCGCTGTGCTGCCCGGTATGGTGCTGGGCGATAAAGATCCCGCCCTGCTCCACATAGCGCTTCAGCGCCGCGATCAGTTCCGGCTCCATCACCTGCGTGGCGCAGTCGAACAGCACCGGACAGCGGTCGGCGTAGCCCTTGATCAGATCGGGGCCATCCACCAGCACCGGGGTCAGCCCCAGGGCCGGCAGCGCGCCGCGGCTCAGATCCCAGTTCCAGATCCCGTTGCTGCGATAACGTTCGCTCTGCCGCACATCGCGCAACACCCCGAGCTTCGGAGTCGCGAAGTCCACCTTGCCGAGCGTCCGCATGAAGTCGGCCTTCTCATTCCACCAGCGGAGCGCCTCCTTATGCTGCCAGAGCTCGCGGTTGAGATCGAAGACGTAGTCGTGACAATCCTGCGCCTCCCAGAAGATCAGTCCGAACATCTCCTGCGTGGCCGCGGCGGTCTTCCGGGGGCCGCCGGGCTCGCTCGAGCCGGGCAGTCCCCGCAGCCGGCTGTAGCCCTTGTAGTGCATCGGCCGGTACCAGCCGCCCTCGCCGGTCAACTGCGGATAGGCGCCGTACCGCTCAAAGAGATCGAACGCCTCGGACTGGAACAAGTGGGGAGTCATCACCTTGATCGGCCGGACCGGATCCACCGCCCGGATCGCCTGCAGAAATTGTTTCAACGTCCGGAACTTGGCCGCGATCAGAAAGTCGCGCCAGTCCAGATACTGCGCGTTCAAATGGGAATCCCGGTAGGGATAGCGCTCCGGCGGCTGGTCCGACAGAAACATCCGGTAGGCGATTCTGCCGCCCGCGGAGTGTACGACAAAGAGGTTCCGCCCCGGCCGCAGCAACCCGGAAATTTCAACGCCGATCCCGCGGTTGATCCGCTCCTCCGGCTCACCGAGCTCCCGGCCCGCCTCGCGCCCGTTGACCCACAGCGAGATCGACCGCTCGCGCCCCTCGGTGTAGGGCAGAATATGGCAGTAGAGCTTCCGGCCCGGGCGCAGGAATTCCGCCGGCACCTCCACCACGCCGCGCCCCCACAGCGACGAGGTCCCCGACTTGGTGGGGAATTTTCCCAGCAGCTGTTTGTTCTCCCGGCGCGCCCGGAACCAGTCGCCGTCGTCGTAATCACCCCGCCAGCAGCCCTGCGCCTCGCCCTCGGCCAGCGTGCCGCCGCACCAGCGCCACGGCTCCCGGTCCAGATCGAGCACCGCGCCCCGCCGTCCGGAGAAATAGGCCGGCTCCGGAAACGGCACCTCGGCAAAGTCGGCGTACGCCGTACCGTACCGCGCATTGAGCTGGTCCAGCGTGTACTTCTTCTCCGTCCGCAGGTACTCGCCGAAACGCCCGGCGGCGCCCGGCGGCGGCGGCACCGGATCGATGAAGTTGAATTCGCCGTGGGGTTCCATCCAGGCCAGCAGCCGGGGGTCGTCCACCCGTTTCCGGATGGTGTTGACCATGGCGTCGAGCACCACCGCGTTGACCAGCTCCGAGGCCGCCTGACTCGAGCCGTAACCGGCGGCCCGGAACAGATCCGAACCGCAGAAGCCGGGCAGCTGATGATCGATCGCCTCCCCCGGCAACGTGGCGAAGCCGCCGGTCCAGGCGGCATCGCCGCCGCCGGCCCAGAGCATGTGCCGGTAGTGCTGGTCGATTCCGCGCAGCTGATTGATCGAATTGTCGAGTCCGGTCACGTCGTAAACGCCGACCGCGGGGATGTTGTCCAGCCGCTGGTCGTGGAGATTGGCCACCGCCGGATACTGTTTCATCCAGGCCAGCTGTTCGGGCGATTTGGTCGAAGACATCCACCAGATGCCCAGACCGGCATTGTCGAAATTGTCCAGATACGCCGGATACGCACCCCGCGGCACCGGCTCCAGCCGCGGCGGCCGCATGGTCCGCAGCTGCGCCGCCGACGGCGCGCTGTAGAGCTGAAACTCCGATCCGCTCAGCCCCAGCAGCCAGCAGCCGCCGTGGCGGATCTCCAGCACGGTCCCGCCGAACTCGGGCATGGCCACCTCCCGGACGGCGCCGTAGGCCAGCAGGTCGGCCAGGTATTTGGAGCCGGTGATCTTCGCCTTTTCCGGCGATTCGCAGCGGAATACGACCCGACCGAGCTCGTGGCCGTCGCTTCTATCCAGGTGCGCGGTCAATTCGATCTTCCCGAATCCGCGCAACCTTGCGGTCTCCCGCCGGATTTCGACCCCGGGGTCCCCGCCGAAGCTCCGGGCCCCCCCCAGCGCCAGCACCATCAACAACACGCAACCGAGCCGCAGAAACCCCATCACTTCTCCTCCATGGTGGTGACCGCGCCGGACGCCGCCGGGGCTCCGGCCGGCCGTTCGCTATTCACCCTCCAGGATCCGGTTCTTCAGCCGGGTCACCAACCGGCTCCAGGTCTCCTGTTCCGCTTCGGAAAAGGTGGACAACAACTCCGTCCATTGCCGCGAGACAAAATTCTCCACCTGAGCCACTTGCCGCCGGGCCCGATCCGACAGCGTGATGCAAACCGCCCGGCGATCCACCGAGCTTTGCTGGCGCTGCAACACACCTTTGCGCACCAGCACTTCCACCATTTCGGAGGCGGCGGCGGCACTGACCTTGAGCTTGTCGGCCAGCAACTTGAGTCCCACGCCCTCCGGATGGGCGGGCAGCAGGGAAACCACGGCCCGGCAGGCCCGGGCCTGGCTGATGGTCAGCGACAAATAAGGATTCTCCGGAACCGTGACGTCAGAGGCCATCAACATCCGCTCCCGCAACTCGTCGGCGATTGTGAAAAAGTCTCGCCACTCCTCACTCTGCTTCCATGTTTTACTCATCCAACCACCTTTATGATTTGGAACTCCTTGGGCCATATAACCGCCCAACCATCCGCCAATTCCGCGGCGCGTCCGATCGGAACGAATCACCCACACCGCTTGTCACCGGGCATCAAGCTCCCGGCGGCGGCATGGGGCGCCGCCGCTCCGGATGCCGCGAACGGCTGTTCCGGCGCCGCTTCCGGGGCCGGGAGTCGCGACTCCGCCCCGGCGGCCAGGCCGCAGCCAGATCATCGCGGTGCCAGATACACTCGTTCTGAATCATCAACAGCTCCCGCCCGTGCGCGTACCCCGGCGCCTCGGCGACATTGTGCTCGGTATCCCGGCTGTACAGCAGCGGCTGCAACCGGAGCATCCGCTCGGCGGAGATCGTCATCCGGTTGATCATTTGCTGGGGGCGGAACACCTTCTCCAACACCGAAGAGATCAGATCGAAAGAGCGTCCGCCATAGGGCCAGAGCTCGCCGGGCTGATGTCCGTGCAGCTCCTCGACGAACGGCAGCGCCAGCGCCGCCATCGCCAGCGAGACGCTGTTCCGGTACAGTTTGGCGGCCACCCGTTCGTTGCGCACCGCCAGGAGATCGACGGCGTAGCGGACCACCTCGGAGTCCCAACGCTCATCCAGCTCCGGCAGGAAGTAGTGCAAAAAGCCGTAATCGTGAAAAGTCCGCAAATGCCGGTCGCCGTAGCTGGAGGCCAGAATCTTCTCCAGCTCCAGCGAGAGTCGCGAACTGGAGGCGCGACGGATCAGCCCGAGCGAGGAGAACAGCGCATTCTCGGTCTCCTGCTCCAGCGAGAAGTCATACTGCCCGACCAGCTTCAGAGCCCGCAGCAGGCGCACCGGATCCTCCTCGAACCGCAGCCGGGGTTCGCCGATGGCCCGCACCACCCGACGCTCCATATCGGCCAACCCCATCCCGGTGAAGTCGATCAGTTCGGACTTGACCGGATCGAAAAAGAGCGCGTTGATTGTGAAATCCCGCCGCCAGACATCCTCCTCGGCGGTTCCGAAGTCGTTGTCGGAGGTAATCAAATGGTCCGAGTCCTCCTCCCCGCCGGCCGCCGAGGACTTCGGGGCGCGGCGGAAGGTGCTCACCTCGATCAGTTCCCCGCCGTGCATCAGATGGACCAGCTGGAAACGCTTCCCGATAATCCGGGCCTGTCGGCGCCCGAACACCGCCCGGATCTCCTCGGGGGTGGCCGCGGTGGCCACGTCGTAATCCTTGGGCGCCCGCCCCAGCAACAGGTCGCGGATCGCACCGCCGACCACATAGGCCTCAAATCCGGCCCGTTGCAGCGTCCCGACCAGTTCGGTCACATGCGGCACCACCGGCAGTTCACGGAAGCATCTCATCTTCTTACAGTTCCCTCTGGATCACGGTATCCACCGAGGCCAGTTCCGGGTCGAGATAGGGGTAGTCCGCATTGTAGTGCAGTCCCCGGCTCTCGTGACGCGCCAGTGAAGAGTCGATGATCAGTTCGGCCACAGTCGCGATGTTGCGCAGCTCGATCAGATCGCCGGTCACGATAAAGTCCCAGTAGTACTTTTCGATCTCCTTGCGGATCAGCTTGATCCGGTTTTTGGCCCGCTCCAGGCGCTTGGTGGTCCGGTAGATTCCGACATAGTCCCACATAAAGCGCCGGATCTCCTCCCAGTTGTGGGTGATGACCACCAATTCGTCGGAGTTGGTCGCGTTGCCGCTGGTCCAGTGCGGCGTCACCGGATATTTCCGACGCATCCGGTTGAGCTGCTCGAACGCCTCGTCGATGTGACGGGCGGAGAATTTGGCGACCACCATCGCCTCCAGCAGACTGTTGCTGGCCAGCCGGTTGGCGCCGTGCAGCCCGGTGCAGCCGGACTCGCCGGCCGCGTAGAGTCCGGGAATACCGGAAAAACCGTTGACGTCGGTCTGGATGCCGCCGCAGACGAAGTGCGCCGAGGGCACCACCGGAATCAGATCGTGCGCCATGTTGATTCCGGCCTCCAGACATTTTTCAAAGATGTTCGGGAACCGGCGGCGCAGCTCCTCTTCCGAGCGCTGACGGATGTCCAGATAGACGCACTCCTCGCCGGAGCGTTTCATCTCGTTGTCGATCGCCCGGGCCACCACGTCGCGCGGGGCGAGACTGGCCATGGGGTGATATTTCTGCATGAATTCGACGTACTCCCCGGCGCGGTTCCGGACCTTGAGCATCGCGCCCTCGCCGCGCACCGCCTCGCTGATCAGGAACGAGCGGACCGTCGGGTGATACAGAATCGTCGGATGGAATTGGATGAACTCCATATTGGCGATCCGCGCCCCGGCCCGGTACCCCATGGCGATGCCCGCGCCGCAGGCCACGTCCGGGTTGCTGGTGTACAAATAGACCTTCCCGGCGCCGCCGCAGGCCACCGTGGTGGAGGCGGCCAGGAAGGTCCGGATGGTCCCCGTCTTCACATCCAGCGCATAGGCCCCCAGACAGCAGTTGGGGCCGGGGAAGCCCAAGCGGCGGGTGACGATCAGATCGATCGCCATGTGAAACTCGAACACCTGAATGTTCGGCGTCCGGCGCACCGCCTCGAGCAGCGAGCGCTCGATCTCGGCGCCGGTGATGTCCCCCGCGTGCAGAATCCGGCGCCGGGTGTGACCGCCCTCACGCCCGAGATCAAACTCGTTGCCGCTGTCGGCGTAGCCCATCTCCTCGCGGGTGGTGAAGCGCGCCCCCCGGGCGATCAGGTCGCGGATCGCCTCCGGCCCGGCCTCGACAATGGTCCGCACCGCCTCCTCCTTGCAGAGTCCGGCGCCAGCATTCAAGGTATCTTTGACGTGCTCGGCGAAGGAGTCGAGCGCATCGACCACGCAGGCCACGCCGCCTTGGGCGTAACGGGTGTTGCACTCGCCGAGTTCCCGCTTGGTGATCACCGCCACCGACCGGCCGCTCTCCGCCAGATACAGCGCACTGGAGAGCCCGGCCAGACCGCTGCCGATCACCAGATGATCAAAATCCAGAGTTTGCTCAGTTTTCATGATTCGGCACTTTAAAATTTGAAAAGTTGTGATAAGGTACACCGGATTGAGTGATTTTTCAACCGTTTTTCAGTGTTTTCCATGGCTTTTCCATGCCCCACAATGCGTCTGGAGTGGTTTCTGACCGCCTTTCGCGGGCGGCTGCTGGAGGCGGCCG
>CASFRF010000020.1 GCA_949297015.1 uncultured bacterium
TGAACAACATCCGCAGCTCGGTGGAGAAGCTGGTGGTGGTGCTGAACGACAACAAAATGTCGATTTCGGCCAACGTCGGCGCGATTCCGGGCTATCTCAACCGGATCATCACCGGCAAATCCTACAGCCGCTTCAAGGCGCTGGCCCACCTGATGCTGCGGAAACTGCCGCGCTCGGAGGAGGTCCGGCGCTCCATCCAGATGCTGGAAAACGCGACCAAAAGTCTGTTTTTGCCCGGCGGTTTTTTCGAGGAGATGGGCATCCGCTACCTGGGGCCGATCAACGGCCACGACTTCCCGGCGCTGCTGCGCTCGCTGGAGGCGGCGCGCGACTATCACCGGCCGGTGCTGCTCCACGTCATCACCGAAAAAGGGCGCGGCTACGAATTTGCCGAACGTGAACCGGCGCGCTTCCACGGCATCGGCCCCTTCGACCGCGCCACCGGCGAACCGAAGAAGCACGGCGGAAGTACCTTTTCCGCGGCCTTCGGCGCGACCATGGTGGAGCTGGGCAGGAGGACGCCCGAGCTTCAGGCGATCACGGCGGCGATGACCGACGGCACCGGGCTGGCGGCGTTCGCCCGGGAGTTCCCGGAGCGCTTCCACGACGTCGGCATCGCCGAGGAGCACGCGGTGGTCTTCGCCGGCGGCCTCGCCGCGGGGGGGCAGCGGCCGGTGGTGGCGATCTACTCGAGCTTCATGCAGCGGGCGTTCGACAACATCTTCCACGACGTGCTGCTGCAGAATCTGCCGGTGGTGCTGGCGCTGGACCGGGCCGGGGTGGTGGAGGACGGCCCGACCCACCACGGCATTTACGATCTGGCCTTTCTGCGGGCCCTGCCCAATCTGACGCTGATGGCGCCGCGCTCGGAGGACCAACTCCGCGACCTGCTGCATCTGGCGTTGAAGCTTCACCGGCCGGTGGCGATCCGCTATCCGCGCGGCGGGACCCGACACGGTTTCGATCCGGCGCGCGAGGTCCGGGCGCTGGAGCCGGGCCGCGCCGAAATGGTGCGGTCCGGGCGGGATCTGGCGCTCTGGGCCCTGGGGCCGGAGACCGATACCGCGCTCGACGTCGCCGAGCTGCTGAGCCGCGATTACCAGCTGGAAGCGACGGTGGTCAACACGCTTTTTCTGAAGCCGTTCGACGTGGAACTGGCCCGGAGTCAGGCGGCGCGGATGCCGCTGTTCACGCTCGAGGATCACCGGAACTGCGGCGGGCTGGCTTCGGTGCTGCGGGACGAGGCCGGGATCCAGCCGCGCCGGGCCTTCGGCTGGCCGGACCGGGTGATCCCGCACGGCAACGTACATGAACTGAGAACTCAATTCGGTCTGACTCCGGAAACACTGGCCCCGGTGATCGCGGCGGCGCTCTCGGAGCCGACCGGTCAACCCAACCCCTGAGGAGTTTTCCCATGGCCTTTCTGGACTACGACTATCTGCTGACCGGCGAGACCTCCCGGAAGTTGTTCGCCTCCATTGAGAAACTTCCGGTGATCGATCCGCACAACCACGCCGATCTGGCGGAAGTGGCCGCCAATTGCAACTACCAAAATCCCTGGCAGCTGTTCGCGGCCACCGACCACTACGTCTGGGAGCTGCTGCGCAAGTGCGCGGTGCCCGAGGCGTTCATCACCGGCGACCGCGAACCGGAGGAGAAGTTTCTGAAACTGGCCGAGGTCTTTCCCCGGCTGGTCGGCAATCCGGTCTACGAGTGGATCCATCTGGATCTCAAACGCTATCTCGGCGTTCAGGTCGAGCTCGGCCCGGCGACCGGCAGACAGATCTACGAGGGGCTGTGCCGCCGACTGGCGCGGCCGGAGTTCCGGCCGCAGCAGCTGCTGGCCGGACCGTTGAACGTCGAGACCATGTGCTCGACCGATGACCCGGTTGACGAGCTCACCGAACATCAGCGGATCAACGACGCGCTGCACCGGCGGCTGGTCCGGCCGACCTGGCGCCCGGACCGGGCGATGAAGATCGAAGCGCCCGGCTGGCGCGACTATCTGACCCGGCTGGAACAGCGTTTCGGTCAGCCGCTGAAGAGCTTCGCCGATCTGCTGGCGGTGCTGAAGCTCTCGCACGACTACTTCGCCGAGCACGGCTGCGTGGCCAGCGACCACGGGGTGGAGGTGCTCGCCGGGGCTCCGGCGGACTTCGAGGCGGCCGACCGGGCCTTCCGCAAGGCCCGCGCCGGCGAGGAACTTACCCCGGCGGAACAGGCGGTCTATCAGAGCTGCTTCCTGCTTCAGGCGGCGGCGCTGAACGCCGAAAAGAACTGGGTGTGTCAGCTTCATCTGGGCGCGGTGCGCGACGTCCGCACCCGGCTCTTCAACGCGCTGGGGCCGGACTCCGGCGGCGACATCAGCAACCACTTTCAGAATTCGCTGCCCGGGTTGCTGCAGCTGCTGAACCATTTTGACGGCAAGCTCAAAACCGTGCTCTACTGCCTCGATCCGGGCCAGCAGTCGACCCTGGCCACCGTGGCCCGGGCCTTCGGCAGCACGGTGCGGCTGGGCGCGGCCTGGTGGCTCTGCGATACGCCGATCGGTATGAGGCGGCAACTTGAGTACATCGGCTCGGTGGATCTCTTCGACTGCTACGCCGGCATGGTCTCGGACTCCCGCAAGCTGCTCTCCTACGGCTCGCGCTTCGAGATGTTCCGGCGGGTGCTCGCCGGGGTGCTGGGCGAGCTGGTGGACCGGGGGCAGGCCCCCTACGGCCCGGTCGAGGAGCTGGCGTACCGGGTGGCTTACGCCAATCCCAAGCAGTTCTACGGCCTCTGAGTCGGCTCCGGCGCGCGCTCCGGAGCCGGGGCGCGCGCCGCCAGTTCCCGAAGCAGCGCCAGCGCCAGCTCCACGCACTTGCCCAGACTCGCCAGCGAGAGCTTGTCCAGTGTATCCTCCGGACTGTGCCACCAGGCGTTGCCCGGCCCGTAGTCCAGATCGATGAAGTTGATCACCGGCACCCCCCGGACCAGAAACGGCACCTGATCGTCCACCACGAACTCCGTGCCCGCGGTGAACTCGCGCTCCCAGCCCCGGCGCCGCGCCTCGCGCAGCGCCAGTTGCAGCAGTTCGGGGTCGGTATCCGGGGGAAAGGCGATCGACAAATCGCGGTCGCCGACCAGATCCAGCAGAATCAGCGCCCGGCAGTCGCCGAGCCGCCCCTCCTCACGCAGCTCCTCGACGTAACGGCGGCTGCCGTGCAGCCCGTCGTCCGGACCGTACTCCCGGCGGCACTCCTCGCCGTCGAAGAAGACCAGACGCAGCTCGAACGGCCACGCCTGTCTCCCCGCCGCCCGGGCCAGCGCCAGCAGCGCCGCCGGCCCGGAACAGGAGTCATTGACTCCGACAAATCCCGGCTCCAGCGCCTTGGTATCGTAGTGGGCGCCGACCACCACCACGGCGGGCCCCCTGCCGGGGATCCGCGCCTCCACATTGCAGAACCGCAGCGGACCGTCGGAAGTCAGCTCTTCAAACTCGAGCAGGCGGGGGGTGAGCCCCTGCCGCCGAAGCTCGGCAGCGAGCCACTCCGCCGTTCTGCGGCCTTCGGGACTGCCGCCCGGCCGCGGCCCCAGCGCCGCCAGCGCCTCCGCCATGCGCCAAGCGTAGGCGGCATTCGGTTCCGGAGCCGGACGGCCGCAGGAGAGCAGCCCGACCAACAGCCCTCCCGCCAGCCACCGGCACCAGTGGAGCCACCCTCCGAACCCCCACCGCACGGTCAATAGAAATTCTGCATATTGCGCCCCCGGCCATCGGCGAACCAAGGCTGGGTGTTGCTGGCAGTGTCGTTGATGTTGGAGGAGCCGTTGCCCCGGTTCCACAGCGGATATTTCCCGGTCTTGACGTGGCCGTCGGCAAACAGCATGTTCAGCGCGTTGTTGTGACGGTAGACCACGCTGTCCTGCGGCCCCTGACCGCTGGCCCCGCCTTCGATTTTGTGCGGTTCCACAAAGGGCTTGGAGCCGTCCATCATGGCGTAGAGCCGGGCAGGGTACTTCCATTGACTGTTCCGGCTGCCCAGAAACTGGGAGTGGTCGGGGGTTTTGCCGTTGCCGTTCGGACCGTTCCCGGAGTAGCTGTTCTTGCGCTCCGGTTCGGAACTGGTATCGGCGAAGGGTTCGATCTGGTCCATATTGGCCGGGCAGTTCCACAACCACAGCTTGCGCTTGTCCCGCCAGTTCAGGTTGCCGTCGAGAAAACCCCGGGCGAACATCTCGTTGATCGCCTGCTGCCACATGTGCTTTTGGGCTCCATCGCCGTAGGAGCAGAATTTGGACTCGTGGATGTAGCCGTCGGAATCGTCGGCATAGAGCTGCCAGTAGGTCCCGAACTGTTTGAGCTGAGCCATGCACTTGGAGGTCTTCGCCGTGTCCCGCGCCCGGTTCAGTGCCGGCAGCAGCATCGAGGCCAGAATCGCGATGATCGCGATCACCACCAACAGTTCAATCAAGGTAAAACGTTGCCGTCGGTTCATCTCTCCTCCTCGTCTCCTGGTTCCCGTTGATCTTCCCATCTGATTTGAGAGCAAGTCTCTCCTTCCCGCCATCAGACCATCAATAGAAATTCTGCAGATTGTGTCCCCGGCCATCGGCGAACCACGGCTGGGTGTTGCTGGCAGTGTCGTTGATGTTGGAGGAACCGTTGCCCCGGTTCCACAGCGGATACTTTCCGGTCTTGACGTGGCCGTCGGCGAACAGCATGTTCAGCGCGTTGTTGTGACGGTAGACCACTCCGTGCTGCGGCCCCTGACCACTGGACCCCCCTTCAATTTTGTGCGGCTCGACAAAAACCTGCATTCCATCCATGATCGCATACAACCGGGCCGGATACTTCCACTGATTGACCCGGCTGCCCAGAAACTGGGAGTGATCGGGGGTTTTCCCGTTGCCGTTCCCGCCGTTACCGGTATAACTGTTTTTACGTTCCGGTTCGGAATTGGTATCGGCGAAAGGCACAATCTGGTCCATATTGGCCGGGCAGTTCCACAACCACAATTTGCGATTGTCCCGCCAGTTCCGATTCCCGTCCAGAAAGCCCTGGGCGAACATCTCGTTGATCCCCTGCTGCCACAAGTGCGTGCTCACTCCGGAGGGCGCGTAGGAGTTGTACTTGGATTCATGGATATAGCCGTCCGAATTGTCCGCGTACATTTGCCAGTAGACGCCGAACTGCTTGAGCTGGGCCATGCACTTGGAGGTCTTCGCCGTGTCCCGCGCCCGGTTCAGCGCCGGAAGCAGCATCGAGGCCAGAATCGCGATGATCGCGATCACTACCAACAGTTCAATCAAGGTAAAGCGCTGTCGTCCACTCATAACCCATCCTCCGATCCGCTCTCAGAAGAGCTTCTGTATTGCTAATTCAAAGACAGAATATTCTCCTTGTCCAGAAACCAGTGCGCACCGTTCGACCAAGATTTGGACCCCGAAAGATAGGTCCCGCGATTGATCACCGGCAGCTGCACCGTCTTCACATGACCGTCACCGAACAGAATGTTGGTGTTCTTCTCCCGATGCCGGTATTCGATCTGGGTCTGGTACAGCGAACTGCCGTAGCGCAGCGGATCGGACGACGAGGGCTTGTGCGCTTCGGTGTAGTAGTAGTTGTTCTCCAAGACGTGATAGATCTCCGACGGCCGGGTCATCCGGCTGTACTTCTTATAGTTGGCGTACGGCGGGGTGGTCAGCTGATCCCCCATCTGATCGTTGGGGCCGTAGCTGTTGGACCCGCCGTCGGAGCCCATGCCGTAGGCATAGGTCTGCTTGGTGTTCTCCGGACAATTCAGGAAACTGAACGCCTTGGCCGCCGAGGAAGCGGCCGAACCGGTACGGACGTCGTTTCCGTCGCGCATCTCGTTGCCGAAGCGCAGCGACGTCCTCGGGAACAGCCCCTGATGCAGGATGCCGGCGCACGGACGATAGGCGTCGCCGCTTTCGCTCGGATACTTCCGGCGGCGGGCCGGAGCGATGTAACCGTCGTAGCTGTCGCCGTACATCAGCAGATACGTTCCGTAGGTCTTCAGGTTGTTCATGCAGGCCGCCTGTTTGGCCGTGGCCCGCGCGTTGTTCAGCGCCGGCAGCAGCATCGAAGCCAGAATGGCGATGATCGCGATCACCACCAGGAGTTCAATCAGGGTAAAAAACGTTCTTCTGCTCATCGTCTCCTCCAAATAGCACACCTCTCCGTTAACCGTTATGAATTTTCCAAGGCCGGGGCCCCGAAACCGGGGGCCTCGCCGATTTTCTCCTCAAATGCACCCGGCCCCGGTGATCACGCCGCACTCCGGCCAGGCCGCGGCCGGCGGCCGGGCGGCCTGACGCTCCGCCCAGTCGAAGCCATCCAGCTGCGCCGCCGGACCGGTCAAAAAGGGCAGCTCCTCCGGCGCCAGTTCCGAGCAGTGGAACTGCGGCGGGGTCAGCTCCCGGTTGTCGAGCATCCGGTAGATGATCCGGTCCGCCAGCGCATCGTAACGCAGCCCCATCAGATACTCCGGGTGGCGCACCCGGACCTGACGCATCATGAAATTCTGATCGTCCAGAATCCGGACCGAACGGAAATGCGCCTTGAACGCCGCCAGATCCGGGAACTGATCGCGGGTCCCCACCTCGCAGTAGAAGCCGCCGCCGAGCCGCGCCAGATCCGGCTCGGTCAACGCCACTTCAGGACCGTCGTAAAGATACCAGTCCACAAAGCCCCAGTACTTCTCGCGGTGCACCCGCAGCCGGGGACCGGCACAGCTCTGGGGCCGGGGACACAAAAACCGGAAGCCGATGAACACCGGGCCCTCGGCCAGAAACAGCTCATTGCCCGCAACCGCCGTTTCCTCGAAATCGGCGACCACCGTATCTCCGAGCTCCAGGTGTTCGACCCGGTTGCCGAAGGGCAGCGGGTAGATGATGGTGGTCGCCAGCTGCGACAGACAGCTCGAATCCCCGACCCGCGGCCGGTACAGCAGCACGCTCGAGCGCCGATGCTGAAATCCCGCATAGAAGCCCTGATCGAACCAGGCCACGGTCCGTTCCCGGTTCGGCTGGGCGCCGGGGAACGGCAGAAACTCCCGGTCGCAGGCCAGATTCTTCCCGTTGACGGTCAGGGCGGAAAAGACCAGCCCCTGATCGGCGGTCACGGTCAACGGCGCCCGCTTGCGGTAGGCGATCTCGAAGTTGTTGTTGGGACAGCCGCCGATCATCCGGCCGCTCGCCGTACCCATGCCCCAGTCCCGCTCGTAATAGTTATAAGTGTAGACCTCGCCGCCCGCAAACGGCACCGCGCCGGGCACCGGCTGCGGCGGCGAAGACCAGGCCGGATTCTCCTGCCCGGCCGGGCGATAACTCTCCATAGCGCTGCCGACCTCGTGGGTGCCTTCCACCACAAAGGGGTAGCGGTGCTCCAGAAACAGCTGGCAGGCCCGCTCCGGGACCTCGTAGCCATGGGCCAGAATCCGCCCCAGGAACCCGAGGTTCCAGCTGTTGTCCTCCATCGAATCCTGCCACTGGAAATGCACCGAACCGGACTTCGGATCCTGAAACAGCAGCTCCGGCGGCTGCAACGGCGCCTGAAAGCGATCGCCCAGAATCCCCCACAGCGCCAAGGCGACGTGCGGGGCGAACAAGCGGCCGCCGGTGTAGTCGCGGGCCGAAGGTCCGAGCTTGCGCCCGAGATTCGGATGCCAGTGGGCGGCGAAATCGAACCAGATCCGCGCCTCGCAGTCGCGCGCCAGCTGCCGGATCTCCGGATCGCGGGCGAACTGCCCGACGATCGCCGTGGTGTACAGCGTGTGCACCAGATAGCAGTCGTTCATCTCGTGAATGAAACCGCGCCGCAGCAGCGTATCCCGGAAATTGAGCAGGTTGTCGCGCCCGGCCGCCACCGCCGCCGGATCGTCCAGCAGCTGCCCGCCCAGCACCAGCGTGCTGGTGGCCAGCGTGACGTGGTTGTCGTTGTACCCGTGGTGCTGTAGATCCTTGGTCGCATAGCGCGTCGTCAACCGGCCCCGCATCGGCTCCAGAAATTCAGCCGCCCAGGCGGCGGGCAGCGCCTCGCCGGCGCAGTAGTAGAGCGTCAGCAGATACTCGTTGCAGAACGCGCAGTTGTTGATCCGCTGCCGCACCGAGGGCTGCAGCAGCAGCCGGTGCGCCAGCTCGCGATCGGCGGCGTCGCCCAGCAGATAGGGGAGCGCCACCTCGATGAACACCCGCGGGTCCTCCTGCAAATTGACGCCCGGCGGCGACTGCCAGACGCCGTCGGCGCTGACGAATTTCCGGAAGTCGCGCCGGATCCGCTCGAACACCCAGTCGCGCCGGGGCCGCATGCCCGCGGCCGACCACGGTTTCACCGTCGATTCCATGCTCAGAACACCTCCAGCCAAGCGCCTTTGATCTTGAGGTCGCCGGGATTGCCCGCCAAGTGATCCACGGTCAGGATCTCCAGCGTATCCTCCTGCCCCGGGTGCAGGAAGCGGTCGATCCGGGGACCGATCGGCGCATACCGCTCCGGCCGGAAATATTCCACGCCGTTGATCAGCAGTCCCGCCGCGCAGGCATGGCGGTTGTCCGGCTGTTCGTGGTCGATCACCAGCCGGATCAGCCGTCCGGCGTGCTCGGCGGGGACCTTGACCCGGGTCCGCAGACCGACCACCCGGCCCTGGAACGGCAGTTTCGCCGGCTTGAACTCATTGGTCGCCCAGCGCTCGAACGCCTCAAACTCGCCGTCCAGCGGGATCACCGCGCGGGGTTGCGGGCTCCGGCGCAGATAGAGCGTACCGGCCGGACCGCGGGTGACGAAGGGGCCCGGCTTGGGGCCGACCACCGTAAATTCCAGATCCAGCTTGCCGCCGGCGGCCGGTTCGGTCAGATCCAGCGTGAAGTTGCCGCGCGGCTTGACCGGCCAGACCTTGCCGTTCACCTTGAGCGTGCAGTCCCCCTGCATGCCCATGGTCCAGTAGCCGACCATGCCCAAGGTGACCCGGGCGTTGCGGCGCCAGGACTCGGGCAGTTCCACCGTCCGGCGATAGACGATCCGCTCGGCGTCGTTGTGGCCGATCGCCGACCAGGAGCCCATGGTTCCAGGAACCCACTCCGCGGCGTCATCGATCTTGAGCTCCCAGCCGGAGTTGAGATCGATTCCCTCCTCCCCCTGTTCCCGGGCAAAGTCCGCGGCGAGTTCAAGCGGCCGGGTCAGCACCGCCGGATCGACCTCCTTCAACGGCCGCCAGGTCCGCTCCTGCACCGCCAGCCAGTGCGCCGGGCCCTCGGTTCCGACCCGGTCGCGGACCACCGCGAACTGCCGGATCTGGAACGGGGAGAAGGTCTGCTCGCCGAAGGAGAGCGTACCCTCGCGGAACTGCGTCGGCACCTCCGGAAGGTCGTCGGTGCCGGTCTCCACCGCCGCCTTGGGGCCGGAGGTCTGCGCGGTCAGCTGCGACTTGATGCGCTGATTCAGATCCCACTTTCCGCGGACGCCCAGCGCCCCGGCGAAATAGACGTCGTACAGACCGTTCTTGCTGGCGCGCTTCTCAAACCAGATCGTCGGTTCGGAGACGTCGGTCTCGCGCTTCACGCCGCAGGAGTCGAGCATTTCGGCCACCAGCTCCTGACGATCCTGCTCGTTGGACCACTTGCCGTTGCCGTCCTGCATGCGCAGATAGAAGGGCGAACCCAGCAGGATGAACTTCCCCTTGCCGTAGGAAACTTCGGCCACCGCGATCGACCCGTCCTCCCAGTGGGCGATCGGCCGCGCCGGTTCGCCCGAGATCTGCACGCCGCCGGTCCGCTGATTGTCCATGTAGTCGATCGACACGCCGCTGCCCCGGATGCTCTTGCCCCGGAGGCTGGGCAGCAGCGTCTGCTCCTTGGTGAAGCGGATGGTCTCCAGCGGCCACTTGTGGTAGTTCTCCAGCGTCACCCACTTGGGCGTGATCTTGAGACCGAAGGCGGCGGCCAGCGGCCAGGAATCCGGCGCCAGCTCCCCGTGCTGCCCGGTGTGATGCTGGGCGATGAAAATGCCGCCGTTTTTGACGTATTCGCGAATCGCCTCGACCAGCGCCGGCTCCATCACGGTGGTGGCGCAGTCCAGCAGCACCGGGCAGTCCGCGGCCAACCCCTTCATCAGATCCGGCCCGTCGACCAGCACCGGGGTCAGACCCAGCGCCGGCAGCGGTCCCCGCGACATGTCCCAGTTCCAGATACCGCCGTTCTGGTAGCGCTCGCTCTGACGGACGTCGCGCAACAGCCCGAGCTTGGGCTCGACATAGTCGACCTTGCCCAGAGTCGCCAGAAACGCGGCGTGCTCATTCCACCACTTCAGCGCCTCCTTGTGCTGCCAGAGTTCGCGATTGAGGTCGAACACATAGTCGTGGCAGTCCTGCGACTCCCAGAACATCACGGCGAACATCATCTGGGTGGCCGGGGCGGTGGTCTGCGGGCCGCCCGGCTCGCTCGACCCCGGCAATCCCCGCAGCCGGCTGTACCCTTTGTAGTGCATCGGCCGATACCAGCCGCCCTCGCCGGTCAGCTGCGGATAGCCGCCGTAGTCGGCCAGCAGATCCATGGCCTCGGACTGGAACAAATGCGGCGTCATCACCTTGATCGGCCGGTTCGGATCCAGCGCCCGCATCACTTTGAGATACTGTTCGAGGGTCAGCAGTTTTTCATGAATCAGATAGTCGCGCCAGTCCAGATAGAGCGCGTTGAGTTTGGCGTCCTTGAACGGATAGGACTCCGGCGGACACTTCGACAGAAACATCCGGTAGGCGATGCGCCCGCCGTTGGAGTGGACCACAAAGCGGTTGGCCCCCGGCTTCAGGAATTTTCCGACCTCAAACGCCGTGTTCTTATTGATGTAGTTGGTTCGATCGTAGGCGTCGCGGCCGATCTCCTCGCCGTTGATCCACAGCGCGAGCGGCCGCCCGGCGTGCTCGGTGTACGGCTGAATGTAGCACCAGACCGGCTTCCCGTCGGCCAGAAACGCCGCCGGGACCTCCACCGTGCCGCGGCCCCAGAGCGGCGAAACCCGGGTGTTGTTGTCGAAGTAACTCAGCAGATGCTTGTTCTCGCGCAGCGCCCGGAACCACCCGGAGTCGTCGAAGTCGGGCCGGGCGTACCCGGCCTTTTCGCCTTCTTCGAGCGTGCCGCCCTGCCAGCGCCAGGGAACCGCATCCAGATCCAGATACGCTCCGCGCCGCCCCGCGAAGTAGGCGGTGTCGGGGAACGGCAGCTCCTTGAAATCCCCGTACTTCGTGCCGTACCGCTCGTTGAGCTGGGCCAGCGTGTACTTCTTCTCGTTCTTCAGAAACTCCGGGAACCGGGTCCGGCAGTTCGGCGGATAGGCCACCGGGTCGGTCAAATGGAACTCGCCGTGGGGCTCCATCCAGGCCAGAATGCGCGGATCCTCCAGCCGCTTCTTCATGGTGTTCACCAGCGTATCGATCTGCAGCGCGTTGACCAGCTCGGAGGCCGCCTGACTCGAGCCGTAGCCGCCGGCCTCGAAGTAGCGGCGCCCGGTGAAGCCGGGAACGCCCTTGTCGATCGCCTCGCCGGGGAAGGTCACAAAACTGCCGTACCAGGTGTTTTCGCCGGGTCCGGTCCACAGCATGTGGCGATAGTTCTTGCCGATCGGCCGGACCTGGCTCATCGCGTTCTCCACGCCCGACACGTCGTAGACGCCCACGGCCGGGGTGTTGTCCAGCCGCTGGTCGTGCAGATTGGGAATCGCCGGGAACTGCTTCATCCAGGCCACCTGCTCCGGCGACTTGGTGGTGGCCATCCACCAGATACCGAGCCCGGCGTTGTCGAAGTTGTCCAGATAGGCCGGATAGGCGGCGCGGGGCACCGGCTCCAGCCGGGGCCGGGCCATCGCCTTGAGCGCCGCCAACGTCGGCGCGTGATCCACCCGGAACTCATTGCCGTTCAAGCCCAGCAGCCAGCAGCCGCCGTGCCGCACCTCCAGCAGCGTCCCGCCCAGAGCGGGGTCCGCCGGCAGCTCTTTGACCGCGCCGTAGGCCAGCAGATCGGCCAGGTACTTCGAGCCGGTGATCTTCGCCTTCTCCGGCGATTCGCAGCGAAAGATCGCGCTGCTGACCTCGTCCGCCCCCTGCTTGCGGCTCTCCGCCGAAAACGCAATCCGTCCAAAGCCGCGCAACTCTCCGGTCTGATGCTGCAACGCCCCCTCCGCCGCCCGGGCGGCTCCTCCCAACATCAGGCCGCTTACCGCGGCGGCCAACAACCAGTTCTTCCTCATGCTCTCTCCTTCAAGCTTTTCAGCACTGCGCAAAAAAAATCATAATACCGTGGTATATTTTAACAAATTTTTTCCCGGTTGTCAAGCACATCTCCCCTTTTTTACGTTACAAATTAGTGACTTATCGCCATTTTTCCATTTTTCCCGGCCCGGCGACCGGCCGCCGGCGGTGCGGAACGCGCTTCGTGCCCCCTCACCGGATTCTCCATCATAAAGATATATTATAATGTATTTTTCCGATATTGTCAAGATTTTTCATGATTTATACGTCACTAAATAGATATTTATTTCGTCGTTTGCCTCTTTTCCCGGGTCGCCGGAAGCGGTTTTCTAACCCGATTCTAACGGAGGCGACACGCCGCCTTAACCGACGCGGGGTACGGTAAAGGCATCCAACCAAGGAAAAGGAGAATTTGCCGATGAAACATCTGTTTCGCAATCTGCTGCTGCTGACCGCCACCGCGACGCTGCCGCCGACGGCGGCGGCCGACATGACACTGAATGGAGCGGGCGCGACCTTTCCGGCGCCGGTCTACCGACTCTGGACCCACGGCTACCATCAGGAGCACCCGGACATCACGGTGAACTATCAGGCGCTGGGCTCGGGCGCCGGGGTCAAACAGCTGACCGCCGGGACCGTCGACTTCGCCGGGTCCGACAATCCGCTCTCGGTGGAGGAACTCAAACGTAACGGCCTGCAACAGTTCCCGATGCTCTCCGGCGGCGTGGTGCTGATCGTCAATCTGCCGCAGCTGAAAGATCATCAGCTCCGGCTCGACGGGCCGACCCTGGCCGACATCTACCTGGGCAAAATCACCCGCTGGAACGATCCGCGGCTTCAGGCGCTGAATCCCGGCTTGAAGCTCCCGAATCTCCGGATCACGCCGGTCCGGCGCGGCGACAGCTCCGGCACCAGCTTCATCTTCACCACCTATTTGTCCAAGGTCTCGCCGGAGTGGAAAAAACAGGTCGGCGCCGGACCGGCGGTCAACTGGCCGGTCGGCCTGCCGGGGCAGAAGAACCCCGGCGTCTGCAACAACGTCGCCCGCAGCCGCGGCGCCATCGGCTACACCGAATACACCTACGCCAAGGAGTACAAACTGCCGATGGCCCAGCTCAGGAACCGGGCCGGAAAGTTCGTCGTGGCCGCGCCGGAGGCCTTCTCCGCCGCCGGGGCCAACGCCGACTGGGAGAACGCTCCGGGCTTCCAGCTGGAGCTGACCGATCAGCCCGGCGAGGCGAGCTGGCCGATCACCGGCGTGACCTATCTTTTGATGCCGGAAAAACTCGACCCGGCCAAACGTGACGCCCTGCTCAAGTACGTCAACTGGTGCTTCACCACCGGCAGCGCCACCGCTTCCCGGCTGGACTATGTGCCGCTTCCGGCGAACGTGGTCGAACTGGTTCGCCGAAGCTGGAATCAGTCCCGGTAAGTCGCGGAGGCAGCGGATGTTGAACTGCGACCGGATCTTCAAGCTCACCGCGCTGGCCGGGGCCTTGCTGATCCTGATGCTGACCGCGGGATTTTTCCTGCAGCTCGGAGTCAGCAGTTTCCCGGTCTGGCAGCGCTACGGGCTCGGATTCCTCTGCTCGACGGCCTGGGATCCGGTGGCACAGGAGTACGGTGCGCTGCCGGCGATCGTCGGCACGTTGATCACCACCGCGCTGGCGGTGGGGCTGGCCCTGCCTCCGGCGTTCGTCACCGCGCTCTATCTGCTGGATGCGCCGCCCTGGGCGCGGGGGGTGCTCAGCCAGGGGGTCGACCTGCTGGCGGCGATCCCCAGCGTCATCTATGGCATGTGGGGACTCTTCGTGCTGGTGCCGCTGCTGCAGCGCGGCGTCAACGCGCTGGGCTTTGAGGAGTTCACCGGCTTCGGCTATCTCAGCGCCGGCGTCATTCTGGCGCTGATGATTCTACCCTACATGTGCGCGGTCTTCCGCGACGTCTTCCGCATGACCCCGTCGATGCTGCGCGAGGCGGCCTTCGGCTGCGGCTGTACCCGCTGGGAGGCGGCCTGGGACATCGTCATGCGCTACGGGATCCGGGGCATCATGGGCGGCGTCTTCATCGGGCTCGGCCGGGCGCTGGGCGAAACCATGGCCGTGCTGTTCGTGATCGGCAACCTCAACGCGATGCCCGATTCGCTGTTCTCGGCGGGGACCACCATCGCCGCCACGCTGGCCAACAACTTCGCCGAGGCCGACGATCAAATGCAAAGCGTACTCTTCGCCCTGGGGTTGCTGCTGCTGGCCATGTCCTTCGCCGTACAGGCGATTTCGCTGACCTATCTCAAACGCACCGGCAAACGCCGGGGGGAGGTGTAAATGACGGGAATGCAGAATCTCCGCCGCCGCCCGCTGGGCGGACGCCGGCTGCTCGACGCACTGTTCCGGCTCGCTTCGCTGATCGCGTTGCTGACGGCGCTGGCCGGCATGCTCTGGATCGTCGGCACCGTCATCCGCCGCGGCGCCGACGCCGTCAACTGGAACTTTCTGACCGCGGCATCGGGACCGCTGGCCGACTCGGGAATCGGCAATGCGATTCTGGGCAGCGTGCTGATCACCCTGGTCGCCGCGCTGATCGCGCTGCCGCCGGCGCTGGCGGGGGGCTGCTATCTGGCCGAATTCGGCCGCCGCGGCCGGGTCGCCGAAACCATCCGCTTCTCGGCCAACGTGCTGATGGGCATGCCCTCGGTGCTGGTCGGACTCTTCGTCTACGCGCTGCTGGTCAAGCCCATGGGCTGCAGTTCGGGACTGGCCGGCTCGGTGGCGCTGGCAATCATCATGTTTCCGGTGGTGCTGCGGACCACCGAGGACATGCTGCGCATGGTGCCCGACTCCCTGCGCGAAGCGGGGCTGGCGCTGGGACTGACCCGGACCCGGGTCACGCTGGGCGTGATCTTCCGGGCGGCCCGGAGCGGACTGGTCACCGGCATTCTGCTGGCGCTGGCCCGGGTCAGCGGCGAGACCGCGCCGCTGCTGTTCACCGCCCAGTGGAGCGACAACTGGCCGCAGGACTTCTGTTCGGGACCGACCGCCAATCTGCCGGTCCTGATCACCGAATACACCACCAATTCACCTTACGAGGAGATCCAGCAAGCGGGCTGGGGCGCGGCGCTGGTCATCATGGCCGCCGTGCTGGCCCTGAACATCGGGTGCCGGCTTCTCCTCCGGGAGCGACATCATGAACGCTGAACCAACTCATCCCATCAAAATCGCGGTGCGTCACTTGAACTTCTTCTATGGACCGCACCATCAGGCTTTGTTCGACAACAATCTGGAGCTGGAGACCGGACTGGTCACCGCGGTGATCGGCCCCTCCGGCTGCGGCAAATCGACCCACCTGCGGGTCTACAACCGGATCTTTGAGCTCTACCGCGAGCAGCGGGCCGAGGGCGAAGTCCTGCTCGACGGGGTGAATCTGCTCGATCCGGCGGTGGACGTGCTGGAGCTGCGGCGCCGGATCGGCATGATCTTCCAGAAGCCGACGCCGTTTCCGATGTCGGTCTTCGACAACATCGCCTATCCGCTGAAGCTCCACTTCAAACTCTCGCGCTCCGAGCTGGCCGACCGGGTGGAGCAGGCGCTGCGGGGCGCTTCGCTGTGGGACGAGGTCAAAAATCAGCTCGGCAAGAGCGGGCTGGCCCTCTCCGGCGGACAGCAGCAACGGCTCTGCATCGCCCGCACCATCGCCGCCGAGCCGGAGGTGCTGCTGATGGACGAGCCGACCTCGGCCGTCGATCCGGTCGCCACCCGGAAGATCGAGGACCTGATCGCCGAACTGCGGGGCCGCTTCACGGTGGTGATCGTGACCCACAACATGCAGCAGGCGGCGCGGATCAGCGACCGGACCGCGTTCTTCTACGAGGGCCGGATCGTGGAGTACGGCCCGACCGAACGAATCTTCACCAATCCGACCAACCCCAGAACCGAAGCGTACATCACCGGACGCTTCAGCTGAGCACCGAGGAGTTCTCAACCATGAAAGCACATTTTGAACAGGAGGCGGTGTTGCTCAACGCCCGGGTCGGGCGGCTGGCCGCCGCCGCCGAAAACGCCCTGCAGCTGGCGGTCCGGGCCATCCGCGAACGCAACCCCGAACTGGCCCGCGAGGTCTTCGCCGACAACGACGCGATCAATCAGGAGGAGGTGCGGATCGAGGAGGAGTGTTTGAAGATTCTGGCGCTGCACCAGCCCGTGGCCGGGGATCTGCGCTACATCATCACCCTGCTGAAGGTCAACAACGAGCTCGACCGGATCGGCGATCTGGCCCAGAACATCGCCGAACGGGCGATCGACCTGGCCGAACACCCGGTCCCGGCGGCCGGAATCGAACTGGGCCCGATGATGACCGAAGTCCGGATCATGCTCAAACAGGCGCTCGACGCGCTGAGCTGCCGCGACACCGGACGCGCCGCCGAGGTGATCGCCCGCGACGACACCGTGGACCGGCTGCACCGGGAGAATTTCCGGCTGATCAAACAGGGGCTGATCCGGCAGCCGGAGGCCGCCGACTACTACTTGAACATGCTCACCGCCTCCCGCCACCTGGAGCGGGTGGCCGACTGCGCCACCAACATCGGCGAGGACGTGATCTACCTGGAACAGGGGCGGATCGTCCGCCACGCGCATCTGTCCTGAACCGGGCGGCGATCGTCGAAAAAAACGGAACGGCCGCCCGGGGATTCCGGGCGACCGCTTCGTCATCCGTGGTTTCGCCGGACCGGAGTTACCGGATCGCGTTGGCCGAAACCTGAACCGAACGGACGTAGAACCACCAGCCCCAGACATTGATCTGGGAGGTCATGTCCAGCGTATGGGTGGCCTTCATCGCCTTCGCTTCGCGGGTCAGGTAGTTGGCGGTGTTCTTGACCGTCACCGTATCCGTCAGGAACTCCATACTGCCCGGATCATCGGTCGAACCGGTGATCAGCGGAATCATGAAGAAGTAGATACCCCAGTTCTCGGCATTCAAATGCGCCACCGGCGTGCCGGAAGCGCTCAACTTCTCGCCGTTCAGCTGGGCGGGCTCGGTCTTCTGAATGCTGGCGCAGCCGGTGAACACCACCACGGCCGCCATCAGGGCGACGAAAAACGCAATCTTCTGTTTCATCTTCCTATTTCCTCGCTTGCTGGTTTCGTTACTTGATCGCATTGCCCGACACCCAGGTGTTCTTCCAGTAGAAGATGAACCCGACACTGCTGTTGAGCGAAACCAGATCGGTCGTCCGGGAGGCGCCCAAGGACTTCGCTTCGCGCGTCACCAAACCGGTCACCGCCGGCGCGGAAACCGGATCGTCGCCCAGGAACGACACCCCGCCCGCCGCCTCGGAGTCACCGGTGATCAGCGGAATCCACAGCAGATACAGCCCGCAGTTGGAGGCCGCGACATGGGCCACGGTCGAGCCGGTGGTGGTCAGCTTCATCCCGTTCAGATCCTCGGCCTTCGCCACCTGAACGGAGGAGCAGCCGCACAGCGCCAGCAAGCCGCCGGCCAGCGCGCCCAGCAACAGTTGTTTTTTCTTCATACCTTCTGCCCTTTCTTCCTTTCGATTTCGTCGTATGATCCGGCGGGGTCGCAGAGTCGCCCCCGCCTGATGTGGCAATATAACCGAAAATTCCCGGAATGCAAATTTCCGCTCAGCGGGGGCGGACTTCGCGCACCGGCACGCCGTGGTCGCGCAGAAAGGTCTTGATCTGCGGCACGGTGAAGGTT
Source organism: uncultured bacterium (assembly GCA_949297015.1). GTDB lineage: Bacteria > Verrucomicrobiota > Lentisphaeria > Victivallales > Victivallaceae > CASFRF01. Next base: position 17,955 of record CASFRF010000020.1, read on the forward strand.
CCGAAGTGGAAGACGCTGGCGGCCAGCACCGCGTCCGCGCCCCCCTCCTGCAGCACCGCCCGGAAGTGGTCGGGCGCGCCCGCGCCGCCGGAGGCGATCACCGGGATCGGCAGCTCCTCGGAAATGCGCCGGGTCAGTTCGCAGTCGAAGCCGTCGCCGGTGCCGTCGGCGTCCATGCTGGTCAGCAGAATTTCACCGGCGCCCAGCTCGGCCCCCCGCCGGGCCCACGCCACCGCGTCGAGCCCGGTCGGCACCCGGCCGCCGTGGGTGTAGACCTCCCACCGTTCCGTGCCGGGGACGCGCCGGGCGTCGATGGCCAGCACCACGCACTGGCTGCCGAAGCGCTCGGCTCCGGCCCGGATCAGCTCCGGATTCGCCACCGCGGCGGTGTTGACCCCCACCTTGTCGGCGCCGTTGAGCAGCATCCGGCGCATATCCTCCACCGTGCGGATCCCGCCGCCGACGGTCAACGGGATGAACACCGCCTCGGCGGTCCGCCGCACCACCTCGACCATCGGGTCGCGCCGGTCGCTGCTGGCGGTGATGTCCAGAAAGACCAGTTCGTCGGCGCCCTGCGCGTCGTAGGCGCAGGCCGCGGCCACCGGATCTCCGGCATCGACCAGATTGACGAAATTCACACCCTTGACCACCCGCCCGTCCTTCACGTCCAGGCAGGGGATGATTCGTTTTGCCAGCATCTCACTCCTTTGCTCGTTGGGCCACCGACAATATAGCACATTTCCGGGAAATTTCACCGCCGGATTTGTATTTTCCGGTCCGAGGCGGTAAACTATGCGCCGGTATCGCAGTTTGATTTGGAGACAGAGAAGACGCTTATGAAAATTCCCACCGCCCTGACTTTGACCGGTTTGGACTTCCAGCTGACCGCCGAACCCGGCCGCGCGCCGTGGCTCACTCTCGCCCGCGACGGGGCGCCGCTGCTCACCTTCGGCGGCCTCCGCTGCGACGACTTCGAGGAGCGGAACACCCTGGTCACCCGCTTCCGGAAACACCTGACCGACGACCGCCTCGCCGGTTCCCTGGTCCTTGAAAATACCATCCCCTTCGGTGGCGAATACCGGCTCCGCCGAACGTTGGAACTGGTCGATCGCCGGGCCCTGGTCACGCTCGACGTGACGCCGGGCGCCGGACTGCGCACGCTGGAACTCGAGCCGCTCTGCGCCCCGGGCCCCTGGCGGGAGCTGCGGATCCGGCTCTTCGACGGCACCGAATACCGCCGGACCCCCGGCGCCGAACCCGAATGCTACTACGCCGGCGCCACTCCGATTCTCGCGCTGCAGCTGCGCGGGGAGGACGGCCGGGAACTGGAAATCGGCGTCGGCGGCGACCTCTGGCGCCATGCCGGAGCGGAAGCCGACGGCCTTTTCGAGGTCTCCGGGCAGCGCGACGAAATCCGCTGCCGCCGACGCCCGCTGGCCCTGCCCGAAACCGACGACCAACAACGCCGGACCCGGCGGTTCTGCTCCTACTTCTGCTGGAACTGGACCGCGGAGCCGCCGCCCGCTCCCGACCGGGAGTTGCCGTTCGCCACCGCGGAGCTGCCGCCGAGCGCCTTCCGGCTCGCCGCCGACGCCCGGCCGCGG
>CASFRF010000021.1 GCA_949297015.1 uncultured bacterium
CCGGAACCGGAATTCGAGCTCGGTCCCGGAAAATCGGAATATGAGGTCACCCGCCACTTCCGGGCGCTGGCCGCCAAGAATGCGGTGGAGCTGGTCAACTTCCTCGGGCTGGGGTATTACGACCACCTGATCCCGGCCACGGTGGCTGCCGTCACCGGCCGCAATGAGTTCTACACGGCGTACACGCCGTATCAGCCCGAGGCTTCGCAGGGGACGTTGCAGGCGATCTACGAGTACCAGTCGATGATCGCGCGCCTGACCGCGATGCCGATCGCCAACGCCTCGCTCTATGACGGCGGAACCGCGCTGTTCGAGGCCATGATGCTGGCGGTCCGGGCCACCGGCCGGCGCCGGGCGGTGATTTCGGAGGCGGTGTCGCCGATCTTCCGGCGGATGATCCGGACCTACGGCGGCAATCTGGAAGTGGAGCTGGTGGAAATCCCGGCCGTGGAGGATCACTCCAACCGGGCCGCGCTGCTGGCCGCGGTGGACGACCGGACCGCGGCGGTGCTGGTGCAGTATCCCAACGTCTTCGGAACGCTGGAGGAGTGGACCGAATTCAACGCCGAGGTCCACCGGCACGGCGCGCTGGCGGTGGTTTCGACCTATCCGGCCGCGCTGGCGCTGGTGACGCCGCCGGGGGAGATGGGATTCGACGTGGTGACCGGCGAAGGGCAGGGGCTGGGGCTTCCGCTCTCCTTCGGCGGGCCCTATCTCGGCTTCATGGCGGTGCGGGAGCCGCTGCTGCGCAAGATGCCCGGCCGGGTGGTCGGGCGCACGGTGGATCGACAGGGGCGATCCGGTTTCGTGCTGACCATTCAGACCCGGGAGCAGCATATCCGGCGGGAGCGGGCGACCAGCAACATCTGCTCGAATGAGAATCTCTGTGCGCTGGCGGTGGCGGTCTATCTGGCCAGTCTCGGCCGGAGCGGATTTCTGGAGATGGCCCGGCTGTGTGCGGCCAAGGCGGCCTTCGCCCGGCGCGAACTGTTGAAGATCCGGGGCGTCGAGCCGCTGGGCGGCGAGGCGTTCTTCAACGAATTTGTGATCCGGCTGCCGGTCGATGCGGCGGAAGTGGTCGGCAAACTGATCGACAAGGGCTTTGCCGCCGGTTTCCCGCTGGGGCGTTACTATCCGGACCGCCGCCATGAACTGCTGGTGGCGGTGACCGAAAAGCGGACCCGCGAGGAGATCCGCAATCTGGCCAACGCGCTGGAGGCGGTGCTATGGAGCTGATCTTTGACCAGGGAGCTCCGGGGCGGCGGGGATCGACTTTGCCGCGGCTGGATGTGCCGGAGGATCTGAGTTCGATTCCGCCCCGGCTGCGGCGGCGGCAGCCGCCGGAATTGCCGGAGCTCTCGGAGCTGGAGGTGATCCGGCACTACACCAATCTGTCGCGGCGGAATCTGGGGCTTGACACCAACTTCTACCCGCTGGGCTCCTGCACCATGAAGTACAATCCGGCGTTTCACGAGGAGCTGGCCCGGTTGCCTGGATTTGCCGAGCTGCATCCGCTGCTGCCGCAGCTGCGCCACGGCGGCGCGCTGACCCAGGGGGCGCTGGCGGTGATCTACGAGACGCAGGAGCTGCTGGCGAAACTGACCGGCTTTGCCGAATTCACCACACAGCCGCTGGCCGGAGCGCACGGGGAACTGACCGGGGTGATGCTGATCGCCGCCTATTTCCGATCCCGGAGTGAGCGCGGACGGCGGGTGATGCTGATTCCCGACGCCGCGCACGGGACCAATCCGGCCAGTGCGGCGATGGCCGGGTTTCAGTGTCGCGTGGTGGCCACCGACGCCGAAGGGAACGTCGATTTGAACGATCTGCGGGCGAAACTGACGCCGGAGGTGGCCGGTTTGATGCTGACCGCGCCCAATACGCTCGGCTTGTTCGATCCCGGAGTCCGGACCATTTGCGAGCTGGTGCACGCGGCGGGGGGGCTGGTCTACTGCGACGGCGCGAACTTCAACGCGCTGCTGGGGCGGGCCCGGCCGGCGGAGCTCGGGTTCGACCTGATGCATCTGAATCTGCACAAGAGCTTTGCCGCGCCGCACGGCGGCGGCGGGCCCGGATCCGGACCGGTGGGGGTCTGTGAAAAGCTGCGGCGGTTTCTGCCGGTCTCCCGGATCCGCAAGCGGGATGACGGCATTTACTTTCTGGAATACGACTGCCCCGATTCGATCGGTTACATCGCCCCGTTCTACGGCAACTTCGGCGTGATTCTGAAGGCCTACGCCTATTTGCTGACCCTGGGCGACGAGGGCGTGCGGCGGGTCGGCGCCAACGCGGTGCTCAACGCCAACTATGTGCGGGTCCGGTTGCACGATCTGTATCCGGAGCCGTATTCCCGGTATTGTCTGCACGAGTGCGTGCTTTCGGCCCGGCCCTTTACGCAGTACGGGGTGCATGCGCTGGATCTGGCCAAGGGGCTGATCGACCGCGGCTTCCATCCGCCGACCATGTATTTCCCGCTGCTGGTGCCGGAGGCGTTGATGATCGAACCGACCGAGACCGAGAGCAAAGCCGAGCTCGACCGCTTTATCGCGGCCATGCGCGAGCTGGCGGAGCTGGCCCGGACCCGGCCGGAGGTGTTGAAGATGGCGCCGGAGACCACTCCGGTCGGGCGACTGGATGAGACGCTGGCCGCCCGCAAACCCGAGCTGGCGGCGCGGTAATCGTTGTCTGGAGTGGAAAATGTTGAATCTGAACGAATATTTGAAAGTCTGCGCGGAGTCCTACGATCCGCAGTTGTGTATGGTCGGCGTGGTTCACCGCAATCCGGGATACCATACCCGGATTCCGGATGGGGCGATTGTGCACCCGACCCGCGACGCGGCGGATTACGTCCTTGCGCTGCTGGCCGAGGGCTCGGCGGCGAACGTCGAGCGCGCCCACGCGGTACTCGACCGGCTGCTGACGCTGCAGGAGACCGACTCCTACCGGCCGACCTTCGGCATCTGGTCCTGGTATTACGAGGAGCCGCTGGACCGGATGTCGCCGCCGGACTGGAACTGGGCGGACTTCATCGGGGCCCGGCTGGCCCATATGCTGCGCGATTACGGTGACCGGCTGACGCCGGAGCTGGCGGCGCGTACCGGGCGGGCGCTGGAGTTCGCCGCCTGGTCGATTTTCCGCCGGAACGTCCAGCCCGATTACACCAACATCGCGATCATGGGGGCGGCGGTGACGGCGGCCGCGGCCGAGTTCCGGGAAATTCCGTTTCTGCTCGACTACGCCCGGCGCCGGCTCCGGGCCTTCCTGACCCACACGTTGAATACCGGGGGACTCAACGAGTACAACAGCCCGACCTATACCTTCGTGGCGCTGGAAGAGGCCGAGCGGATGCTTCAGCTGGTCACCGATCCGGAGATCCGGCGGGATGCCGAGAAGCTGCGCCGGTTCGTCTGGGGCGAACTGGCGGCGTTTTTCCATCCGGCGACCGGGCAGCTGTGCCCGCCGAACAGCCGGACCTATGCCGATACCCTGTCGGGGGAGAGTCTGGATGTGCTGCGCCAGGGGACCGGACTTGCGCTGCCGGGACCGGTGGGACGCCCTGTGTTCTCCCCGATCCGGAAGCTGCCCTGTCCGGCGGAACTGATTCCCCGCTTCGCGGCGTTGCCGACGCCGGAAGTGACGGTTGAACGGGTGTTCATCCGCAAGGAAACCGAGCGGGCGAGCACGCGCGGATACGCCTTTCTGACGCCGGAGACGGCGTTCGGCAGCGCCAGTCACGACTCTTTGTGGGTGCAGCGCCGCCCGCTTTCGGCCTACTGGGTGAATCCGGAGGATCCCGATCTGCCCTGTGTCTTCAATACCGACGGCTGGAAGGACGGGCGGGAGTTCGCTTCGCTCGGGCTGGAGTCGGTGCAGTGCGGCAACCGGGTGTTGTCGCATCTGGTGGCCTACACCAATCGCGGAGACTATCATTTGCACTTCAATCACCCCGGGGATGACATCTGGCACTTCCGGGAGCTGGCGATGAGTTGGGAGCTGACCGGGCCGGGGGCGGCGATCGAAGCGCTCGGCGATCGGCTCTACCGCTTGCGGGCCGGGAACTGGCAGATGGCGGTCGAGGTCGCGCCGGCGGAGTTCCTCGGGCGCCCGGTGACGCTGGAGACGGTGTCCGAGCCGGGCCGGGTGGTGTTGAAGGCGGTGCTCTACCGGGGGCCGGAGACGGCGGTCCGGTTCGACGAGCGGCTGGCGTTGTCGCTCCCCTTCGCGCTGGAGTTGGCTCCGGCGGGGAGTCCGGTGGTGTCGAAACCCTTTGAAATTTCAGTTTCCGGGCAGGATGAACGCATCAGCCGGGACGGCCTGACTTTGATGGGAAGTCATTACGCAACCATTTGCGAATAAAGGAATGGAACAATGGGAACTCAGGAAAAACATACGATTTCGGTGCTGGTGGAGAACAGATTCGGCGTGCTCGCCCGGGTTGCGGGTTTGTTCAGCGGACGCGGGTACAACATCAGCAGTCTGACCGTCAACGAGACGGAAAACCCGGCGGTCTCCAAAATGACCATCGTCACCAACGGCGACGAAGCGGTGCTCGAACAGATCGACAAGCAATTGCGCAAACTGATCAACGTGATCCGGGTGGATGACCTGACCGGGATCAAGTTCATCGAGCGGGAACTGGCGCTGTTCAAGGTGCGGGCCGAAAATCCCGAGAAGAAGGCGCAGATCATCCAGCTGGTGGAAATTTTCGGCGGCAAATTCGTCACCGTGAGTCCGGATTCGCTCGGCGTCGAGCTCTCGGGCCGGTCCGATCAGATCGACAACTTCATGAATATGGTCCGCGACTTCGGCATTCTGGAAATGGCCCGTTCCGGCCGGGTGGCGATCTCGCGGGATTGAATCCGGTGCGGAGTTTCTGGCGAAAATTGGGCGGGGGAATGCTGGGGTTGCTGCTTTGCATGCTCGCGGCGGCGGCGGAGCCGATCCGCGTGAGCATCGCCGATGCGATCCCCGGCGGGGATCCGGCGGTGCGGGAATTTGCGCTGGCGTTGAACCGGGCCAATCCCGGGCTGGAACTTTCGATCCAGCGGCTGCCGGTTGCCGAGGCGGTGGCGGCGTTGAAGGAGGGACGGGTCGATCTGCTGCTGGTGCAGCAGCCGGAGACCAGTCTGGTGCCGGCGGAGTTTCCGGGGAGTCCCTACGCGGCGGCCGCTGCGGTGCTGCTGGTGCACCGCAGCAATCCGGTGAAGACCTTGAGTGTCGAGCAGCTCCGGAACATCTACCGGGGGGCGGAGCAGAGCTGGGAACCGTTCACGCAGTCGCCCTTTCAGATTCACCGCTATCTGGAGGCGGCCGACACCCCGGGCGAGGCGGTGTTCCGGCGCCGGGTGATGGGGGAGGTACCCTACACCGAGTCGGTGTTCCGGCTCGGCAGCGCCCCCGAGTGCGTGACGCTGACCGGAAACAATCCCAATGCGATCAGCGTCTCCGCGCTGGCCGACACCGCCGGGCATCAGGTCAAGCCGCTGGCGATCGACGGGGTGTTGCCGCTGCGCGACCATATCGCCGCCGGCAGCTATCCGCTGACCGAATTCCGGTTCCGTTACCGGCAAAGCGACGCTGCGGAGGCGGTGCTGGCGGTGGATCGGGCGCTGGACAGCGGGGCCTTTCTGCCGTTTCTGATCCGGCACGAACTGGTCGCCCCGCTGCGCGAGGAGAAGTCGCATGAGTGACCGCAACCTGTCGGAGGAGCACCGGGAGAAGCTCGCCGCGGCTCTGGCGGAACTGGCGGCGCAGAAGGCGCCAAAGGATTATCCGGACTGGTCCCGGGCCCGACGCTGGTGCGCGGGGCTGGGAAGTCTGGCGGGGATGGCGGCGCTGCTGCTCGGCGTAGGCTTCCGGAGCTGGCGGATCGGGGGCAACGCGGCGCTGGTGGGGCTGGGCGTGGTGTTGATCGTCGGCGCGGTGGCCGCTTTCCGGCCGGAATCATGACGCCGGAACTGCTCTTCGACGCGGGCACCTTGCGGCTCGACGGTCTCGCTCCGGAGCGCGTCCCCGACGCTCTGCGCGAGCTGCTCCGGTACGACGAACGGACCCGGACCCTGCGCGCCCGCGCCTGCGACTACGCGCCGCTGGTGCTGAATCTGGCGCTGGCGGGAATCAAAGTCGGGGATCGGGCCCGCGCCTTCGCCCCGCTTCCTTTGCAGCCGGTGCGCTGGTTGCAGCCGCGGAGTCATCAGGAGCGCGCCTATGCGGCCTGGCGGGCGCGGGAGTTTCGGGGGGTGGTGGCGCTGCCCACCGGCGCGGGGAAGACCTTTCTGGCGGTGATGGCGATCGCCCGCTTGCAGCGGCCGGCGCTGGTGCTGGTGCCGACCATCGATCTGTTGCAGCAGTGGACGACGGTGCTGGAGGAGTTCTTCGGTCAGGAGGTGGGCATGCTCGGCGGCGGCGAACACCGGGTGCTGCCGCTGACGGTCAGCACCTACGATTCGGCGGTGCTGAACATGGAGTTCATCGGCAACCGCTTCGGGCTGCTGATCGCTGACGAGTGCCATCACCTGCCCGGGCCGGTCTATCAGACGGCGGCGGCGATGTGCCTGGCCCCCTACCGGCTGGGGCTGTCGGCGACGCCGGAGCTGGAACCGGAGCGGGCGGCGGCGCTGTTCGACCTGATCGGGCCGCTGGCCTGCCAGGTCCATATCGACGAGCTGGAGGGGTCGGTGCTGGCCCCCTACCGGACCTGCTGCCTGGAGGTGGAGCTGGAGCCGGACGAGGCCCGGGAGTACGAGTTTCACCGGAACCGGTATCTGGCCTTTATCCGCCACCACGGACTGAGTTTCCGGGAGCCGGGGGACTGGGCGCGGTTTCTCGGACTCTGCGCCCGCCAGCCGGAGGGCAGGGAAGTGTTCCGGAGTTTCCTCAAACAGCGTCAGATTTCGCGCGGCAGCCGGGCCAAAATCGCCAAAGTCTGGGAACTGGTGAACCGCCATGCCGGGGAGCGGGTGCTGATTTTCACCGCCGACAACGCCACCGCCTACGCCGTGGGCCGGGAATTCTGCTGGCCGGTGCTGACCCACCACACCGGCGCCGGGGAGCGCAAGGAGTTTCTGAGCCGCTTCCGGACCGGTGAGTATCCGGTGCTGGTCACCAGCAAGGTGCTCAACGAGGGCGTGGACGTCCCCGCGGCGGGGGTGGGGATCGTACTTTCCGGCTCCGGCAGCGTGCGCGAGCATGTGCAGCGCCTGGGCCGGATTCTGCGCCCGGCTCCCGGCAAGGAGCTGGCCGTGCTCTACGAATTGCTGAGTGCCCATACCGCCGAACAGTTCGTCAGCGAGCGGCGGCGCAATCACCGCGCCTATCGGACGCTACTGTAAGACCCCGTCACGCAGCGTGCGGACGATCTCCGCCTCGGCGGCGATCTCCGGATTGTGGGTGATCATCACCATGGTGCGCCCCGGATCGGCGGCCCGCAGTTCGCGGAACAGCGCCAGACTCGAAGCGCCGGTCCGCGCATCCAGATTACCGGTCGGTTCGTCGGCCAGCAGTAGCTCCGGATCGTTGATCAGCGCCCGGGCGATGGCCGCCCGCTGCTGCTCGCCGCCGGAGAGTTCGCCGGGGCGGTGATGCAGCCGGTCGGCGAGCCCGACCCGCTCCAGCAGCTCCTCCGCCCGGCTCCGCAGGGCGTGCAGATTCCGCCCCGAAAACCGACCCGGCAGCATTACGTTCTCCAGCACCGTGAACTCCGGCAGCAGACAGTAGGCCTGAAAGACGAAGCCGAGTTTGCGGTTGCGGAAGGCGGCCGCCCGGCGGCGGCGCAATCCGGCGTAGTCGGTTCCGGCACAGACAATGGTCCCGGTATCGGGCGCTTCGAGCGACCCCAGCAGATTCAGCAGCGTGGTCTTGCCGCTGCCCGAAGCACCGACCAGACAGGCCCAGGCGCCGCGCTCCAGCTCCCAGTCGACTCCGCGCAGCACCTCGATCACGCTTCGGCCCAAGCGGTAGCTCTTCCGCACGTCCCTGACGACAAGAATCGGTTCACTCATAACGCAACGCCTTTGCCGGATCGAGTTTGGCCGCGCCCCAAGCCGGCAGCAGCGCGCCGGCGGTGCACAAAAGCACGGCGGAAATCACCACGAACACCACGTCCCCCGGGACCACATGGGCCGGAAGCTGGTCGAAATAGTAGAACTCCGCCGGAAACAGATCCTGACCGGTAATCCGGCTGGCCAGCTTCAGGATGTCGTTCCGGAAGTGGATCACCAGCAGCCCCAGCGCGGTGCCGAGTCCGCTGCCGATCACGCCGACCCACAACCCCTGAAAGACGAAGATTTTCATCACCAGTCCGTTCCCGGCACCGAGCGCCTTGAGAATGCCGATCTCGCGGGTCTTCTGGTAGACCGAGGTGATCAGCGTGTTGGTGATGCTGAACGCCGCCACCAGCACGATGAAGATCAGCAGGAAGAACATCATGCGTTTCTCCACTTTCAGCACGTCGAGCAGCCGTTGATTCTCCTGCTGCCAGTCGGTGATCTGGAAGTAGGGGAGCTGATCCTGCGCCCGCTTCAGCTCGGATTGCATGTGAAACGGATCGCGCACCCAGCCGTAAACCACGGTCGCCGTGCCCCAGGGCAGCTGGACCAGATCGGCCGCGTCGTCCAGCCCCAGGAACAGCACGCTCTGGTCGAAGTCGTATTTGCCGAAGGAGTAGAGCCCGGTGATCACGAATTCGGAGGGCAGATAGACGCCGCTCTCCTCGTTCAGCTCCACCCCGCCCCCGGGTTTGAAGCGGACCAGCTGGGTCAGCCGGTTCGGCGAGTGCAGCAGGAATTTGTCGCCGACGCCGAGTCCCCAGCGCCGGGCCATCGCCGTGCTGATCACCGCCTCGCCCTTTTCCAGCGAGAGCGCCCCCGCCTTCAGCGCCTGATCCAGATGCATGCGCCGTTGCAGATCCTCCGCCCGGGCGCCGATCATCAGCAGCTGCGGATCAATGCCGCGGCGCTCCAGCTGCGCCATCACCGGCGACTGGATCACCGGAGCCGCCTCCACCCCGATTCCGCTCAGAATCCGGACCACCTCGTCCGGATCGGCGATCATCCGGTAGCCGCCCCACGGCTGGACCTGCAAATGGGCCTGGGTCTCCAGCAGCTTCTCCTTCATCAAATCGGTGAAGCCGGTCATCACCGCCAGCACGATCAACAGCACCGCCACGCCCAGCATCACTCCGGTCAGCGAAATCAGCGTGATGATCGAGACCACGCTGCGCCGGGGTTTCAGATAGCGCAGCGCCAGCGCCATTTCGGTTCGCATTTTCGTTCTCCGTCTAGTTAAAATGGATGGGAATTCCCAGCGCCGCCAGCCGCGGCCCGGCCCACTGATTCAAACGCGCCACCAGTTCCGCCCGCTCCGGCAGCTGCCCGCGCTCGCGGAAGCGGCGGGCGGCGGTCCGGGCAAAACGCTGCTGCAACTCCTGTTTCAAACTGGAATCCAGCAGCTGATCGCGCCAGAAGCTCAAGGCGCTCTGGCGGGTGAAGATCCGCAACGTGCCCAGGTCCACCGCGCACGAGAGCACCTCCGGCTCCGGCAGCGTCAGCTCCAGCGTGCCCTCCGCGGTGCGCTTCAGATCCTGCTCCGAGATCCGGCTCAGGTCGAAGCCGTAGAACAGCTCCACTTCGGCCAGCGCCACCCCTTCGCGGGCCCCCCAGAACCAGTTGTAGTCCCGCTGTTCGAGCACCACGGTCGAAATCACTTTGCGCAGCACCAGAAACTTCATCTCCTCGCTGCGCAGCACCTGCAGCGCCTCGTGAATCGAAACTTCCGGCCGCCCGGCCTGCCGGCAGTACCAGAGCCCCCCCGCGGCCAGCCCCAGCAGCAGGATCAGCGTCGGAATCCCGTACTTGTACCATCTCTTCAGCATGAGGTGAACCGCAGCAACAGAAAGAGCACCACCAGCGCCAGCAGCGCGATTCCCGCAATCCGGATGCTCTTTCCTCTGGTCATTTGAGCAGCAGATTCAACATTTTTTCGGTGGCGGTGATCGCCGCCACCAGCTGGTCGGAGTCGACGCCGGAGGTGGTCCAGACCGTGCCGTCCGAACGGGACCAGGTGATCTTGGTTTCGACCAGCGCGTCGGTTTTGCCGCCGGGCGGGATCCGCTCCTCGTAACTGACCAGTCGGGGCAGGGTGATCTTCCGGGCCCGGCAGAGCTTGCGCAACGCCTTCATGAAGGCGTCGTAGCCGCCGGCGCCGGAGGCGGACCCTTCGAGCGTCTCCCCGTCCAGCTCCAGTTTGAGCCAGGCTTTGGAGAGCGTTCCGGCCCGGATTCCGATCTCGTAGTCGAGCACCCGGACCCGGTTGGAGACCGGGGTGCGCATCACGTCGGCGATGATGAACGGCAGATCGGCGGCGGTGACCTGCTTCTTGCGATCGCCCAGCCGGATCACCTCCTGCAGGACCTTGGCCCGGAGTTCCGGTTCCAGCTCCAGATCGAGCTCGGCCAGATTCTGATCGAGCGAAGCCTTGCCGCTGAGTTTGCCCAGCGCGTAATCGCGTTTGCGGCCGAACCGCTCCGGCAGCAGCCGGTTGACGTAGAGATTGCCCTTGCGGTCGCCGTCGGCGTGGACGCCGCAGGTCTGGGTGAAGACGTCCGAGCCGGTCACCGGAGTGTTCCAGGCGCAGCGTTTTCCGGAGAGGGTCTGCACCAGTTCCGAGGCGTTCTGCAGCTCCAGTTCCGGCACCTGGGTGCGGCGCGTGGTGGTGTCGTGAACCGCCACCACCAGTTGGGAGAGCGGCTGATTTCCGGTCCGTTCCCCGAGGCCGTTGACCGTGACGTGCACACCGTCGATTCCGGCATTGACCGCCGCCAGACTGTTGGCGGTGACCAGACCGTAGTCGTTGTGTCCGTGGAAGTCGAAGTGCAGGTGCGGAAATTCGAGGTAGAGCCACTCCAGATACCGCGTCACCTGAGGCGGAGTCAGCACGCCCAGGGTGTCGGGCAGCATGATCCGCGCCACCGGCAGCTTCTCCAGCTCGTGGATGAAGTTGAACACATAGCTGAAGGAGTCGCTCATCCCCCGCGACCAGTCCTCCAGATAGACGTTGACCGCCAGCCCCCGTTCGACGGCGCAGGCAATTTCGCGGGCCACGTCGGCATAGTGCTGGGCCGGCGTTTTGCGCAGTTGAATCCGGCAGTGCTGTTCGGAGCCTTTGGCCAGCAGATTGATCACCCGGCCGCCGGTCTCCGCGATCCACGCCACGGATTTTCCGCCGTCGATAAAGCCGAGCATCTCCAGCCGCTCCAGGTAGCCCCGGTGATCGGCCCACTCATAAATAGCGGCCACGCCCTCGCGTTCACCCTCCGACACCCGGGCGGAGCCGATCTCCAGCCGGTCGATTTTGAGCCGGGACAGCAGCATCCGGGCCAGTTGCAGCTTTTCCTGAGGCGTGAACGCCACGCCGGGGGTCTGCTCCCCGTCGCGCAACGTGGTGTCCAGCAGCTCCAGACTGCGATCTGATTTTTCGTGATTTTTCATAATGTTTTAAGATAACACCAAAACCGCTGATTTTCAACCGCTTTTTTGGCGGGGAACCGGGATTTCCCGGTTGCTTTTATCACGCTGCGGAGCTATATTAAAGCGTTATCGTTTCTATTTTCGGAACAGGTTTTTTTCAGGAACGCAATCATGAACAACCAACCACCAACGATGAAGGGCAGCGAAATTCTGGTCCGCAGCTTGGAGCGGGCGGGCGTCGATCTGCTTTTCGCTTATCCCGGCGGTCAGGCGATCGAGCTGCATCAGGCGCTGATCGATTCGCCGATCCGGGTGATTCTGCCGCGTCACGAACAGGGGGGGGCCTTCGCCGCCGGCGGCTACGCCCGCGCCACCGGCAAGGTCGGAGTCTGCATGGCCACCAGCGGCCCCGGCGCCACCAATCTGGTCAGCGGCATCGCCGACGCCTGCATGGATTCGATCCCCACGGTGTTCATCACCGGGCAGGTGCCCAGTTCGATGATCGGCAAGAACGTGTTTCAGGAGACCGACATCATCGGCATGACCCGGATGGTGGTCAAGCACAGTTTTCTGGTGCTGGACGCCCGGGACATTCCGGCGGTGATCAAGGAGGCCTTCTATCTGGCGTCCTCCGGGCGGCCGGGGCCGGTGGTGGTGGATATTCCCAAGAATGTTCAGCAGCAGCTCTGCACGCCCGATTTCGACGCGCCGCTCCGGCTGGAGCATTATCGCCCGGTGCCGGAGTTCCCGAAGGCGGCCATCGCCGAGATCCGGAAGATGATCTCCGAAGCGGAACGGCCCTGCATCTACGCCGGCGGCGGCATCATCAGCGCCGGTGCCTCTGAAGAGCTGCGGAAGTTCGCCGAGTCCTATCATCTGCCGGTGACCACCACGCTGATGGGCATCGGCGCCTTCCCCGAAAAGCATCCGCTGAGCCTCTCCTGGCTGGGCATGCACGGCACGGTCTATGCCAACAATGCGGCCAACGAGTGCGATCTGCTGATCGCGCTGGGCGCCCGGTTCGATGACCGGGTGACCGGCAACCCCGCCTCCTTCGCCACCCGGGCCCGGATCATCCACGTCGATATCGACGATTCGGAGATCAACAAGAACAAGGTGGCCGATCTCGGCGTGGTGGCCGACGTCAAGGCGGTGCTGACCGAGCTCAACAAGGAGCCTTTGTGGCGCGAGTACAAGGAGTGGTTTGTTACCCTGGAGCGCTGGAAGCGGGAGAATCCGCGCACCTATCACAACCACCCCGAGGTGCTGCAGCCTCAGTTCGTCATCGAAGAGCTCTCCCGGGCGACCGGCGGCAAGGCGCTGGTGGTGCCGGGCGTGGGGCAGCACCAGATGTGGGCGGCCCAGTTCTACGACTTCAGTTTCCCGCGCCAGCTGCTGACTTCGGCCGGGCTGGGGGCGATGGGCTTCGGGTTGCCGGCGGCGATGGGCGCCAAGCTGGCCTGCCCCGACCGGACGGTGCTCAATATCGACGGCGACGGCAGTTTCCAGATGAACATTCAGGAGCTGGCCACGCTCCACGTCGAAAAGATCGGAGTCAAGTGCGTGATTCTCAACAATCAGGTGCTCGGCATGGTGGCGCAGTGGGAGGACCGCTTCTATCAGGGACGCCACGGCAACACCATTATGGGCAGCCCCTATCTGAAGCGGCCCTATCCCGATTTCGTGACCATCGCCAAGGGCTACGGCATCCGGGGGCGGGAGGTCTATACCCGCGCCGAACTGGCTGATGCCATTCGCGAGATGCTCGCCGATGACGAGCCCTATGTGCTCGATGTCCACACCGGCTACAGCGAGCATGTGCTGCCGATGATTCCGCCGGGCAAGGACTACCACTCGATTTTGACCGAGTAGCGTGAAGCCGCGCGAGCTGGCCAAGTATCTGGCGCGGGGACGGGTGGAGGTGTTCGAACCCGCCCCGCTTCCTGCCGCGACCCGGCAGGCGGTGGTGATCCCGGTGCTGAACGAGAGTTCCCGGATCGGCGCCACGCTGGCCAGTTTGCAAGCGGCCGCTCCGGTCGCCACGGCGGTGATTCTGGTGGTCAACCACCCGCCGGACGCGCCGGAGTCCTGGCGGCGGGACAACGCCGGACTGCTCTCCCGGCTGCGGCGCGGCGAAGAATCCGGCGCGCTGGAACTGCGGTGGCTCGACGCCGGGGAGCTCGCCGACGGGGTGGGGGAGGCCCGGAAACTCGGGTTTGACTCCTTTCTGGCCGCGCTGGGCGCGGAGCGCGCCGCGTTTGCGGTGCTCTATTCGCTCGACGCGGATTCGCCGGTCGAACCCGCCTATTTCCGCTGTCTCGAGGCGGCGTTTGCCGCCCATCCCGACTGGGGCGGGGTGACCGTCGGCATCCGCCATCAGCGGGGCGCGACGCCGGAACTGGAACGGGCGATCCGCCGTTACGAGGCCTATTTGGAACGCTACGCCCGGAAGCTGCGCGAGATCGGTTCCCCCTACGGCTATCAGGCCATCGGTTCCGGCTTTGCGGTGCGGGCGCGGGACTATCTGCGTTGCGGCGGCATGCGCCGCCGCCGGGCCGGGGAGGACTTCTACTTCCTGCAGGCGCTGGCCAAGTGTGCGCCGATCGGGCAGGTGGAGGAGGTGCTGGTGCATCCGGCCGCCCGGTTGTCGGAACGGGTTCCCTTCGGCACCGGACCGGCACTGGCCGGCCTGCTGGCCGGCGGCGAACTTCCGGAGTTTCCCGACGCGCGTTTCGCGCAGCTCGGGGAGTTGCTGGGGCAACTGTCGGAACTGGACGATCCCGCGTTGCCGGAGCGTCTGGCGCCGGAGCTCCGGGCCTTTCTGAAGGAGCAGAATTTCGCTTCGGTCTGGGCGCGGATTCGGCGGCAAACCCGGCCGGAAGATTATCCCGCCGCCTTTCACCGCTGGTTCGATGCGCTGAAGACGCAGCAGTTTCTGCGGCAGCGCTGAGCCGCGATCAGCGCAGCGCCTCCAGCCGCCGTTCGCAAGCAACGGTGATGATCGGCTCCAGCAGCAGATCGAGATTGCCCTCCATCAGGGCGGGCAGATCGTAGATGGTGACGCCGTAGCGGTGGTCGGTGACCCGGTTCTGAGGAAAATTGTAGGTCCGGATCCGTTCGCTGCGGTCTCCGGTGCCGACCTGGGAGCGTTTGTCGGCCGCCTGTCGGGCCGCCTCCTCCTGCTGCTTGTGTTCCAGCAGCCGGGCGAACAGAATGCGCAGTGCGATCTCCTTGTTCCGATGCTGCGATTTCTCCTGCTGGCTGGCCACGGCGATGCCGGTCGGCAAATGGGTGACCCGCACCGCCGAGTCGGTGGTGTTGACGCACTGGCCGCCGGGACCGGAGGAGCGGAATACGTCAAAGCGCAGTTCCTCGGGTTTGACGTCGATTTCCACGGCTTCGGCCTCGGGCATCACCGACACCGTCACGGTGGAGGTGTGAACCCGACCGCCGGCCTCGGTCTCCGGCACCCGCTGCACGCGGTGAACGCCGGATTCGTACTTCATCAGGGAGTAGACGTCGTCGCCGATAAAGGAGCAGGAGATGCCTTTGAGTCCCCCGAGATCGCTCGAACTCTGATCCAGAATTTCCAGTTTCCAGCCCCGTTTTTCGGCATAGCGGGCGTAGAGCCGCCACAGCTCCCCGGCGAACAGCGCCGCCTCGTCGCCGCCGGCGGCGGGCTTGATTTCGACGATGATGTTGCGCGCGTCGTTGGGGTCGGGCGGCAGCAGGGCCAGCCGCAGCGCGTTCTCCAGCTGTTCCGCGCGCGACTCCTGTTCGGCGATGTCGGAACTGAGCAGTTCACGGAACTCCGCATCCTCCTCGGAACTGAGCAGCTCCCGGTTTTCGGCGATCTGCTTCAGGGCGTTGTTCCAGTCCGCGAAGTCGGCAAAGAGTTTCCCCAGCTTGCGATGCTCCTGACTCAGCCGCTTGCACTCGGCCGCCCGGGCGTAGATTCCGGGATCGGCCAGCGCGGTTTCCAGCTCCTGAAACCGGGGACGCAGACTTTCGACGTAAGAGGCAATATCGGACGGGACCATGTTGCTCACACAAAAAAAAGCTCGCCGAGTCCCGGCGAGCAAGGATACGGAGAATTACTTCGCCGCCTTGTTGTACCGGCGGTTGAACTTGTCGATCCGCCCCGCGGTATCGACGAACTTCTGCTTGCCGGTGAAGAACGGGTGGCACTTGGCGCAGATGCCGACATGGATTTCGGGCCGGGTGGATTTGATCTCCCAGACCTCGCCGCAGGCGCAGATCACCTTGGCGTCGCCGTACTTCGGATGAATGTCTTTTTTCATGGTTTGCTCCGTGAAGTTGCTATCGCTGAAAACGTTTCATACATCATGCACTTACAAGTAGATAAATATAGCATTCCAAAACCGGATTGCAAGTCCCGGACCGCGCTTTTTTTCAGGAAAGTCAGGACTCGGCGAGGATCTCCTCGACGATCGCGCCGCTCAGCATCGAATCCAGCAGCGTCTCCGCCGCGATCAGCTGCGCGAAGAACAGCTGGGGTTCCGGCGTGTCCAGATTGTATTTGAGTTCCGCCCAGATCTTGAGCTGGAACCAGAGGTTGGTCCCCTCCGGATCCTCGGCGTTCAGCGCCCCGTACCGCATTCGGCCGCCGGGCACGAAACACTCGCTGAGCAGATTCCAGGGCACATGTTCCTGCCGCAGCGGAAACACCCGGCAACGCTCCAGCAGCGGTGCGAGAATCAGCGCCGAGCACTTCTCCAAGCGACCGGCGTCGTACTCCTGCAACATCAGCTCGAAGGCGGGCGGACGCATGGTGCCCTCCCAGGCGCTGTGCTCGACCACGTTGCGGAGGCGTTTTTCCAGTTGCGACCCGGGGCGGAGTTCCTCGCTCTCGAACCAGCCGTAGACCCGGCTCCGGTCCCGCACCAGCAGCCGGACCGCCGAAATCAGGCACTGTCGGCGCAGCACCCAGTGGGTCTGACGCTCGAAGACCCGGAAAACCCGGCGCAGCTGGCGGCAGTCGCCGATTTTGCTCAGCGCCTCGGCCGCCGCCGGGTGCAGCGTCGCGCGTCGGGGGTCGTCGATCAGCGCGGTCAGTTCCGGCAGAAACTCCGGCGCGGCGATCAGTCCGGCGGCGAAAACCGCCGCGTGGGCCACCGAAAAATCCTCGTCCCGGAATCGCCGGATCAGACCCGGAACTGCCGCACGCTCCCGAATCCGGCCGAGGGTCCGGGCCGCCATCGCCTGCATTCCCAGTTCCGGCTGGTCGAGCAGCTTGATGATCTCCTGAATGACGTCGGGAGCCAGCGACTCCTCCTGCTTGATGATGCTCAGCAGCGCACTGTCCCGGACCCGGCTCGAGGGACTGTAGATGTTGCGGATCAATTCGTTGGCGACCAGTTTGCCGGAGGCTCGACTCAGCGTTTCAACCCGGCTGCGCTCGCTCAGCGGCCGGGCCAGAAGGTGGGCCTGATAGACGCTGCGGAAGGGGTTGCCGCTCAGAATT
Source organism: uncultured bacterium (assembly GCA_949297015.1). GTDB lineage: Bacteria > Verrucomicrobiota > Lentisphaeria > Victivallales > Victivallaceae > CASFRF01. Next base: position 16,951 of record CASFRF010000021.1, read on the forward strand.
TCGCGCACCACCAGCCCGGTCGGGGCCGCGCCGTCTTCGCGGAACCGGAAGAGCCAGACCACGCTGGTCAGATACCCCAGCGCCGAGAGCGTCGCCAGCAGATTGAACGGCGTCCAGGGGGGGCGGATCCAGGAGACGGTGTCCAGATACTCGTACAATACGCCGCTCTGGCTGGAGGTGATAAAGCCGCAGACGCCGACCACCGCGAAGAACATGGCAATGGCGAAGCCCTGCACCCGTTTGCTGCCGGTCGAAGTGAGCAGCGAGGACTGGGCCGAGGTCAGCCCGAGATTGACGAAGCCTCCGGCGATGAACACCGGCAGCGCTCCGATCAGCCCCGGTTCCGGCTGAATCGGCCCGCAGGAGAAGAGTTCCAGCACCCGGTTGATCACGGTGAGTCCGGCCCGGTCCAGCCAGTTGCCGCCGGGGATCAGCGAGGCCCAGAGCAGAAACTCCCCGGTCTTCAGAATGCTGCAGAGAATCAGAATCGGTTTGCGGCCGTAGCGGGCGCCGACGATCCGGAACAAATACCCGGCGCCGAACCCGACCACCCCGCTCACCGCCAGCAGCAGCTGGATGGAGAACATCGAAAAATTCATGGTCTTCTGCAGATGGACGAAGAGGAAGCTGCTGGAGAGCCAGGCCCACAAGGACTGATAGCCGAAAAAGGCGGTCAGCAGTCGGTAGTTTCGATTGCGCCAGGTTTCGCCCAGCAGCTGCCGGAGCGACAGACTCTGTTTCCGGTCCCCGCGCCGGGGATCGACCGCCGGCAGGAAGGCGAAGAACGAGAGCATGCCGAAGAAGGCGCCGAGCGCCAGAATCACCACATAGGTGGAGCGGTCGGTCTTGCCCAGCAGGTCGGCCAGTTTGCCCAGCGACAGTCCGGCGATCAGCCCGGCCAGGGTGGCCACCCCGGCCTTGCGGCTCCAGAAGTTGGCGCTTTCCCGCGGCGGGACCAGGTCGCCGGTCCAGGAGAGTCCCACCGCGGCCTGCAGCTGGACCAGACATTGGCCCAGACCGAAGGTCAGCAGAAAGAGCCCGACCCCCAGCGCATGCGGCAGCCGCAGCCACGAGGCGGTCAGCAGCGCCAGCAGAAAGAAGGTCCCGTAATAGCTGACCGTGCAGATCAGCCAGAATTTTTTGCGGTTGAAGTAGCGCTGCTGCAGTACCGCGCCGACGATCTGCAGCGGCAGGAAGATCAGGCTCAGCGACATGACCCAGCCGATCAGGGCTTCGCTCATCTCCAGCGAGAGCAGGGCGCCGGTCAGCAGCGAACCGCCGGAGGCCGATCCGAAGAACATCCACAGCGCGCCGGAGAGGATCGACAGATTCATGCCGCGCCGCAGCAGGCGCGGCGCCACGGGAGATTCGGATTCGGTCGTCATCGACTGGACTCCACCATCGTTCGGGGTTTCTTTTACCATAGCATCAAAGGGACGGACTGCAAATGCAAAAAGACTTCGACGCCGCAAAAAGAGCGCCGCCCGGAGCTCCGGACGGCGCCCGTTTCCGCGTTTGCGGCTTACTTCACCGTGACGCTCCCCCAGTATTGGGGATAGAGTCGGGCTTCGCTCGGAATGTCGTCGACCATCTTGGCCTGTCCGGCCGAGCGCGGGGTGAAGAGGTGGTTGCGGGAGATCGCCTGCAGTCCCCGCACCCCGTTGCCGGAGAGCAGCACTTCGGCCTCAAACCCGAGCTTGGCTCCGGGCTTGAGCTCATACCCCGGCAGCGCCGAGCGGGGGATCGCCAGCTCCAGAACGTACCCCTCCGGCTGCTGCTGGAACTTGGCCTGCGCCCCCGGAATCACGCCCACGAAGTCGAACTTCCAGCGTCCTCCGGCGGTGGTGAAGTACTCGTAGGGCTGCTTGAGCTTGGATTCGGCGAACATGCCGATCACCGCCGGTTTGCCCCGGAACACCGTCCCCAGCAGCCGCACGTCGTCGGCTCCCGGCGTGTTGTGTTTCGCCGCCGGCCCGAAGTACAGACCGACCGCGTCGCCCTGTTTGAAGACCAGCGCCGGATCATCCGCCTGATTGACGAAGGGCCGCGGACTCCGCACCCGGAACCGGGCGTAGAGATAGTTCGCGTCATACCCCAGATCGAGCTTGGCCAGCGGCTGATCGCTGTTGTCGTAGAGCTCGACCGGGGAGTCGCCCCAGTTGCCGCTGGTCAGCGGATCGGTCAGAGGCAGCAGCACGGCGTGGGCCGCTTCGCGAGTGACGGCGAAGGGATCCACCTGCCGGGTCAGCTTCATGGTGCCGGAGAAGCGCTTCTCGCCCTTGATCCGGCCGTTGGCGTCCAGCCCGTCCAGCCGGTAGACCATGCCGTGGGTGTTGCCGGTGTACAAGTAGCACTCGTTGGTCTTCGGATAGTACCGGAGCTGACCGGAGAAGGTCTCGCCGCCGCCGAGGCTGTAGGGGCTCGGCGTCTCGCCCCGGTTGGGGTCGGCCAGCAGCGACTGGACAAAGAACCCGTCGCGGGTGTAGAGCGTGAACGGCGTCCACTCCGAGGCCACCGCCACGTACTGGTCGCCGAGCAGCCCGGCCTGAGCCCAGTGGTGATACATCTCGCCGTCGCCGAGTACGCCGGTGGCCTTGCGTCCGGCCAGGAACAGCCGTTTCCCGGCCGGATCAAAGGCGGTGACCTTGACCGCGTTGAAGCGGCCCGAGTGGCCGAGTCCGAACTTCAGCTGCTCCCGCCAGCGCTCGTTGGCGTAGGGCAGATTGGCGTTGAAGGAGAAGAACATGGTGCCGTCGTCGGCGACGTCGATCCCCATGATCGTCTCCCGGGCCGTGTAGTAGATCGGAATCCGGGCGAAGGGCACGATCTCCTGCGCCGCCAGCTGCGATTTCGACCAGTCCCAGACCAGCGCGCCGGAGGGCAGCGCCTCCTTGAGCGGAATCCGGTAGGCGCAGTTGTCGCTGCCGACCACATAGAGCGTGCCGTCCGGCCGGATGGTGGAGGTCCCCATCTGCCAGAGCCGGTTGCCGGGGACTTCGAGTTTCCGGCCGCCGAGTTCGGTGACGGTGCTCTGCTCTTCAGGCTCGACCTGGCCGTTACCGTTGACGTCGGTCCAGATCCGCAAGCCGCCGGGACCGGCGGACTGCTCGTCGAAATTGGCCAGATAGTTCACCGGTTTGAGCTCGTAGCCGTCCTGCCGGACCAGCGTCGCCGGGAGACTGTTCAGCGCGGTGGCGTACATGTATTTCTGATTCTTCGGCCCCCGGAAGGAGAAGGGGACCCGGTAGTTGCTGGCCCATTCGGTCAGCTCATGCGGCCAGGGCAGCTCGCGGAAGTTCCAGTAGGCGTCGGCTCCGGCCGAGGTGCCGTCGCCTTTGAGCTGGCTGCGGATGATGCCGTTGGTGAAGTACTCCTTGACATAGACCTGCAGCGGATCGTCCGCATCCGGCCAGGCGGGCGGGCAGTAGCCGACGTCGCCGAAGAGCTCCTGTTTCACCTCGAGCGTGGCCGGATCGATCGCCTTGAAGACGTTGGGCAGCGCCGATTCCGGAATCCACAGCCGACCCCGGGCGTCGAAGGCGATCCCGGCCGGATAGAGCAGACTTTTTGAGTCGTACTTGCCGCCCCAGGCGCGGCCGCCGGGCTGACCGAAGCTGCCGGACAGCTTGCCGTTGGTGTAGCGGTAGACCCGGTTGGAGTGACCGTTGTCGGAGACGAATAGATCGTTGCCCCTGACGGCGATGCCCCAGGGATTCTCGCAGAGTCCGCTGGTCATGGTCAGCACCGGGCGCGCCGACCCCGCGGCGCCGTCGAACCGCCAGATCCGGCGCGAATCGCCGTGCCAGCCGTTGGTGTCCCGGCCGGAGAGGGCATAGAGATCGCCCTTTTCGTTGAGGGTGATGCCGCGCACCCAGGGCAGCTGCAGTTCGCGTTTGAATTCGCCGCTTTCGGCGTCGTAGACCTTGATCACGCCGCGGTAGTGGAACGGGACGAAGAGCTCCCGGTCGTTGACCGCGAGCGCGTTGGCGGAGGGCATCGGCGCGTTCCAGCGCAGCTGCTGCGGCGGCGTGGCGCCGAAGTCGTCGATGGTGAGGAACCGTTTTTCGCCGAACGGCGCGGTCAGGCCGTTCCGGGCGTCATAACGGGTGACGAAGGTGTTGAACCAGCCGGAGAGCACATAGACGTACTTGTCGTTGGCCACGATCGAAATGTGGGGGCCGTAGCCGCCCTCGATGACATAGGGGGTGTTGCGCCAGAGCACGTTGCCGTCGTAATCGATCTTGACGATCGCGTTGCCGCCCTCGTTGCTGCCCCACAGCAGATAGATGCCGTCCTCCGCGCCGGCGACGCTGGTCGGCGGCCCCATGTTGCCTCCCCAGTTGCCCTTGCGGTCACTGGTCTCGTAGGGGACCTTGGCCGAGGTTCCGGCGGCCCCGGCGAAGACCGGAGTCAGCGGCTGGTGGACGTAGGCGCGCCACTGGTAGGTGCCCGGCGGCTGCGGATTGCCGTACCAGTCGTAGCCGTCCCAGTAGAGCGTGACCGGCCCCCGGTCGTGCAGTTCGCCGCCGGCGATTTCGCGGAGGATGTTGCCCTGCGCGTCGACGATGTTGACCGAGAGCAGGCCCTTTTCCGGCATCTCTACGGTGAAGCTGTCGGCGTCGGGAACGGTTTTGGTCGCCTCCAGGTACTCGGCCAGACTCGGGTTTCGGGGCTTCAGGTCACCGGTGGGCGCAAATTCGATCCGCCCCCAGTTTTTGACACCGAAGTAGTGCCAGCCGAAGTTGTTGGTCGGCGCCACCCGCAAGCATTCGGCCCGCTGGGTCAGGCTCTGCGGCCAGATCACGGTCCAGAAGGCGGTCATCTGGTCGCCCGGTTTGAACGGGTTTTTCCCGTCTGGAACGCCCAGACGGCTCCAGGGAATGCGCGCCTCCATGATGTAACGCTCGGGATCCTTGAGGTCGGAAAACTTGATCTTGACGTCCTCCGGATCGGTCTCGTTGCGCGTGCCGTTGAACGGCGGCGCGTTGGTGATGGTGATATGCGGCGTGTGGGTGATGGTCTCCTCCCAGATCGAAAGCGTGTTGATCCGGTCGGCCCACTGCTTGACCGAAGGATGATTCCGGTCGTTTTCCGCAATGTCCAGCGGGAAGGGGACGGTGGGGTCGGCGATGCAGCGGAATTCGATGGAGTGCCCGTTCCAGGTCTTCTCCCCCGGCTTGGCGTGGTTGATCATCGGACCGCCGGCGGTCAGCGCCTCCACCGCCAGGTAGAGCGCGTCGTCGTCGTACATGACCATCACCTCGCCGGAGAAGCGGTCGGCGATGTCGCGGGAGATGGCGATCCACTCTTTGCCGGAGGTGTCCCAGTCGTCGAGTTTGCCGTCGATCACCGGCGGTTTTTTCGCCGGGACGGCGTACATTTTGCCGTCCATCAGATCCAGCGCGGGCGCGCTGGCTCCGAGCAGCCCCGCCAGCAGGGCGGTGCCGAAGAGAAATTTGAAGTTCATCATGGTTCCTCGGGTTGGGTTCAAGTGTAAATAAGCAGTTGGTTGGTTCCGACTTTCAGTTCCCGGAAGTCGAGCTCGCAGCCCGGCAGTTGCCGGCCGTTGAGTTCCACGGCGACCACCGGTCCGCCGCCCGACCCCGAAAATTCGAGGTCGAGCCGGGCCGTGCCCCAGCGCAGCTGCCGGATCCGCCAGCCCCGGCGGGCCAGCAGCGGCGGGCGGAAGCGCAGCTGGTCCGGGGTGAACTCCAGACCGCAGAACAGCCCGAAGGTGAGCGAATAGTAGCTCGCCGCGGTGAATTGCTGCTTGCGCCCCGGATTGTCCGGGGTGAGTCCGGAGTTGACCGCCTCGCAGGTCAGCGCCTCGGGCAGCCGCAGCTGCCCCCATTCGCGTTCGATCACCGGCAGCAGGGTGTCGGGGCGGCCGCGGCGGGCCTGCGAGTAGCGGTAGTTGCCCTCGGTCACCGACATGTACATGCCCAGCTGGGTGCCGTCCGAGTAGAAGATGTCGTCGCGCCGCGGAAACATCGAAACTCCGATCCGCTGCGTGAACGCCTGCTGCATGAAGTCGGCCACTTCGTTTTCGACGCCGCGCAGCAGCTCGTCGGCAAACGGCGTGAGACGCAGCACGGCGTAGATCGGGTAGTAGCGCCGCGGTTCCAGCGTGGTGGCCTCCACCGAGTCGAAGAAGTAGCCGTTCTCCGGATCGTAAAAACAGCGCCGGAACCCGGCGGCCAGGTCATCGGCGGCCCGGTCGTAACGCTCCGCGTCGGCGGTTTCGCCGAGTCCCCGGCCGATGGCGGCCAGACTGCGGAAGGCCTGAAACAGAATGGAGTTGTTGAAGCTCGAAAGATCGTTCCCGGTCTGTCCCAGATCCTCCGGCCAGTCCGGATAGAGCGAGATGCCGCGGTAGAGTCCGGTTCCCGGCACCAGATCGCGCCCGGCCCGTTCGAGCAGGCCGCGGGCGAAGGCGTAGAATTCGCGCGTGGTCGCCGCGTCCCGGCTGAAGCGGTAGTAGTTGTAGAGCATCACCGCGTAGATGGTCTGAGCCGCCGGGGCCATGGCCAGCAGCGGCTCTCCGGCGCAGGTGGCGGCGTGGAAGATGCCCAGTTCCGGATCGGCGGTGTCGCGGTAGTAGCGCAGCCGGTCGCGGATGGCCTGCCATTCGCCGGCGAGCATCAGCGCGTCGCTGTGGACCATGCTGTCCCAGCCCCAGACCCAGTAGCCGGAATCGCCCGCCCGCACCGCGCCGGGGCGATCCTTGACCGCGAAGGAGCGGATGATCTCCGGGTAGTTGCGGACGAACGAGTCCAGAATCGGACTGGAGGAGCGCAGCCGGGTGGCGCTCCGCGCTTTGGCGTTGAAGGTCCGTCTCTCCTGCCGCGCCGTTTCCGCCAGGTGCGGCGCCAGCTCCCGCCAGCGGGCGACGGCCAGCTCCCGGGTGGGGGCCAGCACCAGCGCCTGCGCGGCGTAGCCGTTCCGGGCGCGGGTCCGGAAGTACTCCTTGCGGAAGCTCCGGGTCGCCTGAAACGCAAAATTTCCGGCGCCGCCGAAGAGCAGATAGACCGCGCTGTCCTCCGGCTCGTTGGTGATCCGGTTCTGCGTCAGCGATAGCTGCGGCCGGGGTTCCGGCGGATAGTGAAAGTCGCAGCTGGAGAGGGCGAAGTCCGCGCCCGGCTCCTGCTCGAAATCGTGCCAGGTGCGGTGGGGCGAACCGCGCCGCACCCCCGCGGTGCTGGTGCTGGTCAACAGCGTGAAGTCGCCGCCGCCGTCCTGCTCCTCCAGCTCGAAGATCAGCGCCTCGTTGAGCACGGTCAGCCGATGTCGGAAACGGCGGCCGTGAACCTCGAACTCGCTGTCGTAGCCGAAGGGATAGAACGTGGTGTTCCGGAACTCCAGGAGATACTGGTCGTGCTGTCCGAAGTCCACCAGACCGCGGAACAGTTGGCCCCACGCCGAGAGCGCGTCGGTCGCGTAGAGTTCGGCGTCG
>CASFRF010000022.1 GCA_949297015.1 uncultured bacterium
TAGTCGATCACTTCGTAATCCAATGCGGTGCGCTCCGGGACCCGCCCGTGATAACGCGCAATCAACGCTTCGATCAGCGTCTTGGCCTCGTCGCGGATGGTGTTGAGCACCAGCGTGCAGGGGTAGGGGGGCTCCTGATGCAACTCCCGGTTGCAGGCCAGCGCCAGTTTCAAATCCTCCGGCACCCGGATCCCGGCTTCGTAAAGGGCGCTGTGAAAACCGCTCAGAAGTTCGTCCGGGTAGACCATGATGCCGTCCGGATGATCCGGCCGCTCCCAAGCTTGGCGCATCGTCTCGTAGGCGAAGCGGTGGTATTGATGGGGCCGCAGAAACTGGTTCCGGCCCGGACACAGCAGCCACTCCGGAAGCAGTTCCAGTCCCAGCTTCGCCGCGCTCTTCCGGAGCGCCTGGAAGAAGGTCCGGTTGGCATCTTCGAAAACTTCGTTGGAGACCCGCCGCGGCCGGCTCAACGAGGTCAGCACCCCGACCCGGCGGCACCCCTGACGTTTCAATCCCGCCAGCATCATGGCGACCAGCTGTTCGGTACGGTAGGCTCCGCGTACCTGCAAATAGGGGATGGTCAGCTGGGGCAGACGCGCCACCAGCAGCCCGTGCACCTGCAACAGCAGAACGGCCTGATACTCCCGGCGCTGAATTGCCGCCTGTACCGGGTGCAGCGTCGGATTGTCGGAGGCCTCCAGATAGAAGCGACACTTCAGATGCCGCCGGCGGAGCTCCTGGCGCAGAAACCGGGTCAGAAGTTGCACATACAGCGGAATCGTCGGAATCCGCTGGGTGAACAGCACCACGCCCACGGTTGCGAGTTCGCGTTTCTGATGGTTGACCACCGTCCCGTGATAAGGCAGCCGGGTGATCAGCCCTTCGCGACTCAACTCCGCCAGCGCCGCGTGCGCGTTGGACAGACTGGTCCGGTAGTGGGCCGCCAGCTCCCGGGTCCCCGGGAGGGAACTGCCTCCCGGCAGTTCCCCGGAAAGAATCCGTTCCCGGTAGGTTTCGGCGATCCGGTGGCGTACGCTTTTTACGGTTGCGGACATAACGCGAGCAAACTCTCCAAATCAATAAAGAACAATAAGAACATATATAATTATAGCAGAGTTGTGACCGATTGTCAAGAGCGGAACCGGATCTTTATCCAGAGTTTTCGGGAATCATGCTCAGCCCGGACAAAGACGAAATAACGACGAAATCGGAATCAGGGGTAAGGAAGAATGGAGGCGTGGACCGGAATTGAACCGGTTTATAAGGTTTTGCAGACCTCCGCCTAACCTTTCGGCCACCACGCCGGCGTTGTATAACACAGAATATAGCTTGCTTTCGTCAAACGTCCAGCTTGATTTCGGGGAAATTCGGTTTTTTTTTGAGAAAAAAACGGCGCGGAACCCGAAATCGGCAAATCTTTGCGGAAAAACCCCGCCGGGGACTTGGCAAAGCGTCGGCTTGGTGCTATTATATTGGGTTATGGGCACGCCGCAACCCGGCGTCCCGGACGTAAGGAGCTGTGGCGGTGATGAGAAAGTTTTTCGGATGGCTGACGCTGTTGCTGGCGCTTGCCGGGAACGCGGCCGAAACCCAGCGGATCGCGGTGGTGGATCTGGGGCGCGTGTTCCAGCAATATTATAAAAGTCGGATTGCCGAGGAGTCGCTCCAGCAGCAGATGGAGATTTTTCGCGCGTACCTGCTGAAGTTGGAAAGTCAAATCCGCGGCATCGAGAAAGAGTACCGGGTGGCGGCCGACGCCGCCGGCAATATCGCCATTTCCGAGTCCGAACGGCGCAAGTACGAAGCGACCGCCAGAGAGCGGGCCGAGGAGTTGAAGAACCGGCGGAGCGAGTTTGAAGCCTATGCGGCGGATCGGCAGCGTCAGCTGGCCGAGCTGGAGCAGCGGAAACGGCGTGAAATCTTGACGGAGATCACCGCCGAGGTCAAGCGCCGCGCCACGCTCGACGGCTACAATCTGGTGCTCGACAGTTCCGACCGCGCCGGCAATGAACTGCCGGCGGTGATCTGGAGCAGTCCCGCCTTCGACCTGACCGAACGGGTGATTCAGGAACTCAATCGCGGCAGCCGCAAACCGCAGACGCAGGAACAGAATCCGCAGCAAAAGGATCCGACGGATGAATCAAAATAAGTTTTACGTCACCACCCCGATCTATTACGTCAACGACAAACCCCACATCGGGCATGCCTACACCACGGTGCTGGCCGACGTCCTCGCCCGCTATCACCGGTCGCTGAAGGTCCCGACCTTCTTCCTGACCGGCACCGACGAGCACGGGCAGAAGGTCGAAAAGGCCGCCGCCGCGCGCGGCATTCCCCCGCAGCAGCACTGCGACGAGACCGTGGTCCGCTTTCAGCAGCTCTGGGAGAAGCTCGGAATCACCAACGACAAGTTCATCCGCACTACCCAGCCTGAACACAAGGCCGTGGTCCGGGAGATTCTGCAGGAGCTCTACGACCGCGGCGAAATCTACCGGGCCGAGTACACCGGCTGGTATTGCGTGGGCTGCGAGCGCTTCTTCACCGAAAAGGATCTGGTCGACGGCAACTGCCCCGAGTGCGGCCGCGGCGTCTCCGCCATTCAGGAGTCCAACTACTTCTTCCGGATGAGCAAGTATCAGGATTGGCTGATCCAGTACATCGACAGCCATCCGGATTTCATTCAGCCCGCCTTCCGGGCCAACGAGACGCTGGGCTTCCTGCGCCGGGAACTGGGGGATCTGTGTATTTCGCGCCCCAAGGCCCGGCTGGCCTGGGGCATTGAGTTGCCGTTCGACCCCGACTATGTCTGCTACGTCTGGTTCGACGCGCTGATCAACTACATTTCCGCGGTCGGCTACCGCCGGAACGACGAGGAGTTCCGGCGCTGGTGGCCCGCCTCCTACCACCTGATCGGCAAGGATATTCTGACCACCCACACGGTCTACTGGCCGACCATGCTCAAGGCGATGAATCTGCCGCTGCCCGAGACCATCTTCGCCCACGGCTGGTGGCTGACCGGGCGCGAGAAGATGTCCAAGACCCTGGGCAACGTGGTCGATCCCCTGGCCATGGCCGAAAAGTACGGAGTCGACGCCTTCCGCTACTTCCTGCTGGCGGAGATGTCGCCGGGGCAGGACGCCTCGTTTTCCGAGGAGGCGTTCGTCACCCGCTACAACAGCGATCTGGCCAACGATCTCGGCAACCTGTTGAGCCGGGTGCTCAAGATGACGCTGCGCAACGGCGGCGTGGTGCCGTTCCCCGGCGCACTGCAACCCGAGGATGAGGAGCTGAACACCGCGGTGCTGACCGCGGTGGCCGCCATGGAGCAGGCGCTGAAGGTGATGAAGCTCGATCAGGGACTCGGCGCGGTGCTGACCGCGGTGCGCGCCGCCAACCGCTATCTGGAGAAGACCGCCCCTTGGACGCTGGCCAAGAAGGGCGAGACCGAGCGGCTGGGAACGGTGCTGTACACCGCCGCGGAGGCGTTGCGGAAATTCGCGGTGCTGCTGGAGCCGGTGATGCCCGAAAAAATGGCGACGCTGGCTTCGGCGCTGGGGGCCGACGGCACGGCCTCCCGGATCGCCGAGCTCGGAACCGCCGGGAATGTCCTTTCCGGGAAATCGGTCCGCGAGGTCGGGAGCCTGTTCCCGCGGGTGCAGCTCGAGGAGTCGGTCGCTCCGGCTCCGGCCGCCGCCCCGGCGCCCGCCCCGGCGGCTCCGGCTCCGGCGGCGACGGCGGAATTGATCACCATTGAGGATTTCTCCAAAGTTCAACTCCGGGTGGCGCGGGTGCTGACCGCGGAGCGGATCGAGGGCGCGGACAAGCTGCTGCGCTTGACGATTGAGCTGGGCGCCGGGGAGATCCGGCAGCTGGTGGCCGGCGTGGCGCAGTATTACCGCCCCGAGGAGATGGTCGGGCGATCGATTGTGGTGGTCGGCAATTTGAAGCCGGCCCGGATCCGGGGTGTCGATTCGCAGGGAATGCTGCTGGCGGCCCGGAGCGGAAAGGAACTCCGGCTGATTACGGTCGACGGCGACGTCGCGCCGGGCGCGACGGTCGGCTGAGCCGGGCGCGGTCGCACTCGGGGAAATTCCGGATATTTGCCGAAGAGGATTTGGCAAAATCCGGAAACGGTGCTATATTGAATTGTTTATAATCTTTTGAAAACTTATCAATAATAAAACATCGGGAAGTTTGGATGGCTAAAATTCTGGTTACCGGGATCACCGGTCTGGTCGGCGGGGCGTTCGTTACGGCGTTGCTGCGTCAGCAACCGGAGACGGAGATCGTGGCTCTGGCCCGCTCCGGCGGACGGCGGAGTGCGGCGGAACGGGTGAAATCGGTGATTCAGGACCAGTGCGCCTTCGACGGCTGTCCCGAGGTCGCACCCGAGTTGCTCAAGCGGATCCGGGTGATCGATACCGACGTGGCCAACGCCGATCCGGCCGCGATCGCGGCGGCCCCCGAGGTCGCAGGCGTGGATACGGTATTTCACTGCGCGGCCGACGTCAATCTGGGGAAGGACCCCTCCGGCAAGACCTTCCACACCAACTACCACGGCACCGAAAACATGGTAAACATTGCCAAGGCGCTGAAGGTGAATGCTTTCCATTACGTCAGCACCGCCTATGTGGCCGGGCGGACTTCGGGCCGCGCCATGGAGGCCGAGGCCAATCCCGCAGACGGGTTCAACAACCCCTACGAGGAGAGCAAGTGCAAGGGGGAGCGGCTGGTCCGCAACTGCGGAATCCCCTTTACCATTTACCGGCCGGCGATCATCACCGGACGCCGTTCCGACGGCAAGATCCGCAAACCGCTGGCGGTCTACCGGGTGTTGGAATTCATGGCCAAACTCAAGAGTCATCGCTGTTCCAAACTCAAGCTGGATCCGACTGCGCGGATCGATCTGCAGGTTCAGTTCAAGACCATTCCCTCCAAGCACGTCTATTTCGTGCCGATCGACTATGTCCAGAGCGCCATCACCACGCTGTTTCAGCAGCCGGTGGCCAATCAGACCTATCATGTGACCGGCGACAGTCCGGTCTCGACCATGATGATCGACGAGGCGGTCTGCCGGGTGCTGCAGCTCGAGGAGATCGCGATCGACGCGGAGACGATCCGGGCCACTGCCGACGACAAGCTCATGGACCGGTTTCTGGGCGATCTGTTCCCCTATTTCTCCGGGGACATCATCTTCGATCAGACCAACGTGCGCCGGGCGCTTGGAGATCAGGCGCTGGCTTGGAAGTACGGCGCCGACGAGCTGGCGGTGATGATCCGCACCTTCTACGCCGACCACTTCCCGAACGTCGAGTGGCTGCAAACGCTGGTCAAGCGTTCCGAAGCCGAAGCGGCGCAGCAGGCGTAAGTCCCGGACCGGGCGATGAAAATCATCGATTTTCACACCCATTTCTATCCGGAAAAGGTCGTGGGCAAGGCGCTGGCCTTTGTCCGGAGTGTCCTGACCCCGGCGACCGACGGCACCCGTCAGGGGTTGCTGAGCTCGATGCGCAAGGCCGGGATCGAGCTCTCGCTGGGGCTGCCGCTGGTCGCCTCCCCGAAGAATACGGTAAGCATCAATCGCTTCGCCGCGGCCGAGAGCTACGGCCCGATCCGCTGTCTCGGTTCGGTGCATCCGGAGGATCCGGATCCCGCCGCCACCGTGCGCTGGATCGCCGGAATGGGGCTGCCGGGGCTCAAGTTGCATCCGGAGTATCAGCAGTTCCGGTTTCCCGAGGAGCGGTTGCTTCCGCTGTGGGAGGCGTGCCAAGAGCACGGGCTCTGGATCCTGACTCATGCCGGGTGCGATGTCCGGTATACCCCTCCGTTTCACAGCTCGCCCGGCGAGCTGGCGGCGTTTCATCGACGGTTCCCGGAGCTGGTGCTGGTGGTGGCTCACTTCGGCGGCATGGAGATGTGGGAGGAGGCCGAGCGCGAACTGGTGGGCAGCGGCGTCTATCTGGATCTGGCCTTTATCGGGCCGGAGCAGCTGCCGCCGGAACGTTTGACCCGATTGATCCGGAAGCACGGCGCGGACCGGGTGTTGTTCGGTTCTGACAGTCCCTGGCGGGGGCAGCGCGAGGCGGTCGACTATATTCGTTCGCTGCCCTTGACGGCGGCGGAACAGGCATGTATCTTTTACGAGAACGCGGCAAAATTGCTCAACTTGAAAGGAGGGAGCTGAAATGCGCAGATGGGGTTTGGTGTTGCTGGCGGCGGTGTGGTTGCTGGGGGTGACGGCGATGGGGGCGGACCCCAAGGCGCCGCTGAAGTACTCCGCGGCGGAACTGGAGCTGGCCGAGGGCTTGATGAAGGCGATGGGAATGCCCAAGCAGTTTGACGACATGATCACGCTGATGCTCGATGCGCAGGCCAAGGCCAATCCGGTTATGCTGCCCTACCGGTCGGTGATGGAGCAGTTTTTCCGCAAGCACATGTCCTACGAGGCTCTGAAGGGGGATCTGGCGGTCATTTACGCGGAGACCTTCAACGCGCAGGAGCTCAAGGAGCTGACGGCGCTGTTCTCCTCGCCGATCGGTCAGAAGTTCGTGGCCAACTCCACTGAACTCAGCCGTCGCGGGATGGAGCTCGGTCAGACCCGGGTTCAGCAGAACATGGCCGAACTGATCCAGATGATTCAGGCGGAGCAGAAGAAGCAGAGCGCCCCGGCCGCACAGAAGTAGGCCCGAAGGCGCCGCCCCGATTCGGAGCGACCATGAAGATCATTCACTTTTCCGATCCGCACGCCGGAGGTCCGGCGGAGGACTGGCTGGCCTACCTGGACAAACGCTGGGTGGGGGTGTTCAACTACCGTTTCCGTCGCAAGTTCCGGCACGATCTGGGCAAGCTGGAGCGGGCGGTGGCCTACATCCTCGACCGGAAGCCCGAGGTGGCGGTCTGCACCGGGGATCTGACCAGCAGCGGCCAGCCGGGGGAGTTCGAGCGGGTCCGATCGATCCTGCGTCCGTTGCGCGAGTCGTCGATTCCGGTGCTGTACCTGCCCGGAAATCACGACTGTTATGTGCGTCGCCCCAAGTGTGTGCGGGCGGTGAACGAGATGGTCGAATATCTTTCGCGCGGGGACTACCGGTTCTCCGAGTTGCCGCTGGTGCGGCGCTACGGCGGGGTTGAGTTTCTGCTGCTGAACTGCAGTCGGCCCTCCAATCTGCTGTGCTCCTGGGGCTTTGTCGATCCGCGGGACGCCGACTGGATCGCCGACTACTGCCGCCAGCCCCGGACCGGTCCGCGGCTGCTGTTGAGCCATTATCCGATGCTGGAGGATCACCCGGTGCTGCGGCTCCGGCACCGGCTGTTCGGGCAGCGGCGGCTGGTGGAGCTGCTGCGCTCCGGGCGGATCGATCTCTCGCTCTGCGGCCATGTGCACCGCCCCTACCGGCGGGTGGACGGCTCGGGGCGGGGCGAGGTCTGCGCCGGATCGGTCACCCGCAACGGAACGCTGTTCGAGATCGATTACGATCCGGTGGCCGATGGCTTTACCATCGAGCTGGTGGAGCTCGACTGAGCGCGGGGCGGTGAAGGATTTTTTCCGGTAAAATGTGGAATTTTGATTTGCCATTTTCCCCGAAATGTCGTATAATATGGAATGTGGAAAAGGAGTGTGACGGGGAAGGCAAAACGCGATGGCTGAAAAGAAGACGCTGCCGACCGGTAGTGAGACCATTTTGATTGTCGACGATCACGAGACGATCTGGGATTTTCTGATCGAAGCGCTCCAGCGGCTCGGGTATTCGGTGCTGCTGGCCGAGAACGGGCTGGACGCGGTCGAGGTGTACGCCGAGAATCCGCATGAGATCGATCTGGTGCTGCTGGATATGATTATGCCCAAGGCCGGCGGGCACGAGACCTTTTACCGGCTCAAGGCCATCGATCCGGAGGTGAACGTGCTGCTGTCGAGCGGGTTTATCTCCGAAGACGAGGTGAGTGATCTGTTGCAGCAGGGGGCGCGGGGCTTCCTGCCCAAGCCGCATCGGCTGGCGGCGGTGGCCGGGGAGATCCGGCGGATTCTCGACGAACATCCCCGCCGGAAGGTTTCGGCCTGAGTCCGAAGCCCGGGGAGACGCCCCGCCACGTTCGCGCGGCGGGGCGTTGTTCTTTATCAGGAGCGAAGACATGAACTGGAGACGTCGGGGGTGGGAGTGGCTGCTGCTGGCGGCGGCGATTCTGCTGGTGACCGGGAGTCTGGTGCTGGCGGTCAAGCGCCACGAGTTCGCCGCCCGGTGGACTGCCCGGCGGGTGTTCCGGGAGCTGGCCGAACGCAATCCGCGCTGGCGGTTCGACGCGGCGCGCAGCGGCATGGTCCGGGGCGAGCGGGCGCTGGTGCTGCGTCTGGAAGGGGAGGGGCTGGAACACCCGGAGGCGCTTTCCGGGTGCGATTTCGAGTCGGTGCTGGTGGTGGGCGGGGCGTTTGAGTCGCTCGATTTTCTGCGGGGCTCCGAGTCGTTGAGGCGTCTGGTGGTGGTCGGAGTGAAGGCGTTGCGGGATGCTTCGGCGCTGGCCGGTCGGCCGCTGACCCAGCTGACGTTGACCGATTGTGCGGTCTCCGATCTCCGGTTCCTGCATGAATTGCCGCAACTGGAGTCGTTGACGATTTCGCGCAATCCGGCGGTGCGGGACCTTTCGGCGCTGACCGCCTGCCGGGAGCTGACGGAACTGAAGCTCTCCGGCTGTCCCGGCGTGAGCGGGCTCGATGCGCTGTCCGGCTTGAGTCGATTGCGCGATCTCGATCTGGAGGGAACCGCCGTAGCCGATCTGACGCCGCTGTGCGGGCTCCGGCTCCGGACGCTGAACCTTGCCGACACCCCGGCGGCGGCGCTGCCGTTGCCGGAGGGGGTGACGGCCGAACAGGTTCAACGCTGAGTTCCGGGACCTGCTCCCGGTTCAGGAGATCTCCTCCTCGTGTTCCCGGTCGAGGAAAAATTTGCATCCCAGAACCAGGCCCAGCACGATCAGGATCGTCAGCACGGCCAATCCGAACAAAGTGAGGCTCATGGTAACTGCCTTGGTTGTCGCACGGTTTGCTTCTTTATTTAGATTATAGCGCAAAACCGGGCAAAAGGCAAGTCCGCTTCGCCTATTTGGCCAGCGCCAGCAGCAGCACTCCGAGGAGGATCAGCCCCAGCGCCAGCGCCTTGGGGCGGAGCCGGGTGTCCCGGAAGTAGTAGAAGCCGGCGAAAAAGGTCACCACGCAGCTGCAGCGGCGGACCAGGGAGAGCACGGAAATGTGGATTTCGGGCAGGCTCACCGCGTAGAAGTAGAGATAGTCGGCCAGAATCAGCAGCAACCCGGTGGCCGGAATGGTCCAGCGCCAGTGGAAGGGGTGTTCCGCGCGGTGGATGCACTTCCGGAGCAGAAAGGCGGCGCCCAGAATGACCACCAGATTGATGGAAAACCAGAATTGGACCGTGCGGGGCGGAATGCGGACGGTGTTGAGCAGGTATTTGTCGTAGAGCGCGGCGGCGGCGCCGAGCAGAGTGCCGATCAGAATCAGATGGACTCCGCGGCTGTTCCGGAAGGAGAATCCTTCGAGTTTTCCGAGTACCGAGAACCGGTAGTAGCCGAGGAAGATCAGCACCATGGCCGCCGCCTGCAGCAGGCTGGGAAATTCGTTGAACAGCAGCAGACTGCCGAAGAAGGTCCACAGCGGCGCAGTGGCGCGGATCGGCGCCGCCAGCGAGATCGGCAGTTCGCGCATGGCGTAGTAGACGCAGGTCCAGCTGGCGCCCACCAGCAGCGATTTGGCGAACAGCAGCCACCACTGGGTCGAGGTGCAGCGCGCCACCTCCGGGAGTCCGCCCGAAAGCGCGACGACAAGCAGATAGGCGACGCTGCCGGTCAAGGTGGCGAAGAACAGCACCGGCATGACCGAGTTGTCGCGCACCGCGTGCTTTTTGCACAGATCATAGACGCCGAGGGCCAGTGCCGACCCCAGCGTCGGCAGCAGCCAGCCCGGAAGTTGAGCCGGTGTCATTGCAAGATTTACTGGAAATTCGGGGAGACCGTGGTCGGTTTCGCTTCGTCCGCCGCCTGCGGCTGACGCTTGGTGATCAAGCCCGCTTCGGTCAGTTGCTGCAGCAGCTGCTCCATGGCCGAGTAGGCGCGGAGAAAGCCGGCCGGGCTCATCACCAGTTCGGTGTCGACGTCGTGGCGGGCCGGGGCGGTCTCTCCGGGCTGGTTCGGGATAATGCTGTACAAACTCATCCGGATCATGCCGTCGGCCAGGCTGATGTTCTCCATGCCGTCGGCGTAAATTCTGCGTTTGCTCATGGTTTCGCTCCTTGAAGGGTGAAGGGTTGACGCGAGGCTTCGAGCGCCGCGCGATAGTAGTTCAGATCCTGCTGTCGCCGGGTTCGGAGCGCGGCGGGAGTCCGGTCGTCCGCGGGGAGTCCGGACTGCAGCTGGACCGCCAGCTCCGGCTGCCCGGTCAGGTAGGCGTAGCGCGCCGCCAGTTCCTGCAGCTCGGCCCGTTGTTCCGGGGTGAGCGCGGCGTTGGCCGCCAGCGCCTCCAGCAACGCCCGGACGAGGGGAAAGCTGAAGTCCGAAACCGGTCTGCGCAGTTCCAGTCGCAGCACGCCCAGCGGCAGCTCCGGCTGGTCGGCGTAGGCCCGGACCAGACGCCCCGCCGCCTCGCGCAGTCCGGAATCGTCTCCGGCGGTGCGCAGCAGCGCGAACCAAGTCTCGTACAGCGGATAGGCCCGGGGCAGACGGGTCAGCGCCTGCTCCAGGGTTTGCGTCGCCTCTCCGGGACGCTCCAGCCGCTCCGCCAGCAGCCGGGCTTTGCGGACGATGAGTTCGAGATTGTCGGGCTGAAATTCGAGCTCGGCCTCGAGCGCTTTGAGCGCCCGGGGATAGTCCTGGCGCTGCAGCGCCTCCTGATACTCCCGGGTCCGGCGGTCGATCCGGGCGGCGGTCTCCGCGTCGAATTTTCCGGCCAGGTGCAGTTCGATCAGTTTGTCGAGCTGGGCCACTTCGCCGCGCCACAGGAAGCGCCCCGCCGGATCCAGCACAGCCACGCAGGGCACCCGGTCGCCGGCCCGCAGAAAATCGTTGAGCAGCAGGCGGGCCGGATCGGCCACCACCGGGAAATTCATCGCCTCCGGCAGCGGACTGCGGGCCAGTTCTTCAAGGGTGCCGATCCCGACTCCGACCACCGCCAGCTTTCCGCGGTACTTCTGTTCGAGCTCGTTCAGCACCGGAATGCTCCGCTGGCAGGGGCGACAGCCCGGAGTCCAGAAGAAGTAGACCGTGAGCAGCTGAAACCGCGCCGCGTCGTGCCGGGTCACCGGCTCGCCCTTGAGCTTTGCGCCGTACTGCGGCTCCTTCGCCGTCTGCCCGAGATCGAGCCCGGCGGCCGCGGTAGCCGCCAGCAGCGCGGTCGCCAGCAGCGCCGTCCGACAGTTCCGGCTCCGGCTCATTGGCCGCTCCGCCGCTGCCGGTCGAGGTAGCGGAACATGAATTCGGAAATCAGCAGTAGCACGCCCGCCGCCAGAAACAACGCCCCCTGAGCCTGATGCGCCTTGAACAGCACCAGATAACCCAGAAACAGAAAGGGCAGGGCGATCAGCAGCAGCAGCAGGCGGTAGCACCAGAGACAGGCGGTTGCCAGTTGACGGGTGGTTTGGTTTTTCTCTTCCATCAGTGATTCTCCCGGTGACGTTTCAGCGCGGCGTGGACCAGTCCGGCGGTCAGCCGCTCGAAGGAGAGCCCCGCCACCCGGGCGGCCTTGGGCACCAGACTGGTGGCGGTGCAGCCGGGCAGGGTGTTGCCCTCCAGAATATAAAGTCGCCCGGCCCGGTCCGCCATGAAGTCGACCCGCAGCAGATCGCGGCAGCCCGCCGCCTCCGAGAAGGCCAGCGCCAGACGCTGGGCCTCCCGTTGCAACGCTTCGGGCAGCGTATCCGGCGGACAGGCGTAGGCGGTCCGGCCGTGTTGATAGACGTATTTGGCGTCGAAGTCGTAGAAGCCGTGCGGGGTGTGGATTTCGATCACCGGCAGTGCCCGGCCGCCGACCAGGGGGACGGTGAGCTCGGAGCCGTCGATGAACTGCTCGACCAGCAACGTGTCGTCGTAGGCGAA
>CASFRF010000023.1 GCA_949297015.1 uncultured bacterium
AGCGCCGCGTTGCGCCGCTGCATGGGGCCGATCAGCGCCAGCTCCACGGGCTCCCCGTCGAGCGTGAAGAACTGGTGTCCGCGGCGGTACTCCGCGGCTCCGGTCGGGAGCGGACGCAGCAGCGGCGACCCGAGCTCCCGCGCCCGCTCCGCGATCACCCGCAGCGCCTCCTCCGGCATGGCCCCGGCCAGCACCGGAACTCCGGGCTTGATGATGCCCGCCTTTTCCCCGGCGATCGCCGCAAGCGTGTCGCCCAGATAGGTTTGATGGTCCAGCGCGATGCCGGTGATGATCGACAAGCGCGGCGTCACCACGTTGGTGGCGTCGAGCCGCCCCCCCATGCCGGTTTCCCAGCACCCGAAATCGACCGCTTCCTCGGCGAAGACCAGCGCCGCCAGGGCGGTGGTGAATTCAAAGTAGGTCACCTGTCCGCCGCCGGCGGCGCGCAGCGTTTCGGCCGCCGCCATCACCCGTTGTCCGGCCGCCTCCCAGCGTTCGCTGGTGAGCGCCCGGCCGTTGATCCGGACCCGTTCGGTCGGTTCGATCAGGTGCGGCGAGCTGTAGAATCCGGTCCGGAATCCGGCGGTGCGCAGCGCGCTTTCGAGCAGAGCTCCCACCGAACCCTTGCCGTTGGTCCCGGCCAGATGCAGATAGCCGAGCCGGGGCGCGGGTGCACCCAAAAGCTCGTAAAGCCGTCGCATTCGCTCCAGCCCGAGGTCGCAGCTGAACATGCCCAGCTGCTGCAAATAGTCGAAACTGTTCACTTGAGCGCCGCTTTCGACCACGACGGCATCGACAGATTGTTGCTGGTGGCCACCAGTTTACGGGCCTTTCCGGTCAGGGTGTCGATCACATAGAGGCTGGAGCGCGGCCCGTCCGAGCGCTTGCAGACCACATGCCGCCGGTCGGGCGCCCAGGCCGGGGATTCCCAGACTCCGGGCTCTTCGGTGACCCGGCGGTTCTCGCCGGTTTTGAGATCGAGCACGGCCACGGTGTAGGCGCCGCCGATGCGCGTGGCGTAGACGATTTTGTCATCGCTCGACCAGTCGGGCGTCACCGCTTCGCTGCCCAGGGAGGGGAGGCGCTGTTTGTTGCCGCCGTCGGCGTCGATCAGGAACAGCCGGGGCGAGCCGGTTTCGTCGCTGACGAAGCAGATCCGTTTGCCGTCCGGACTCCAGACCGGCGAGGCCTCCACCGACTGGCTGCGGGTCAGCCGCTGCATCGGCCCCGGTCCCAGCGGCTTCACATAGAGATCGACCCAGTGGTCATCGGCGGCCGAGGAGATCAGCGCGATCCGGTCTCCGGCGGGGGCGAAGGCCACGCCCACATTGAGCCCGTTCATGGCGGTGAGCCGCCGCGACATCCGCGGCTGGATCCGGGTTTCCAGCACATCGGTAGTCGCCCGGTTGTAGCGGGTGTAGCCGACCGACTGGCCGTTCGGGAAAAAGCAGGGTTCGACGCAGAGGGTCCGGAAGTCGGTCAACCGTTCGATATTGTCGCCGTCGATGTCGCAGAGGAAGATCTCCTTGATGCCCTTGGCGGTCTCCGCCGCGAAGGCAATCCGGGTGTTGCAGAAGCCTTTGACCCCGATCTCCTTGAAGGTGAATTCCAGTACCGAGTCCACCAGTTGTTTGGCCAGGGTCCGGGCGTCGCTCCCGGTCGGCGCCGACAAGGTGCCCAGGGGGGCGCCCCCCATGCCGTAGTCGAGCAGCACGCGGTCGCCCTCGACCCGCCCGGAGAGCGTGTACTGCGCGTCCTCCCGGGAGGTCAGATCGAACCAGCCGCTGGCCCGGAAAAAGCGCTCCATCTGAGCGGTGAGTTCGGGATTCCCCGTCACTCCGCGGAACCGCAGCGTGGGGTTGGTGGTCACGGTTTTGACCACTTCCACCGGCGCGCCCGGAACCGGGAGCGGAAGCGCCGCCGCCCCCAGCGTCAGGCTGAGAATCAGGAAAAATCGAAGTCGCATGTTGAGGAATCTCTCCATAAAAATTGAGTGTTATATCCCTGTCGGGTATAACATAACACGGGAACCGGAATTTTCCAGTCTCGCGCGTCGATTTTTCCGGATCCCCGGCCGACTTCAGAATTGACCCCGGAGCGCCGGCAGATCCGCGGCGGCGAGTCCCCGGTAGGTCGCGTCGAAGCGGAGCTCCGTGACCCGCTCCGGACGCATTTCCCCGGTGTGGGCCACCGGGTCCGGATAGACCGGCAGCACCGCGTTGCGCCGCGCGAAGAGTCCGAAGCGGTCCAGCGGGAAGTCGCGCCGCCGCAACCAGCGTCCGCCCGGCAGCACTTCGCCGCTCCAGACGTCGACCCAGTCGCCCGCGGGCAGATAGAGATCGCGCCGGTTGTCCGGGGTGAGGATCGGCGCAACCAGCAGGTCGTCGCCGCAGAGGAACTGGTCGTCGATGGCCCGGCACTCCGGGTCGTCGGGCCAGCCCAGCAGCAGCGCCCGCGCCACCGGCAGCCCGCTGCGGATGCTGCGTTGCGCCGTCTGTTGCAGATAGGGCAGCAGCACATAGCGCAGCTTCCAGAGCGCCCGGACCTGGTCCGCCACCGTGGGGAAGGCGTAGGGCTCGCGCGGCGAGGAGCCGTGATAGCGGAGGTGCGAGAGCAGAATCGCCATCTGAGTCCAGCGCAGATAGAGCTCCGGCGTCGGGTGGTCGTGCATGAATTCGCGCCGACCGTGGAATCCGGGCACGTCGCAGCTCCAGTAGGCGAAGCCGGAAAGCCCCAGCTGCAACCCTCCGCGCAGCGAGGAGGCCATGGCCGCGAACGAGCACTCGGCGTCGCCGCCCCAGTGCACCGGATAACGCTGACACCCGGCCCAGGCGGAACGGGCCCAGAGAATGCCTTCGCCGGTCTCGCGTTTGACGATCTCGTAGGCGCACTGCTGATAGAGCAGCGCATAGCGGTTGTGCAGCAGCTCCAGCGGCAGGTTGTATTCGCCGTCGACCTGTTCCTCGCCGAAGTCGGTCTTGATCACCGCCGCGCCGGTTTTGAGCAGATCGTGCAGCAGCTCGCCGTAGTAACGGCAGCCTTCGGGGCTGGAGAAGTCGAGGTGGCGTACCTCCTCTTGGGTGCTGAAGTCGGAGTTGATCGAGCAGCTCGCGGCGCCGGGCCGGGGCCGGGTCAGCGCGCCGCGCCGGACGCCTTCGGGATAGCGGCAGCTCCGGGCCTTGAGGTAGGGCGTCTGCCAGAGCGAGAGGCGGAAGCCCCGCCGCCGCAATCCGGCGACGAAGCCCGCCGGATCGGGGAAGCGCTCGGGACTGAAATTCCATTCGCAGACCCAGTCGGTGGCGAAGTAGCCGGTGTCCAGATGCAGCACGTCGCAGGGGAAGTCGCCGGCGCGCAGCCGGTCGGCCACCTGATCGACCTCGGCGGCCGAAAAGTAGCTCATGCGCGACATCCAGACCCCGTAGCTCCACGCCGGCAGTTCCGGTGGAAATCCGGTCAGCTGCCGGTAGCCGTAGAGCACCCGTTCGGGGGTGCCGCCGCCGATCAGAAAGAGGTCGAACCCGGGCTCGCGGACCACCGCCGAAAGCGACCGGGTCGACTCCCCGCCCGGCGACAGCGTGATTTCCGCCGAACTGTGGAGGAAGACCCCGTAGGCGCGGCTGGACAGGCAGAAGGGGATGTTCTTATAGGCGCGCCGGGAGTTGCAGCCCAGCGCGTCGACGTTGGTCAGTTCCAGAGTCTGGCCGCGCAGATCGAAGGCGTGGAAGCGCTCGCCGGTGCCGTAGAAGGACTCGCCGGGCTCGGTAACCAGCGCAAAGGTCATTTCGCGGACTTGATCGGAAGCGGAGATCTCGGCCAGCACCATGGAGTCCCAGTGGCGGCCGTAGAACTGGTCGTAGGAGGCGAAGGCCACCGGCACTTTGCCGTCGGGGGCGAGCGTGAGGTTGAGCCGGGGCACGAAGGCGCGCGATTCGGCGTTGGCATCCTTCGGGAACACCGGCTCGATCCGGTCGATGCGGCCGCGCTCCCGGCCCTGCGAATCGAGGAAGCGCCAGGTGGCCGTCGTCTCCTCGCAGTGCAACGGCTCCACCTGCAGCGCCGGGTCGAAGTCCAGCATTTCGCTGTCGGGCAGGGGGGCTCCGGGCGTCCGCTCCAGGGTCAGGCGTACGATGGCGTCGCCGTAGGCGCGGAGCCGGAGCCGGACCGGACGGATCTCTTCCCCGGCAAAGCCGAGTTCCTCATGAACCATCAGGGGAATCGGGGCGAGCGCCAGTTCGAGCAGCAGATCGGGGCCGTCGCTCCGGACGGCGGTGACCGGCGAGGCGAGGCGCACCACGGGGTGCTCCATGGTTTCCAGTTCCAGAAGATCGCGTGAGAAAAAGTTGGTTGGGCGCATCGGTGATATCCTCCCTTGACGTGACGGTCCGGCAGTTGATTTTCCGGTAATATAGCGTGCCGACGGCGGAATGCCAGCGGCGGGCGCGGAAATCTCCGGTCGCGGGAAAAAGCCGCGGAAATCCTTCCCGGGCATGGCGATCGTCGAAGTCGCGGGTCCGCCGCCTAGACGATGGTGTAGCCGCCGTCGACCACCAGATTGGAACCGGTGACGAAGGAGGCTTCGGCGGAGGCCAGAAAGAGCACGGCCTGAGCGATCTCCCCGGGTTGTCCGAAGCGCTGGAGCGGTTGCAGCGCGAGGAACCTCTGCAATCCCTGTTCCTCGTCGCCGGTGTCGCGCGCCCCGTCGTGCAGGCCGGGGGTGTCGGTGGTGCCGGGCGAGACGGCGTTGACCCGGATCCGGTCGGGCATCAGCGCCACCGCCGCGGCGCGGGTCAAGGCGACGATCGCGCCCTTGGAGGCGTGATAGGCCAGATAGCCCGGCGAACCGACCAGGGCGAAGGTGGAGCCAAAATTGACCACCGCGCCCGGCCGGTGGTGCGCCTTCCAGTAGGCGGCGGCCTCGCGCAGGAAGAGGAAGGTGCCGGTCAGATTGATGTCGAGCACCCGGCGGAACTCTTCGGCGGAGGTCTCCAGCAGCGGTTTGTTCAGCTGCCACGCCGCGTCGTTGATCAGCAGATCCAGCGCGCCGAAGTGTTGTACGGTGTAGGTCAGCGCGTGTTTGACCTCCTCCTCGCGCGAGACGTCGCAGTGGACAAAGACGACGGCGTGCCCGGCTCCGGTCAGCTCGGCTGCGAGCTCCGCCCCCGCCGGATCACAGTCGGCGATGACCACCGACGCCCCTTCTCGCACGAACAATTCGACCACCGCCCGACCGATTCCCTTGGCGCCGCCGGTGACGATGGCGACCTGATTTTCCAGTTTCATAATTTGTCTCCCCGGTTTTCCGTTACCGTAGTCCGGGTCCGGAATTTTTCAACTCCGGCGGGAAAAAAAGGGTCGCCGGGCTTCCGCGCTGGCATTTGCGGGGATCCATGCTATAGTAGCCGGACGGATCGACCAACGCAATCTCATCAATTGAAGCAAGGAGCGCTTATCATGTGGCAAAAATCCTGTCTGGCGGCGGCGACGCTTTCCGGATTGGCCGCCGTCGCCGGAGCGGCGGACGGCTGTTTCCTGCGGGAGAACGAACGCTGGATGCTGTCCGGAGACAGCATCACCTCCACCGACACCTACCGGCAGATTCTGCGCCGGGTGATCGATCACTACTTTCCCGGCAATCAGGTGGTCATCCAGAACGAGGGCGTCTGGGGGCGGCTGGCCGAGGAGGATTTCCCCGGCGGCGACCGGAAGCGGACGCTGGTCAGCATCATGCTGGGCATGAACAACATCATCCATCACGAATGGGGGCCGGAGCCCGACGTGGAGAAGATCCGCGAGAACTACCGCAAGAGCATTCTCGCCCAGATCCGCAGCGCCAAGGCCGACGGCGCCACGGTGATTTTAATGACTCCGACCCTGACCGACGAGTTCGAGTCGTCGTTCTTCAGTGCGGTCAACACCCGCGAGGCGCTGAAGAAACTCGGGGACGACATCCGGCAGCTGGCCGCCGAGGAGGATTGCCTGCTGCTGCCGGTGGCTGAGGAATTGGAGGCCTATCAGCGCTCGCTCGGTCCCAATCAGGTGTTCCGGCCCGACGGGGTTCACCCCTACGGCTGGGGGCAGTACGTCATCGCCCGTGCGTTCCTCAACCGGATGAACCTGAACGGCAAGCTGAACGGCGAGCGGAAGTGGTCCGAGATCCCGGCGCCGGTGCCGGTCCGGGTGGAGCCGGTCCGGGCCTTTCTGAACGGCGCGGAGGAGCCGCTGGAGCTCCGGCTCCGCGCCGAAAAGCCGCTGCGGGTCCGGCTGCGCTGGAGTTTCGGCAAGGAGCGCGGCGCGGAGGAGCTGACCCTTGGAACCGAGCCGCGGATCTGGCGCTTCCCGGTCGCTCCGGAGACGCTCCGGATCCCGCTGGGCGGATTCGCCGCCGCCACCGTCGATCTGACCACCGAGGCGGGCGAGAGCAGTCTCTATCTGATCGATCTGGCCCGGACCCGGGTGCTCAAGCCGGTGAACGGCGTGGTCGAGGGCGAGGTGGTCACCGACCGCCCCCGCTCCGAGGGGCCGACGGTGGCCCGCTGGCGGCTGGAGGAGACGCCGGAGGGCGAGCTCTGGTTCACCGGCACGGTGCGGGCGGACGAGTATCCGCGCGGGCAGGGGGGGATTTTCCGGAATGTGTTCGGGCTGAACGGCCTCCAGATGGTGTTCGACTTCCGTCCGGCCGAGCGCTTCGCCAATCTGAACTTCGACCGGGATGTGCACATGGTGATCCTTTCGGTCTGCGATCAGCCGCACTTCAGCGCCCAGGCGCTGGCTTGGATGGGGCGGCGGATTCAGAACGCGCTGTTCGCCAACGCCGAACCGCTGGCCGACGGGTACCGCTGGACCTTGGGCTTCCGCGGGCAGATCACCGACTACCGGCCGTTCGACCTGCGGCCGCTGGACTACTACGGCTTCTCGCTCCTGGTGGCCGACAGCGAACAGAACCGGATCGAGCGCTATCCGCTGCTGGAACCGGTGCCCTACGCGCATCCGGAGAGCAAACTGCAGCAGCCGATCATCGTCGACCGGAAGAACCGTTTCCCGGGGACCGAGACCACCACGGTCCAGCTGTTCGGATTCTGAGGTTTTGACACCGAAGAACGGCGCCGACCGGGATTTCCCGGTCGGCGCCGCGCCTGTTTACTTGCGGAGTTTTTCGACCCAGGCGTTCAGCAGTTTGGCGGCGGCCTCACGGCCGCCGAGCCCGAAGGCGAGCGCCGCCGTCACGCAGACCGCCCCCAGAATCAGGGCGAAGGCGATCTGGACGATCGAGTCGCCCAGGTGCATATTGCCCACCGCCAGCGCGATGGTCAAAGCGATCACGCCCACGCGGACGCCGGTCACCACCAGCTCATGGCACTTGCCGCGGATGGTGTCGGCCGCAAAGTTGGCCAGCCAGATGCCGACCAGCAGAATCACGATCCCCAGCAGCACGTTGCCGCCGAAGGCCGCGAAGTCGCGGATCAGGTTGGCCAGCTGCTCGAAACCCAGAATTTCACAGGCCGCCAGCAACGCCAGCACCACGATCGAGAGGAAGGTCAGTTTGCCGACGATGACCGAGGGCGCGGTGGACTCCGGCTCCCCGGTGCGGAAGCCCATTCCGGCGAGGAAGCGGTCCAGCCCGAAGTTGGCGACCAGCTGGGTCACCAGCGAGGAGACGAAGCCTCCGGCCAGAATCGCGGCGAAGATGGTCCGCGCCGCCCCGATCAGATCGCCGGTGGCGTTGAGCAGCTTGTCGAAGAACCCGGCGACGGAGTTGGAAAGGGCCTCGATTTTGAGCGCGGTCAGCGCCGAAATCACCACCGGAATCGCCACCAGCACATAGGCGACCAGTCCGGCCATGGCGGCGAGTCCGCCGTTGCCGAAGATCTTGGAGACGCCCGCCTTTTCGCCGAAGGCCTCCAGCCGGCTGATCACCACCAGCCCCGAGACCGCCCGGCGGATGATGCCCGCCACCACCAGGCCGATCACCAGCACCGCCAGCGCCGCCACCAGATTCGGCAGATAGCCGAGCACCTTCTCGAACATCGACTGCAGCGGCTCGGTGATGCCGTAGATCTTCAGCGCGTTCAGAATGGCGGGCAGGAAGAACAAAAAGACGGTGTAGTAGGCGGTCCGGGCCGCGTATTCGGCGACCGCCTCCGGTTTCTCCGCCTTCAGTTGCGCGGCCAGCCGCTCATTGAGCTTGCTCCTGAGCAGGGTGGCCCGGACGACGCTGCGGACGATTCCGGCGACGATCCAGGCGGCGACCGCCAGCAGCAGCGCTCCGGCCGCGTTCGGCGCGTACTTCGCCACCTCCGAGACGAAATCCTGCAGCGGCGCCGCCGCGGCATTCAGATTCAAGACGGAAAAACAGCCCAGCAGCGCGAAAATCATGATGAGGTAGAAGACCACTTTGCCCGCCAGCGTGTCGGCATGGCTGACCTGCGGCACCTCCGAGCCGTCGGGCAGCGTGCTCTTCCGGGCGGTCAGGCGCTGGACCGCGGCGGAGGTCCGGCTGGAGGCCAGCAGCGCGAGCAGCCAGCCGATCAGGAGGATGGCGATGGCGCCCAGAATGTTCAGCAGTTTGCTCTCGACGATCATCTGCCAGACCTGGGTGAAAAAGTCCTGCATGTTTGTGAACCTTTCTGTTGTGGATTGGGTACTTCACGGAACCATGATGTCGGAAACGATCCCCTCAAAAACGATATCACCGTCCTTTCCTGAAGCGTTTGCGGTTCGACGACTCCCGGGGCCTCGCCGCCCCGCCGGGCGGGGCGGCGGCTCCTGATTCTTACTAATACGCCGTTTTCCCGATTCGTCAAGTCCGCTCCCGAAGTAAAAAAAGGGCCGCCCCGCCATTCCGGCGGGCGGCCCTTTCCCGTCAGCTCAGGAACTTCAGTTCCGGTCGCCGAAGAGCAGTTCGCCCCACAGCGCGGGGATCAGCTCCGCCTCGCTCGGGATGTCGCTGACCAGCCCGGAGGCGCGGTTGCGCCAGTAGACGCGCTGCAGGGTCTGAATGCCGTCGCCGCGCAGGATGCCGACGTCGAACTTCAGCTTCTGCCCCGGCTTCGGGTCGAGCCCCAGCAGCTCCAGCGGAATCGCCAGTTCGTAGGTGGTCCGGACCACCGTGCCGTTGGCGTCGGCTTTGAGGTCCTTGACCGAGCCGGAGGTCAGCTCAATCCGGTCGCCGACCGGCTCCACCCGGTCGAAGTAGAGCGTCCGCAGCGGCGAACCGAACTCCACTTTGGGGGTCCCGGCGCCCGGCGCCACCGGTTCATAGAGCATGGCCACCGTCCGGTCGCCGACGCGGGTGATCAACAGCCGCCGGTCGCCCCGGACCGGTTGGCGCCGATCCGGCGCGGCGCTCTCGTCAGAACTGATCAGGAGATCCAGCGCACCGCCGCACTTGAAGAGCCGCTCCAGCGATTCGCCGCTGTTTTTGAGCAGGTTCTGATCGTAGGTCTGCCAGGCGGCGTAGAGTTTCCCGTCCGGGCCGACGGCGAACTTGGCGCGGGTTTCCACATCCCGCTTGCCCCAGTTTCCGACCTTCTGTTTGCGGCGGTCGATCAGCGCCCACGGAGCCTCCCAGTCGGAGGCGTCGCCGTCGAGTTTCGGCGCCTGTTTCAGGAACGGGACGGTCAACGGCCCGGCGGTCTTGCCGGCCTCGGCCTGACGCCGGGCCTCCTGTTCCACCCCCCACTGCCGGGCGTTCTCCAGCTGTTCGGCACTGACCGTGAGCTGCTGATCCGGCAGCCGCCGGATCTGATCCAGATTTTTGATCTCCACGATGTTGCCGGTGAAGCCGCACTGCAGAATCACTTCGCCCTTGTCGGTCCGGGTCCAGGTGGGGCCGAAGCACTCCTCCTGCAGGCTCAGGTGGTTGACCTTCATGCCGCGCTCGGCCTGCGGCGCGTTCCAGGAGGTGGTGCGGCTGTCCTGGAAGAGCCGGGTCACGAACAACCCGTCGGTGGTGAAGATGTAGACGTTGCCTTTGTTGCCGTTGATCGCCCAGAGCTGTCCGGCCTCCGAGCCCGGCGGCGCGTCGATCACCGGCCCGACCACGCGGGTGGTGCCGATCACCTGACCCGGTTCTTCCGGCATCGGCGCGATGTGCGAAGCGTGGAGCCCGGGCCAGAGACTCGGATAGTACCAGACCGCCTCGCCGTTGCGGATGCCGCCGAGTCCCTCGCGGGCGAAGGGTTTGACCGGCGTGGTGGTGATGCTCCAGCCGTCCCGGGCGGTCAGCACCTGATTGCCGCCGCTGCTGGCCGGGCGCTGCGCCCCGTCGGAGAGCACCTTGCGCTGAGCCAGATCGTAGACCGGAACCCCCTGGTCGGTGATTGAGACCGGCCGGATCTGCAACACTTTGCCGCCGACGTCGGAGAAGGTGAAGGCCAGGTCGGAGTCGGGCGTCGCGGTGCCGGTGGTCTCGCGCGTGCTGTTCGGATTGGTGCCCGGCAGCAGGAACTGCACCTCCTCCGGATCGAGCTGCTGATTGCCGTTGAGGTCCGACCAGACGAACAGCAGCGATTTGTACTTGCCGGGTTTGAAGCCCTCCGGCATGCGTGTTTGCAGGTCCGGCCGGTCGCGGAAGACCGGCAGCACCTCGCTGGCGGCGTCGTTGATGTCACCGGCCGCGGCGACCAGGCGCAGAACGTGGTCATCGTCATAGCGCCAGAGCGCGGCGGAACGGCGGCCGCTGGTGGCCAGATTGAAGGTGTCGGTCAGATAGAGCCGGCCGTTGTGGCGCAGCGGATAGCTCGGGGCGGCTCCGGTATAGCGTCCAATGAGACCGCTGCGGTTGTAGCGTTCGAGGTAGGGGATCGCCAGCGGCGTCGAGCGCCCGGTCTCGTAGTCCAGTTTGAATTCGATGGTGCCGCCGTGGTCGTCGTCGTAGAAGAAGCGGGTCTTGTCGGCCGGATCGACCGCGCCGGAGCCGCCGTAACGCATCGGGCCGTAGAGCCCGTCGAGCAGCTTCCCGGTCTGCGCATCCCAGATGCTGACCCGTTTGGGAATGTGGGTGTCCTCGGCCACCCAGAGCCGCCCCCGTTCATCCAGCGCCATGCCCGAGGGGTGATTCAGGTGGTTCGGATTGTAGGCGCCGATGCTCGGCGCGCCCGGATCGCCGAAGGTGCGCAGCGCCTTGCCGTCCGCACTGAACTGCTTGATCTGATGGCTGTTGCCCCAGTCGCTCAGATAGATGGTGTGGTCGTCGGCCACCATCAGGCGCTGCGGATCCTCCAGCCCGGAGACGATCACCCGCGCTTCGGGCAGCGGCAACGGAATCCGGCCCGCGGTTTCATAACGCAGGACCCGCCCCTGCGAGAGCACATACAAATTGCCCTCCCGGTCGAAGGCCAGCCCGCGCGGCGCGGGCGCTTCGGCGGTGCCGAGCACTTTGTTCTCGTGAGCGTCGACGAACAGCAGCTGGTTGAGTTTCTCAAACGCCACCGCCAGAATGCCGTTGTGGGCGGCGAAGCCGCTGAGCTCGGCCACATACTGCTTGAGTTTCTCCTGTTCGGCCGCAT
This sequence comes from uncultured bacterium, assembly GCA_949297015.1. Classification (GTDB taxonomy): domain Bacteria; phylum Verrucomicrobiota; class Lentisphaeria; order Victivallales; family Victivallaceae; genus CASFRF01. Next base: position 11,508 of record CASFRF010000023.1, read on the forward strand.
TGGTCGCGCTGATGTTTTTCTTGTCGATCACCGGGGCGCCGGGCATCAACGGAATTTCATAGGTGGGGGTCAGGATCGGACGGTCTTCGCCGGTCCCGAACCGCTGATCGCGAGGCGCCTTGGCCATCAGCTTCCGGTCGTTGAGCAGCCGATGGATGCGCAGCTCGTTCTTGAAGTTGTTGTACTTGTCGCCGGGCCAGGAGGCGGCGGCGTAGGCGTAGGTTCCCGGCACCGGCCGGTCCCCGCGGTCCACCGCCAGGTGCGAGGCGGCGGTCCAGACCCCGCCGAGCCAGTGCTGTCCCCAGAGTTTGCGGCCCTCCAGATCGAGCCAGGCCAGTCCGCTGCCGCCTTCGGCCACCCGGCTGCAGACCAGCAGCTGGCCGCCCTTCGAGCCGGGTTTCCCCGCCCGCTCCGGCGCCTGCCCGGCGGGCAGAAAGACCACGTCGCTGGGGGCCGAGTGGTTGGTCAGCCACTGACTCCCCTGATCCGGAGTCCGCCACGGCGGCTTGCCCTCGGTGTAGGGCGTCAGCTGATAGATCACGTCGATTTCGGGGTGGACCAGCCCGCGCACGGTGTAGCGTCCGGGAGCCACCATCCGACCCGGAATATGGAAGACCGAGTGGGCGGCGGCGTCCTTGTCCCGCTCGCGGTCGTCCTTGCCGTCCCACCAGACGCGGTTCCGGCCCGCCGGATAGGCCTCTTCACTGATCAGATTGCGAACCCGCCGACCGTCGGCGTCCTCGATCACCAGCGTGACCAGTCCGGGCTGCTGGAGCTCGAAATCGATCGGAATGCGCCGATCGGCCTCTTCCCCGGTCGCCGCCACGGCCAGCAGGCCGAGCACGGCGGCGGTTGTCTGCCACTTGTGTTTCATCTGCGTCCCTTTGCGTTAGCTGTCGATTGCTATAATTTACGGGTCAGAGGTAAGTATATCATAGAAAAGCGGCCCTGTCAATCCCCGGCCCGGAATTTTTTGAGGACGCGGCTCCGGCGGCCGGAGAAAAAAAGGGGAGCCCCCCGGCGGGGGCTCTCCGGTGATTGCCGGAAAAACCGGCGGGTTTACTTGGTCTGGACCAAGACGATGATCTCCGCCCGGTTGTACTTGCTGCCGGCGCGCGAGAAGGTCCAGTCGCTGTTCTCGTTCGGGCAGTTGCCGATTCCGAGGTCGCAGTTGTTGCGGGTCGAGAAGTTGTTGAAGGCGAAAACCGTCTGCTTCTCGCGGTAGTTGTGAACCTGGAACGAGCCGTACCCCTGACTCCGGCTGTTGGGGGTGTCGCCGAAGTCAAAGCTGTTGCTGCTGGCCCCGGGGATGTTGGCCGAGTTCGGAGCTCCGTAGTTGGAGAAGAAGAACTCGATGTTGCCGTCCTCGAAGGTGCCGTTCTTGACCCCGTCGACGTTGCTCTTGACGGTCAGGTTCTTGACGATCTTCTGGAACTGTTCGCCCCAAGCCGCCACCGGCAGGCCGATCTTGTCGATGGTCGCGAACGGATCCATGGTGACGAAGGCGTAGCTCATCTTGCCGCTCGGCTCGGTGAGGTAGACGAAGTACCCGACCTTGGTGAGTTCCCCGGTCAGTTCGGCGGAGTTGTCCTCCAGATAGTTCGCCGAGCTGCCGTTGAGGGCGTCGAACGGATTGAACCGGTAGGCGATCTGCAGGTCGGCGGTCTCCGGGACCAGCCCCTTCATCAGCGTGGAGACCGGCGGCAGTTCCCCGGCGCGGAAGCTGCCGGCGGGGAGCTTGTTCTCGTTGACCAGATTGACGGTGATGTCCGGAGTCCAGGCAAAGCGCATCAGCAGCGGCTCGGGCACCTGCGGGCTGGTCAGCGTGATCTGGTTGCCGTTGAGTTCGGCCGTGGCCGGGTAGAACTTGCAGTCGGCGCCCGCCAGTTCGAAGTACCGGGCCGGCTGACCGTCGGAGGTCGAGAGCTTGGTTGCGTTGCGCATGGTGACGATCAGCTGGTTGCCCTTGACCTCGTGCGACTGGTAGGCCGGAGAATCGGCGACCAGATCGGTCTTGCCGTAGTCGCGCTTGAGCGCCAGCAGCGCCAGCCGGTAGCCGACGTCGCGCTTGTTCCGCGGATGGATGTCGCGGAAGTTGCCGATGTCGTTGATCACCGCCATCCCGGCGTACTCATCGCCGTCGGCGAAGGCCTGCTGGGCCTCCCACAGGCTGACCAGCCGGTTGGGATCGCCGTAGTTGTACGGAGCCAGCTGCACGAAGTAGAACGGCATTTTCGGGTTGTTGAACTCCTTGCGCCAAGAGGCGACCAGGGCGTTCATCTTGTCGCGATAGAGCATGCCTTCGCCCACGTTGGCCTCGCCCTGATACCACAGCGCGCCGCGCACCGCGTAGTTGGTGAGCGGGGCGATCATGTTGTTGTAGAGCGTGGAGGGCGCGCCGTGGCCCCGGTTGCGCAGGGCGCCGGGCAGATCCGGCACGTCGGGAATCGGCCACTCGTTGGCCTGAGCCAGCTTGGCTTGGGCGACCCACGCTTCGATCGCGGCGATGCCCTCGGCGGTATCCTTTTTATAGGTGTCGGTTCCGGGCTGGATGTCGCGCAGCTGGTTGGCGATCCCCTCCAGCGTTTTCTGGGTGGTGAATCCGTAGTAGCTGGTCCAGGGTTCGATCCGGGTACCGCCCCAGTTGACCGAAATCAGCCCCACCGGCAGCTTGGTCTCCTCATTGACGAATTTGCCGAAGAAATAGCCCACGGCGGAGAATCCGGCCGCGGTCTGCGGGGTGCATACCACCCACTTGCGGCCCGGAATGTCGGCCTGGGGCGAACCCGAAGCGCGATAGGTGTTGCCGTTGAACAGCCGGACGTTCGGCAGATTGGCCTGATCGATCTCCGCCCGGGCGTTCTCCACGCCGTTCAACCGCCACTCCATGTTGGACTGGCCGGAGCAGATCCAGACCTCGCCGAGCATCACGTTGCCCAGCTTGAGCTGGTTCTTGCCGCTGACCGTCAGCTCGTAGGGGCCGCCCGCGGGCATCGGATTCAAACCGACTTCCCAACGGCCCTTGACCGCGGTGGCCTTGGCGGTCTGCCCGTTCAGGGTGACGGTGACCTCCTCGCCGTCGTCGGCCCAGCCCCAGATCTTGAGCGGGGTGTCGCGCTGCAGCACCATGTTGTCGCTGAGAATGCCGGGCAGCCGGACGTCGGCCGCGACCTGCACTCCGGCCAGCGCGCAGAGCGCCGCCAGCAGCATTGTGGATCTCTTCATGTTCCCTCCTGACTTTGGTGTTTGTCTCAAATTCGGAATGTCTCGCATTCCGGTTTTACAGTAGTAGTATAATCCGCGCCCGTTCTCTTGTCAAGCCAATGACGAGCTCCGGCGGCCACGCGGACATGAAAAAACCGGAACGGTTGCCCGATTCCGGTTATTCAGTCTGGTTCCTACGCCTATTTCTTCTTGCCGGCGGCGGCGATCGCTTCGCGGACCCGCTGCTTGCAGCGCTCCAGATAAGCTTTCCGACGTTTCCGCTTGATGACCTTATTCAGTTGCTGACCCATTTGGCCCTCCTTTTGGTGTTTGCTTTGTCAACGCTCATATTTCCTTACAAGATACCGCCGAATTGAAAAAAATCAAATAAAAAAAGATTTTTATTTTCAAAAAACCGGAAATCGTGCTATGTTATCCGGGGTTTCAGTTGGAGAAGTAAATGGATCGATTGCGTTTTTTCCTGCTTGCCGGGTGGCTGTGCTGCGCCGCTGCGCTTCTGGCCGCCGAGTCCGTTGAACTGCCGCCGGTGGTGGCCGAGGCGGAAAAGATCACCCGTCAGACCGATCCCGACGCCGACACCGTGTTGCTCGACGACCGGCAGACCTTTACCTATGAGGCCGACGGCACCGGGACCGAGCGCGACGAGTTCTGGGTCAAGATCCTGACCGAAAAAGGGCGGCAGGAGTATCGCGAACTGCGCTTTTTTTATAACGCCACCTACAGTCGCTTCGAGCTCCGGCGTCTGGCCGTGATCCGGGACGGCAAGGTGATTCCGGTCGATCTGAAGACCCAGTTGCGCGAAATGACCGAACCCGGTCAGATGAGTCAGAATATCTACGATCCGGCCAACAAGCTGGTGATCGCCTCGGTTCCCGATCTGCGGTCGGGCGACATCCTGTGGATCGAAAGCTGCGAGACGCTGCTCAAACCCCGGATTCCCGACGTCTGGTGCGGCATCGTTTCGCTGCAGTCCACGGCGCCGATCCGGCGGTACGAGGTGGTGGTCGACGCGCCCGCCTCCCGCCCGCTGGCGCGCCACGTGCTCAAGGATCCGGTGCCCGGCACGGTTCAGTTCCGCGAGGAGCGGCAGGGTGACCGCATCCGTTACATTTGGGTGGCCTCCAACGTGCCGCAGGTCTTCCCCGAGCCGGATATGCCGCCACTCTACTGGTCCACCCAGCGGCTGCTGCTGAGCACGGTGGCCGACTGGGCCGACATCTCCCGCTGGTACTACCGGCTCTGCCGCCCGCGGCTCGACGCGGTGACGCCCGAACTGCGGGCCAAGGTCGAGGAGTTGATTCGCGACGCGAAGACTCCGGAAGAGCGGATGATGGCGCTCTTTCAGTTCGTCTCCAAGGAGATCCGGTACATGGGCCTGACCGCCGAGGAGGTCGCGCCGGGGTACGAACCCCACGACGTGAGCTTGACCTTCAAAAACCGTTACGGCGTCTGCCGGGACAAGATGGCGCTGCTGGTGGCAATGCTGGAACTGGCCGGATTCAAGGCCTATCCGGTGCTGTTCTACGCCGGAACCCCCAAGGACGACGAGGTGCCCAACAACTACTTCAACCACGCGATCGCGGCGGTGGAGCTCTCGCCGGAGCGGACGGTGCTGCTCGACCCGACCTTCGAGACCACCACCGAGTTCCTGCCCGCGAGCATGTCCAATATGAGTTATCTGGTGGCCCACCCCGAGGGCCGGTCGCTGGGGCGTTCGCCGGTGGTGCCGGCGGAGCGGAATTTCGTCGAAATCGCCACCCAAGCCGAGCTGAGCGCCGAAGGCGAACTGAGCGGAAGTTCCCGGATCGACTTCCACGGCATCAACGACCAGATCTATCGCGACGCCTTCTCGCGCTGGCCGCAGGACTACCGGCGGCAGTTCTTCGCCTCCCGGCTCCGGGCGGCGCTGCCGGGGGCGGAACTGGTCTCGCTGAAGATCCGGCCCGAAGACGTCCGCGACATGTCGCAGCCGCTGCGGGTGGAGCTCTCCTTCCGGGCGCGGGCGGTCATCCCGGCAGGCGGCGGCGACCTGCTGCTGCCGCTGCCCCGGTTGGGAACCGACTTCGGCGCGGTGAATTTCGTGCTCGGCACCCTCGGTTTGAAGGAGCGGAAATTTCCGCTGGAGATCTTCTCCACCTGCGGAGTGCGCGACCGGTTCACGCTGCGGCTGCCGGAGGGACTGGCGCCGGTGGCGCTGCCGCACTACCGCCCGGTGACCGGGCCGGGACTGCGCTGGACCCGGAGCTGTACGCTGCAGGACGGCGTGCTCCGCGGCGAGAATACGCTGGCGATCGACACCGTGCGGCTGGAGCCGGGCGATTATCTGGCCTTCAAGGCGGCGCTGCGGGAGATCGAAAGCGAGTCGCGGGCATGTCCGGTCTTCCGCCGGGATTTCGATTTTCTGGCCAGTCGGGCCGACGCCGTCTATCTGCGCTGCGACAGCGCGATCACGCTGTCGGCCGCCGATTCTTGGACCGTGGTCGATACGGTTGAGCTGCAAATCCGGAACTACGCCGGAGTCAAAAATCAGTCGGAGCTCAAAGTCTCCTTTAATCCGGCGTGGGAGGAGGTCCGGATCGATCAGGCCGAGGTGGTCGCGCCCGACGGCACCCGCCACCCGCTGACGGAGCGGGAGATCCAGTATTTCGACGAACCCGGCGCCGCGGCGGCGCCGCGTTATCCCGGCGGCAAGATTCTGGTGGTGAACTTTCCCGGCGTGGAGCCCGGAGCGGTGATCCGCTACCGGTTGACCACGGTCTGCCGGGAGCGGCCCTTTTTCGGCGAGCGTCTGGTCTTCGCCGGTCCCCTCCCGATCCGCGAGCGGACAGTGACGCTGACGTCGGAAATTCCCCTCCGCTTCTCGCCGACGCCGTGGGGAGTTGAACGCAGTCAGGAGGGCAACACGGTACGCTATACGGTGCGCGACCAGCCGATGCTGCCGCCCGAGCCGAATCAGGCTCCCGCCTGGATGTTCGCGCCGACGGTGGTGGTCTCCTCCGGGGATTATCGGGAGCTCGGGAAGGCGCTGATCGCCGCGTTGACCGCGGCGGCGGAGCAGCCCCATGCGCAGGCGGCGGCGCAGGCCGAGGCGCTGACCGCCGGAGTCGCGGCAGGAGAGCGGGTCCGGGTGCTGCGGGATTTCGTGGCGCGCGAGATCCGGGCGGCGGGGCCGGGCTTGGCCGAACTGCCTTGGAGCGCGTTCAGTGCCCCCGATGTCACGCTGGCTGCGCGCTACGGCAACTCCGCCGATCGGGCGATTCTGCTCTACGCCATGCTTAAGGCGGTGGGGTTGCCGGCGGAGTTTGTGGTCGCCGGGTCCCGGGCCGACGCCTTTTCCGCCGGGCAGAGCCACGAGCTTCAACCCTGGCCGGTGGCCGGGGAGTTCGACCGGGTGCTGGTGCGGACCGGCGTCGGGATTTACCTCAACGACACCTCCGAGTACGCCTGGCCGGGCACCACCCCGTCGCACCATCGGCGGGGCCTGGAGGCTACCGGGCTGACCCGGATCAGCGCCTGGGAGGAGGAGCAGCAGCGCCTCGCGCTCCGGCTCGAGCTCAATGCGGACGGTGCCGGGGAGATCACCGTCACCCGGACTTTGTACGGCGGCGATTACGAACGGGAGAAGCGCCGTTTCGCCGAGTTCACGCCGGAGGAGCGTGCCCGTTACGGTCAGGAGCTGGCGGACCGGGTGGTCCGCGGCGCCGAGTTGCAGGGGGCGTTGAAGACGGATTTTTCCGGCTATCCCGGCGTGCTGGAGTTTCGGCTCCGGGTGGCGGCGCTGGTCGGGCGCAGCGGCGACTACCGCTCGCTGGAGTTGCCGCTGTTCGGGACGCTGGCGACGGCGCTGCCGGCGGCGGGAGATCTGCGCACTACGCCGATCTGGCGTAACGACGAGGTGCGTCTGGAGCTCAGCTATGAGCTCCGGTTCCCGGCGGACTGGCGGTTCTGCCCGACGGCTCCGGCGCTCTGGAGCGACCGGCTCCCCGGCGGGGAGTGCCGGCTGAGCCGTCAGCTCGGCGCCGATTGGCTGAAACTGAACGGCTCGCTGATCCTGGCAACCGGCCTGCTCGAGGCCAACGATTTCCCCTCGGTGGTCAGCCTGCGGCGGGCGCTGGCGGAGCCCGGGAACCGGACGCTGCTGTTCGAGGTGACGAAAAAGGAGACGGAGTGATGACTTTGGAGATCAGAACCCTGACGGTGGGGCCGTTGGAGGAGAACTGCTATCTGGTGCTGGTCCCGGCGACCCGGCGCTTGTATGTGATCGATCCCGGCGACGAGGCGGAGCGATTGATCGCCGAGGCGAACGCCATGCCGCACGAATCGGCGCTGGTGCTGCTGACCCACGGCCATATCGATCATCTCAGCGCGGTGGGCCGGGTGGCGGCGGCGCTGCAGGCCCCGGTCTATCTGCGGCCGGAGGAGCTGCCGCTGTACCGGAGTCCGGCCAATCAGATTCTGCCCTGGCTGCCGGCGGCGACCGATCTGCCGGAGATCACGGCGACCCCGGATCCGGCGGAGGTGCAGGTGCTGGCGCTGCCGGGTCACACGCCGGGCGGCGCGGGATTTCTCTTCCCGGCCGGGCCGGCGCTGTTCGTCGGGGACACCATTTTCCGGGAGTCGGTCGGGCGTACCGATCTGCCCGGCGGGAGTTGGCCGCAGTTGTTGCGGTCGATCCGGACCCAGATTTTCCCTCTGCCGGAGGAGCTGCCGCTCTATCCGGGGCATGGTCCGGCGACCACCGTCGGCTACGAGAAGAACCATAACCCGTATCTACAGGAGAGTTGATGAAGAAGTTATTTGGAACCGACGGCATTCGCGGTCAGGCGAACCACTATCCGATCACCGCGGAGCTGGCGTTGCTGGTCGGCAAGGCCACGGCACAGGTTTTCGGGCGCGACGCCGTACCGGGTACCCGGTTGCGGGCGGTGCTGGGCAAGGATACCCGCAGCTCCGGCTACATGCTCGAAAGCGCGTTGACCAGCGGTCTGCTGTCGATGGGCATGGATGTGCTGGCGGTGGGGCCGATGCCGACCCCCGCGGTGGCGCACCTGACTAAGTCGATGGGCGCGGCCTGCGGCATTATGATCACGGCCAGCCACAACCCGGCCAGTGATAACGGAATCAAGATCTTCGCCTCCGACGGCTTCAAGCTGCCCGATGAGACCGAGCTCAAAATCGAACAGCAGATCCTCGGCGGCGAGCTCAACAGCGAGCACATCACTCCCGAACTGATCGGCAAGACCACGCGGATCGACGACGCCCGCGGGCGCTATATCGAGTTCGCCAAGAGCTCGATCCGCAATATGAGTTTGAAAGGCATGAAGATCGTGCTCGACTGTGCCAACGGAGCGGCCTATTCGATCGCCCCGTTGATCTTCCGGGAACTGGGAGCTGAGGTCATCGAGTGCGGGGTGCAGCCGGATGGGCTCAACATCAACCGCGAGTGCGGCGCGCTGTATCCTCAGAATATGGGGCGGCTGGTGCGCGAGCACGGCGCGGATCTGGGCATCGCGCTGGACGGCGACGCCGACCGGGTGATCTTCTGCGACGAGCACGGCGAGGAGGTCAACGGCGATCGGATCATCGGCATGGTGGCGCTGGATTATCGGCAGAGTCGGCGGTTGAACGCGGATACCGTGGTGGTCACCTCGATGAGCAACCTCGGGCTGCACCGGGCGATGCGCGAGGCGGGAATCAAGGTGGAGGTGACCGACGTCGGCGACCGGTATGTGATCGAGCGGATGCGGGGCGGGAACTTCAACCTCGGCGGCGAGCAGTCCGGACACATTATTTTCATGGACTACGCAACCACCGGCGACGGAATTCTGTCGGCGCTGCATGTGCTGCAGCTGCTCAAGCGGCGGAACCGGCGGCTTTCGGAGCTGGCTTCGTTCATGACGGTGTTTCCGCAGGAACTGCGTTCGGTCAAGGTCGGACGCAAGGCGCCGATCGCGGAGCTGCCGGGGCTGTCGGAGCTGATCGCCCGGGGCGAGGCGGCGCTGGGGGAGAGCGGACGGATCATCGTCCGCTACTCCGGAACCGAGAACAAGATGCGCGTGCTGGTCGAGTCGGAGTCGGCCGAACTGGTGCGCGAGTGGAGCGATAAACTGTGCGCCCAGGCGGCGAAGGAGTTGGCATGAGCATCAAAATTTATTCCGCGGTGTTGGAGACCATGTTGCCGTTGACCTCCGAGATTTCCGTGCTGAAAATCGGAGGCAAAACCATTGCCGACTGGCACCGGGAACGGGCTTCCGCGCTCAATCCGGGGGCAGAGCTGGAGCTGGTGGCGGAGTTCTGGCCCTCGGCGGAGCTGTGGCGGCGCTTTGCGGAGAGCAGTCGGAGCTTTGAAGTCCGGGTGGCGGGAAAAATGGTCGCCCGGCTGGTGGTTCGCGGCGGCGGCGAGCCGGAGGTGGTGGAGCCCGACCCCGAGTCGCGGATGATCACCTATCCCTGGGATCTGCTCAAGCTGAACGAGGAGCTGGTCGGGGCGATGACCGAAAATCGGATCGAAGGGACCATCCGGCCCGGAGTCACCATCGACGGCGTGGTCGCGCTGGGCGAGGGCAGCGTGATGCTGCCCGGCGTCTATGTGGAAGGGAATGCGGTGTTCGGCAAAAACTGCAAGATCGGTCCGAACTGCTACATCCGCGGCAACACCTCGGTCGGTGACAACTGCCATATCGGGCAGGCGGTCGAGATCAAGAATTCGGTGCTGCAGGACAAGGTCAGCGTCGGACATCTGAGTTACGTCGGGGATTCGGTGGTCGGCAGCCGGGTGAATTTCGGCGCCGGTACGGTGACCTCCAATCTGCGGCACGACGGTCAGAACCATCGCTGGCGGATCGGCGACCGGTTGATCGAGACCGGTCGGCGCAAGTTCGGCGCGGTGATCGGCGAGAACGTTCACACCGGAATCCACACCGCGATCTTCCCGGGACGGCGAATTCCGGCGAACAGCGAGACCCGGCCCGGACAGGTGATCGAAAAATGAGGTTCCGCCCCTGTATCGATCTGCACGGCGGCAAGGTCAAACAGATCGTGGGGTCGAGTCTGACCGACTCCGGAGAGCGGTTGCAGACCAACTTCGAGTCGGAACTGGACAGCGCCTGGTACGCCGGACTCTACCGGCGTGACGGCCTGACCGGCGGACATGTGATCATGCTCGGTCCCGGCAACACCGAGGCGGCGCTGCGGGCGTTGCAGGCCTATCCCGGCGGTTTGCAGCTGGGCGGCGGGATTACGCCGGAGAACGCGGAACGGTTCCTGGAGGCCGGGGCGGAGCGGGTGATCGTGACCAGCTATGTGTTCTCCGGCGGCGAGCTGCGGCGCGACCGGCTGGAGGAGCTGTGCCGCCGGATCGGGGCCGACAAGCTGGTGCTCGATCTGAGTTGCCGGCGTCGGAGCGGCGCCTACCGGATTGTGACTGACCGCTGGCAGAAGTTCACCGATCTGGAGGTCACACCGGAGCTGCTGCGCGAACTGGCTCCGAGCTGTTCGGAGTATCTGGTCCACGCCGTGGAGGTGGAGGGGCGGCAGTCCGGGGTCGATCTGGAGCTGGTGCGGATTCTGGCCGCCTCGCCGCGACCGGTGGTCTACGCCGGTGGTATCTCTTCGCTCACGGAGCTCGAACAGATCCGGGAGGCGGGCGCGGGCCGGGTGGACTTCACCGTCGGCTCGGCGCTCGATCTCTTCGGCGGTCCGCTGCCCTATGCGCAGTTGAAGAACTACCGGTGAGCGGAGCCGACGCCTATTCGCCCGGGTAGTGCAGTCCCCAGTCGGCGCGGAGCTGGTCCATGATCTCCTGAAGTTTCAAGCTGTCGGCCAGCGGCATGATCGGGCTTTCCAGCTCGCCGTTTCGCAAGCGCAACTGCACCTCCTCGATCTCGTATTCAAAGCCGTTGATCCGGTGGGGGTGTTCGCAATGGAGCGCGGCGGTCTTTTCGCCGCGGCGGATCACCGAGGCGGACTGAGCCGACCAGAAGTCGGGGATGACGATCTCCCCTTCGGTGCCGCAGATCCGCGCCGGACTGGAACTCTGGCTTTGGATCGCGCTGGAGAGCAGCGCCAAGGTCTGATCCGGAAACTTCAGCAGCAGCGCGTTGCAGCCGTCGACCCCGGTGGGCGCAAAGGCGACCGCGCCGGAGACGCTCTCCGGATTGCCGGCCAGCATCTGAGCGTAACTCAGGGGGTAGATTCCCACGTCGAGCAGGGCGCCGCCGCCGAGTTCGGGTGCGAACAGCCGGCTGTCGGGATTGAAATCGCAGCTGAAGCAGAAGTCGGCGTAGATCATCTTCCGTTTGCCGATCTCTCCGTCGGTCAGCCATTGAACCACCTGCCGGGTGACCGGCAGAAAGCGGGTCCACATCGCCTCCATCAGAAAGGCCCGGCGGGCGCGGGCGACTTCGATCAGCTTGCGCAGCTGCACGGCATTGATGGTGATCGGTTTTTCACAGAGCACCGCCTTGCCCGCCTCCAGCGCCGCCAGTGCTCCGGTGTAGTGCAGCGGGTGAGGGGTGGCCACATAGACGGCGTCGAGCTCGGTACAGGCGGCCAGCGCCTCGGGATGATCGAAGCGGAGCGGAACCTCGAATTCGGCGGCGAACTGCTTGCCCTTTTCCGCGGAACGGGCCGAAATGGCCACCAGTTCGGCGTCGGGAACGCCGCGCAACGCCGCCGCGAAACGATGGGCGATAACGCCCGGTCCGATGATGCCCCAGCGAATTTTCTTTCTCATGCTCCAACCCCTTCGCAAATTTGAATGCCGTCGCTGTCCTGAGACAAGATAGCGGCTGCGGACGGCTTTTCAAGCCGGAGTCGGGAAGAATCGAAGAAATCTGATCGGAAACCGGGCTCGGGGCTTGATATCGGGACCATTCGGCGTTACCTTAAGGCGAGGTGACGAGATGACAGTTGAACAGTTCCGGCAAAAGTGCGCGGAGGCGTTGACCGGGTGGTCCGTGGAGCCCGATTCGGTGCAGATCGTCGGGGAGGCGGCGGTGGCGACGGTCCGCGGACCGGCGGGGGTGCGCTGGGCGGTGTTCGCCCCGAATCGGCGGTCCATGCCCGCGGGGCTGACCGGGGAGTGGTTCGAGTCCGAAGCCGGGTACTGCCTGCTGGTCGCGCCGGAGCGCGCGAAGGTGCCGGCGCTGCAACGCGCTTTCCCCTGGACCCGCCCCCGGGAACTGCCGGAATCCGGGCTGGTGGTGGAGTTAAGCGGAAGTACCCGGGCGGCGGAGGCCGGTCTGCTGCGCAGTGCCCGGTCATTCCAGGTCTTCCCCGTGCTGGGGGCAATCCCGGAGGCGGAGCTGGACGCCGGATTGCTGGTCCCGCCGGTGGTCGGAGTCTTCGCCGCCGGAGTCCGCGGCGGTTATGCGGTCTCGGCGGCGGGAATCACGTCGGTCGCGGGGGCGCTCCGGGCGCTCGAAGCCGGGTTTACGGTGCTGAAGCTGGATTGGCCGGCCTGGTGCCGGAACGGAAACGACGGGGTCCGGACGGTGTCCGACGAATTGACGGCACAGTACGCCGGAAAGAGTTTTGTGATCGGGGAGCGGGCGGTGCGGCTGGCTCCGGAGTTGGTCTCCGGGACGCTGCCGCAGGTGTTGACCGGGTTGATCGCCCTGGAACAGCTTCGACGGCGGATTCCGGAGAAACAGTGGGCGGCGCTGTCGCTGGTGCTGCGGTTGGCGGAGCCGGGGGGCTTTGCCGGAGTGGAGGAGCATCTGCTGCTGGCGCGGGAACTGGTTCGGCGCGGGACGCCGGTGGCCGGGGTGGATCCCGGAACCTGTCCGCCGCCGCTGTTGCGGCAGCATGGTGAAATCGCCGTGCTGTACGGTGGGCACCGGGTGGCGGTTCCTCCCGAGTCGGCAGCGGTGCCGTCGGAAGGTTCAGCGCGGTATGTGAGTTGTCCGCCGTTTCCGGATCATTGGACGGAGCGGGAGATTGAACAATATTTCACCCGGTGTTTCGTCGGTTGGGGGGTGCCCCGCCGGTCCGGGACACCACTGGAGAGCGTCAAACATGGATAAAGAGTTGAGTTTGGAGCAGATGCAGTCGGAGCTGCAGGCGATGGGCGAACGGGCGGTGGCCGCCTCGCGGGAACTGGCGGTGATGTCCGCGGCCGACAAGACCCGGTGTCTGGAGGCGATGGCCGCGGCGCTGGAAGCCCGGCGCGAAGAGATCAAGGCGGCCAACGGGCTGGATATGAAGAACGGCGCGGCGGCCGGTCTGTCCGCAGCGCTGCTCGACCGGCTGCGGCTGGATGATGTCCGGATCGACGGCATGGCCCGCGGTCTGCGCGAGGTGGCGGCGCAGGAAGACCCGGTGGGCCGGGTGCTGAGCCGGACGGTTCGGCCCAACGGGTTGGAGATCGAGAAGATCTCGGTGCCGCTGGGGGTGATCGCCATCATTTACGAATCCCGGCCGAATGTGACCAGCGATGCGGCGGGAATCTGTCTCAAGGCCGGGAATTGCTGCATTCTGCGGGGCGGTCGCGAGGCGTTCCACTCCAATTCCGTGATCGCCCGGATTCTGAACCAGGCCGCCTGCGACTGCGGATTGCCCGACGGCGCGGTGCAGCTGCTGCCCTGGACCGAGCGGACGGCGGTCAATTTGATGCTGAAAATGCACCAGTATATCGATCTGGTGATTCCCCGGGGCGGCGAGGGGTTGATCCGGGCGGTGATGGCCGAATCGACCATCCCGGTGATCAAGCACTACAAGGGGGTCTGCCATCTGTATATCGCCCCGGACTGCGAGATCGAGATGGCGGTGAATCTGGTGGAGAACGCCAAATGTCAGCGTCCGAGCGCCTGCAATGCGCTGGAGACGCTGCTGGTGGACCGGGCGGTGGCACCGAAATTCCTGCCCCCGTTCCTGGAACGGATGCGGCAGCGGAAGGTCGAACTCCGGGGGGACGAGGCGTTCCTCGCCTACGCGCCCGAAGCTCGGGCCGCGACCGAAGAGGACTACTACGCCGAATATCTGGATTATATTCTGACCGTGAAACTGGTCGACGGTTTGTCCGAAGCGGTGCGCCATATCAACCATTACGGCTCCAAACACAGCGACGGGATCGTCTGCACCAGTCCCGAGCTGGCCGATGCGTTCTTCGCCCGGGTCGATTCCGCCGCTTTGTACTGGAACGCCTCGACCCGCTTCACCGACGGCGGCGAGTTCGGAATGGGGGCCGAAATCGGCATTTCCACCGATAAGATCCACGCCCGCGGTCCGATGGGTGCCGACGAACTGACCAGCTACAAGTATCTGGTGCGGGGGCATGGGCAGATTCGGGTTTGAACAGCTCCGGGGGGCGTTGCTGGTCGGCTTGTGTTCCGCCGTACTGCTGGGCGCCAACTGGCGGGTGCCCGCGGCGCGTTTTGAGACTCTGGGCGGATTCCTCGGCAACGTATTGGCGGCGGCGGGGGTGCTGGCGTTGAGCTGGCAGCTCGGGGCGCGGCGAAACTGGAGGCTGGCGGCGTTCACGCTGGCATTCACCGCGGCGGGAGGCGTGGTGACGCTGGCCCGGGAGCCCTCTCCGGTGCTCTATTTGACGGCGGCGCTGCTGCTGGGCGCGGAGTTTCTGCGGTTGACCGGGACCACGCTGGCGACGGCGGCGGTGATCGCAGGGGCGGCCGGTCTGCTCGGATTCCGTTCGCTGTTTCCGGCAATCCCGTTTATCGCCCTGGGGCTGGCGGAGTTGTTTCAGCCCGGCAGCTGGCGGAAGCGTCAATTCCGGCGGTTGCTGATTGACGTGTTGCGGGTGGTGACTCTGCTGGTGATTCTGTTGCTGGGGCTGGTATTGTACCGCGATCGGTTGGCCTATCCGCAGACGCCGCTGACCCTTCCCGGGTCGCTGCTGGGGTGTATGGCGGTGCTGACGCTCGGGCGGTTCCGGACGATGCGTCTTCCGGATCAGCAACTGCTGGTGGTGGCGGCGTTGGCCGGAACGCTGCTGGTGGGGGAGATTCTGGTGTTTGAGACGCATTACGAACTGAGTCGGAACGAAAAAAGAGCGACCGCTGAAATCGGGTCCGTTGGGAGGGGGGGTGACCCGGAAATCAGCGGTCGCAAAAACTGGAACAGCACCTCGACGGAACCGGACGACGGCGCATCACCGTCACCTGAACATCGAGACCCGAACAACGCTACTTTTTAAATATAGGGCATATTTCCCGAAAAAGCAAGTGGGATTCGGGAGAAAATACAATTATTTATGAAAAATTTACCATGTAACCTGAAAAAAGTCGATAAAAAGGTCTCCGCCCGCGGTGAAAAGGAGGTCTGGCGTTCGGGGCAACTCCGGTTCCTGCTGATGACGATCGGTGATGTTCTGGCGCAGGTCTTCGGCGCGTCCCGGCCGGCCGATCGGGTGCTGGGCGGTTTTTTCCGTGAACACCGCCAGTGTGGAGCGCGGGATCGGAAAATTCTCAGTGAAGGCGTGTTCGGCCTGTTCCGACACTGGGGCGTGTTGTGCCGGGCATTGCCGCCGGAACGGCGCCGGGAGTTGGAGGCGGGCGGGAAGTGTTCCCGGGAAGAGGCAGCTCTGTTGCTGGCCGGGGCGCTGGAGCTGGAGGGAAAATTTCTGCCGCTGGTGACGGAGCTTCGACGCCGGGAGCTGGGCTGTGCCGCGGAGCCGCATGCGGTCGCGGCCACCCCGGAGGAGCGGGCCGCCGCGTGGGCTCGGAAATGGAACTTGCCGGAACCGGAGTCGGCCGACTGGACTCCCGACTGGCTGCCGGAGCTGACGGCTCCCGATTTCCCGCTCGAGGCGTTGCGGACGGCGCTGCGGCGGCGGCCGCCGATGTGGTTGCGCTGTCAGGGGGCGGAGCCGGCGGCGGTGGCCCGGACCCTGTGCGAGGAGGGGTTGTCGGTGGAGTCCGAATCCGCGGTGCCCGGCGCGCTGGCGGTGCGGGAGCCCGCTGTCAATTTGTTCACGCTGGAGTCGTTCCGGTGCGGCGAGTTCGAGGTGCAGGATCTCGCTTCGCAGGCCATCGGGCTGGTGGCGAATCCGCGCCCCGGGGAGCGCTGGTGGGACGCCTGCGCCGGAGCCGGCGGCAAGACTTTGCAGCTGGCTGAGTTGATGCGGCGCCGGGGGACGGTGGTCGCCGCGGATGTGCGGGACTATAAACTGGAGGATCTGCGGCGCCGGGCCCGGCGGGCCGGTTTCCCAAATATTCAGACCCGGGCCTGGGACGGCAAGGCGCTGCGGCGGCGGCAGCAGGAGCGTTTTGACGGGGTGCTGGTGGACGCCCCCTGCAGCTGTTCGGGGGTCTGGCGGCGCAATCCCGACGGGCGCTGGCATTTCCGACCGGAGGAGGTGCCGGGTCTGGCGGCGTTGCAGCTGGAGATCCTGACCGCGGCGGCGGGGGGAGTCCGGCCCGGCGGCGTGCTGATCTACGCCACCTGCTCGATTTTCCCGGCGGAGAACGAGGAGGTGGTTGCAAAGTTTCTGGCGACTCATGCCGACTTTGCCCCGGACCCGTTCCCCCATCCGCTGACCGGGGCGCCGACCGCCGGGATGATGAACGTGCTGCCGGGGCAGGCCGACTGCGACCAGATGTTCGCGGCCCGGCTGCGGCGGCGACCGCGACCGGAGGAGGAGGGCAGGGCGGATGGCTGAGCCGTTGTTTCACATCGTTCTGGTCCACCCGGAGATTCCGCAGAATACCGGCGGCATCGGGCGGCTCTGCGTCTCCACCGATACGCGGCTTCATCTGATCGAACCGCTCGGATTTTCGCTGGAGGACAAATTCGTCCGGCGGGCCGGGCTGGATTACTGGCCGCATCTGGATCTTCGGCGCTACGCCGACTGGGAGACGTTTCTGGAGCAGAATCCGGGGGCGCCGCTGCTCTTCTTCTCCACCCGGGGGCGGCGGGCCTACTGGGATTGCGATTATCGGCCGGGGACGTTTCTGGTCTTCGGCAGCGAATCGAGCGGTCTGCCGCCGGAATTTTACGAGCGTTATCGCGGGGAACTCTGTACGATTCCGATGTCCGGGACGTTCCACCGCAGTTTGAATCTGGCGAATTCGGCGGCGATCGCACTGTACGAGGCGCTCCGGGTGAACCGGAAACTCTGGGAGTGTGCACCATGAACGGTTTGTTTCGATTGCTGGGCTGCCTGGTTGCGTTGCTGATCGGCGCGTTCACCCTCGGCTTGATGTTGCTGGCGGCGCCTTTTCTCTATCTCTGGGCGGCGCTGACCGGGCAGCCGCCGCGGGTCTTTTATCGCCGGACGGGAGCGGCGCCGCCGCCTCCGACG
Source organism: uncultured bacterium (assembly GCA_949297015.1). Lineage (GTDB taxonomy): Bacteria > Verrucomicrobiota > Lentisphaeria > Victivallales > Victivallaceae > CASFRF01. Next base: position 28,993 of record CASFRF010000023.1, read on the forward strand.
CCGGATCCGGAGCGCTCGCGCGCCTATTCGGCCGAGACGCCGCCGGGGGAACAGATTATCGATATTGAGGCGGTTGAAGTCCGGACCGAGCCGTGTGGGCTTGAAGACCGGTCGCCGCAGTCGGAATCAGGAGGAGAGGAAAAATGATGGCTTTTGATTACTACATCCCGACCCGGCTTCACTTCGGAGCGGGGAAACTCGAACTGCTCGGAGAACTTCCGCTGCCCGGGCGCAAGGCGCTGATCGTGACTACCGCCGGCAAGTCGGTCCGGAGCAACGGCTATCTGGACCGGGTGGTGAACCTGCTGCGGCGGAATCGGGTGGAGAGCGTGATCTTTGACCGGGTCCAGCCCAACCCCCTGCGGCAGCAGGTGATGGAGGGCGCCGCCCTGGCCCGGCAGGAGAAGTGCGATCTGGTGCTCGGACTCGGCGGCGGCAGCGCCATCGATTCGGCCAAGGCGATCGCGGTGATGGCGACCAATCCCGGTGATTACTGGCACTATGTGACCGGCGGCTCGGGACTGGGGCAGGCGCTGGTCAAGGCGCCGCTGCCGGTGATCGCGGTGACCACCACCGCCGGAACCGGGACCGAGGCCGATCCCTGGACCGTGGTGACCCACGAGACGCTGCTCGAGAAGATCGGCTTCGGCAGCACCGAGACCTTCCCCTGGCTGTCGATCGTCGATCCCGAACTGATGCTGACGGTGCCGCCGCAGTTGACGGCGTTTCAGGGGTTTGACGCGCTCTTTCACGCCATGGAAGGCTACATCGCCACCGTGGCCAATCCGCTCAGCGACCTCTTCGCGCTGAAGAGTGTGGAACTGGTCTCCGGCGCGCTGGCCGACGCGGTGCACGACGGAAAAAATCTGGAAGCCCGGACCCGGGTGGCGCTGGCCAATACCCTTTCCGGCATGGTGGAAGCGACCTCCTGCTGCACGTCGGAGCACTCCATCGCGCACGCTCTGAGCGCGTTCCACGACAAGCTGCCGCACGGGGCGGCGTTGATCGCAATTTCGATCGCCTACTGGCGGCGCTTCGAGGCGGCGGTGCCGGAGCGTTGCGCCGAACTGGCCCGGGCCATGGGGGCGGAGGATGTGGTCTCCGGGCTGCGCCGGTTGCAGCAGGCATGCGGGGTGGCGGAGATCGCCTTGTCGGAGTACGGCGTCCGGAAGGAGGAGTTGGCGGCCATCGCCGACAACGCGGCCGCCACCATGGGCAATTTGTTCAAGCTCGACCGGAAGACGCTGGATCGGGACGAAGTGATTGCGATTCTCGAGGAATCCTATCGATGAGTGAAGTGAAACTGGCACTGGACATCGGGACCAGCAAACTGGCGGCGGTGGCCGTGGAGGCGGAGTCGGAGCGCAATCTGGCGGTGGTCTCCGTCCCCAACGACAGCACGGTGCCGGGACTCGCTCCCGGTCGCCACGAACAGGATCCCCGGCGGATCCGCGAGCTGGCCTGGACGCTGCTCGCCGAGCTGTGCGGGCAGATCGACCCTGCCGCGGTGACCGGGATCGCCTTTTCCGGCCAGATGCACGGCGTGGTGTTGACCGACGGAGACGGGGAGTCCCGGAGCAACTTCATCACCTGGTGCGATCAGCGGGCGGCGGAGCTCTGTTCCGGTCTGGAGCGGGAGCGCTGGCCGGAGGCGCGGACCGGCTGTCTGCTGCATCCCGGTTACGGCGGGGCCACGCTGGCGCTGCTGCGGCCGGAGCGGGGGCTCCGGGCGTTGAGCATCGCCGACTATCTGGCGGCGGAGCTCTGCGGGGTGGCGGCCTCGGAGCCGAGTTGCGCCGCCAGCTGGGGCATTTTTGATGTGCGGTGCAACCGGTGGGATGAGGAGCTGGTGGCGCAACTCGGCTTGGAGCGCTCGGTGCTGCCGGAGATTCGGCCCAGCGCCGGGGTGCTCGGAAGGTTGCGGCCGGAGTACGCGGCGCGTTTCGGGCTGAGTCGCTCCGTGGCGGTCCATTCGCCGGTAGGGGACAATCAGGCCGGTTACCTCGGCGTCTGCGGCCGGAGCGGGGACAGCGTGCTGCTGAATCTGGGGACCGGCGGGCAGATCTCGCTGCCCGTCCGGGAGTTTCGGCTCCATCCGGGGCTGGAGACCCGGCCGCTGCCGGACGGCACCTTTCTGCTGGTGGGCGCCTCGCTCTGCGGGGGGCGGGCCTACGCGATTTTGAAGGATTTCTTCGCCGAGACTCTTCAGGCCTTCACCGGAACCCGCCCCGCCGACGGCGAGCTTTACGCCGTGATGGACCGGCTGGCCACCGCGGCGGAGCAGCCGCTGACGGTGGACACCCGGTTCGCCGGGAGCCGGTTGCAGCCGGAGCTGCGCGGCGCGGTCACCGGAATCGGGGTGGAGAACTTCACCCCCGGCAATCTGGCGCGCGGCGTGGCCGAGGGCATGGTCGAGGAGCTGGCCGCCATGCTGCCGCCGGAATTGGGCGCCGGGCTGGCCCGGGTCTGCGCAGGAGGCAACGCGGTGCGCAAGAGTCCGCTGCTGACCGCCTTTGTGGAGCGTCGTTTCGGTTTGCCCTGCGTGGTGGCCGGGCGGCGGGAAGAGGCGGCGGCGGGCGCGGCGCTGGCTGCCCTCTGGTACGGGGGGCGGGCATGATTCTCTTTGCCGAAGGTTGGAGCGAGAATTTCGACGGCCCCGGGCGGCGGCTGGTCTTCTACTGCAAGGGGTGCAACTTCCGCTGTCGCTGGTGCGGCAATCCGGAAAGTTTGTCGGCGGCCCCGGAGATGCTGTTTTATCCGGAAAAGAGCCGGTTCGCGGCCGAGAGCTGCCCGAACGGTGCGGTTCAGGGGGAGACCCTGGACCGGAGCCGCTGCGCCCGGTGTCCGGAGCGGCCCTGTCTGAAGCTCTGGCACAACCGGGCCTTCGAGTGGTGCGGGCGGGAGACGACGCCGGAGGAGCTGGTCGCCGAGGCGGCAGCCAAGCGCTCGGTCTGGGGCGGAAACGGCGGGGTGACCTTCAGCGGCGGCGAAGCCACGTTACAGGCGGCGGAACTGGTGCGGTGTTGTGAGCTGTTGCGGGAAGAGGGAATTTCCACCGCGCTCGAGAGCAACGCCTCCACCGCCGGTTTCGCGGCGGCCGCGGCGGCGGTGGATTACCTGATCTGCGATCTGAAGTGTCTGGCGCCCGCCCGCCACCGGCGGTTGACCGGGGTGGACAACGCTCCGGTGTTGGCCAATTTGACGGCGGCGGCGGCGCTGCCGGTGCCGCTGCATTTGCGCATGCCGCTGATCGCCGAGGAGAATTTCGTGCCGGAGGAGTTGACGTTGCTGACGAACTTCATGCTGCAACTCCGGGCGCGGCGTCCGGCGGGACACCCCTTGAAGATGGAGTTCCTGCGTTTGCATCAGCTGGGGTTGCCGAAATACCGGGCGCTGGGGCTGCGGTGCGAAGCGGAGTCCTGGCAGGCTCCGACCCGGGAACAGGTCGCAGTGTGGGTGAAGGCGCTGGCCGAGTCGGGGCTGGAGGCGGAAATCGGCGGTTGAGTGGCGCCGACTTGCTTTTTTTCGACCGGGCGGGTACAGTATAGGATGTCGGAAATCAGAACGGGAGTTGTGACATGAAAGCTTGGTGGAGCCGGCGGTGGGCCGGTTGTCTGTTGTTCGCCCTGCTGGGGAGCGTGGCCGCGCAGGCCCAGGTCGGCATGAAGTTGGAGATGAATCGGAAAGTCTATCTGCAGTACGAGCCGATGTACGCCCGGGTGACCTTCCGCAACGATACCGGGAAGGCCTTGGTTTTCGGGGAAGATCCCAAACTTCAGGGCAAGTTGCAGTTCGACCTGATCGGGCCGGATCGGCGGAAAGTGGCGCTGGCCACGCCCAGTGAACTGCCGCTGACCGGTTTTGTGCTGGATCCCGGTGAGACCCGGGAAATTCTGATTCCGGTCAGCAATTTCTACCCGATGCCGCAGCTCGGGCGCTACAGCGGGCACGCCTATATCTCGCATCCGCTGCTCAAGGACATGTTCAAATCCAACGATGTCCGGTTTGAAGTCAATCCGGGGGTCGTGGTCTACGAGACCACGGTGGGCAAGCCCGATGTGCTCAATCAGGATCGGTCGCGGAAAATCGAGGAGCGCAGCTACCGGTTGAAGCGGATGACCGACGGCGCGGTCAAGTACTACTATCTGGTGATCGAGGACGCCAAGCGGGTTTACGCCGTGCTTCGGGTCGGGCGGGAGCTGGGCATGGAGGGGTTCAAGTGTCAGGTGGACAATTTGAGCAACATCCATCTGCTGCTGCCGGTGGCGCCGAAGATCTTCCGCCATCTGCAGGTCAGTCTGGACGGCCGGATCGAGCTCCAGAAATTTTACAAGAACGATCGCCGGGCTCCGAATCTGATCCGCGATGCGAAAACCGGACGGGTGCTGGTCATCGGTGGCCTGGAGGCTCAGCCTGGAGTCGATTTTGAACTGAAGAACGGGACCCCGGTGCTTGAGTCCGAGTCCGAACTGCCGTTGCCGCAAAACTCCTCGGACCGGAAGTTATGAAATACTCCGTGGTGGTGCCGACGCTCAACGAGCGCGGCAATATCGTGCGCCTGCTGGAGGCGATCGAGGCGGCGTTGCCCGGAGATTACGAGGTCATCGTGGTCGATGAGCACTCCCCCGACGGGACGTTGGAGGTGGTCCGTGAATATGCGCAAACCCACCCCCGGGTCCGGGGTGAGAGCAATCCCGGGGTGCGCGGTCTGAGCCCCAGCATCGTCCACGGCTTCAATCTTGCCGCCGGCGAGATCCTCTGCTGCATGGACGGCGATCTGCAGCACGACGCCAAGGATCTGGCCGGTCTGCTCCGGACCGCGGAGGAGCACGATTTCGTCGTCGGTTCCCGCTATGTCGAGGGCGGTGGTTTCGCCGAAAAGTGGAACCCCTGCCGGGTGCTGGTCAGCCGCACGGCGACGTTTCTGGCCCATTGGTTGCTGGGGGTGCAGGTGCGCGATCCGATGTCCGGATTTTTCGCCATTCGGCGCGAGGCCTATCTGAGCGTGCGCGAGCGCTTGAATCCGCGCGGGTTCAAGATCATGCTCGAGCTGCTCTGGCTGCTCAAGCAGACGCCGGGAAATTGGCGGGTGACCGAGTACGGCATCACCTTCGGACTGCGTCATTACGGACGCAGCAAACTCTCCGGACGGGTGATCTGGCAGTATCTGACGATGCTCTACACGCTGCGGCGCCAGAGGCAGCCGTAGGTTCCGTCCCGATCGCGGTCGGGGAGCAGCTGCAGCTCCGCCAGCGGGCGGAATTCGGGATGGCGGCGCTCAAAGGCGCGCGATTGCAGGAAGTTCTCCTCCGGCTCCAGACTGCAGGTCGAGTAGAGCAGCTGGCCCCCCGGCGCGGTGAGGGCGGCCGCCTCCTCCAGAATCTCCCGCTGCAGCGCCGTGACGGCGGCCAGATCCGATTCCCGGAACCGCCAGAGCGCATCCGGTAGGCGGCGGAAAACCCCGGTGTTGGAGCAGGGCACGTCGGCGGTCACCAGCTCAAATTGGCCGTACCGCGCCCGCCAGCAATCGGGCGTGCCGACTTCGATCACCACCGGCAGACCGCGCCGGGCGAAGTTGTCGCAAGTCAACTCCTGGCGCCGGGCCGATCGATCGGCCGCGACCAGCAGCGCCTCCTTCGGCAGCAACTCCCGGTAGCAGAGCGCCTTGCCCCCCGGCGCGGCGCAGAGCTCGATCATGCGGCGTATGCCGCGGCAGTCGGGCAATGCGGCGATGGCTCCCGCCGCCGGATCCTGCACATAGATGGCCCCGCGAGTCAGCAGCTCCGGCGCCCGCCAGAACGCCGCCGGATCGGGAATCCGGGCGAACCGCAGGGGCCCGAGCCAGGGGTGTGCAATCACTTCCCAGTCCGGGGGGAGCGGGGTTTCCCCGCAGAGCCGGACGGTCAATTCCGCCGGCGTAAGCCAGAGCTCCTCCAACCGGCGGAGGGTCCCGGGCGAATACCGTTTCCGCCAGCGCCGGAGGAGCTCCGGCGGCAGCAGGTCCACCTCCGGCAACGGGGCGAAGGCGCACCGGCGCAACACCGCATTGGCAAAGGCCGCCTCCCGGTCGCCATGACGACGTTTGAGGTAGGTCACCGCCACATTCACCGCCGATTGCGGCGCTATTCCGTGCTGGAAGTGGGTCTGGGTCAGAACCAGCAGCAACAGTCGGCGCAACCGCCCCCGGGGCCGCTGCTCCGTGGCCTGCTCCAGTGCGCATTCGAGGGCGCGACGACGGCGGAACCCGGTCAACAGCAGATCCGAAACGGTACGGCGCAGCTCCGGTTCGGCCAGTTCCCGGTCCAACGCATCGTCGAGCGAGCAGTCGCCGTTTTCGATCAGGCCGGACAGCCGGTGCGCTGCAGCCAGCACCCGTTCGGCGCGGTCGGGATTACTACTCATCCCCCAGATGTTTTCCGGGTAGCAGGTAATGGACCAGATCGTCGCGGACAGCGTCGCGCAGGCTGGTCGCTTCGCGGTCGTATCCGAGATTCCGGAGTTTGTCCAGCTCGGCCTTGGTGTAGTACTGGTACTTGCCGCGCAGCGATTCGGGCATTTCGATGTACTCGATCCGGACCGGGCGGTTCAGCGCCTCGAACGCCGCCGTGGCCAGCGCGTTCCAGGTCTCGGCCCGGCCGCTGCCGATGTTGTAGATCCCGAAGCCCTCGGGATGATTGAACAGAAACAGCACCATGTCCACGGCGTCTTTGACGTACAGAAAATCCCGCATCTGCTCGCCGTCGGCGTACTCCGGGCGATAGGATTTGAACAATCGCATCTTGCCCTCGGCGGTGATCTGCTCGAAGGCGCGGCAGACTACGCTGCGCATCTCCCCTTTGTGCAGTTCATTGGGACCGTAGACGTTGGAAAATTTGCAGCCGGTGATTCGCTCGAGCAACCCCTCCCGCCGGGCCCAGAGGTCGAACAACTGCTTGCTGTAGCCGTACATATTCAGCGGTCGCAGCTGTTCCAGACTGCTTTCGTCGTCGCGATAGCCGCAACTGCCGTCGCCGTAGGTGGCGCAGCTCGAGGCGTAGAGGAACCGGACCCGATGCTCCACCGCGAACTGCGCCAGTTCGCAGGTGTAATGATAGTTGTTGTCGATCAGATAACTCGCATCGCGCTCGGTGGTGGCCGAACAGGCCCCCAGATGGAAGATCCCCTCCAGCTTGATCTGGCGGAAGTTCCCCGCGTGCAGCCGTTCGCGGAATTCGCCCTTTTCCAGATAGTCGGCAAAACGCAGCGGCGGGAGATTTTTCCACTTCTCCGATTCCCCCAGGTGATCGACCACCAGAATGTCGTCGATTCCGCGCTGATTCAAGCCCCAGATTACCGCGCTGCCGATCAGACCCGCGCCTCCGGTTACGATATACATCTTGCTCTCCAGTGTTTCAATTGTAAAGGTGCTGCCGGGCGGTGCTCAGAAAATTGCTCTGCGCCTGTTGCAGCGGCCCGGCCAGATTGCTCAGATAGACCGTGCCGTAGAACGAAGTGTTGTAGTAGTGATCGCCCTCGTCGTCGTCGCGTTCAAACTCCAGCTCCAGCGCCACCTCCAGACAGTGGAACTGACGGGTCAGACTGAAGGCGAGGTCGGTGATTCCTCCTTCGTAGAAGTCGTAGGAGATGCGCCAGGCGCCGAACGTCCGGCGATCCGGCGTCAGCGGGAAGCGCATGCCGAAATTGATGGTCTGCGACGGATCCAGATAGTAGTTGTCGAAGATCGTTCCGGCCTGAATCGAGGAGAGGCTGCTGCCCATCGAATAGGCGGCCGGCGAGGCGTAACTGTTCTGATAGTCGTAACTCAGGTTGAAGACAAAGTCCTTGACCGGCTCGTAGGTGAGCATCACATTCCAGTAGTTGAGCCAGCGCAGGTTGAGCCCGGGATGATTGATCTCCTCGCCGCGCCGGGTGATCGGCTGCTCATAGGGCTCGTTGTTCCCGCCTGCGTCAATCGAAAATTCGGTAGACAGCCGCAAGCCTTCCAGCGGCGTCATGGTCAGCTTGGTGCAGAAGTCCCCGACATGGTTGAAGCCATTGTTGGCGGTGAAGTGATAGTCCCAGTAGTTCTCCATGACCAGATAGTTGGAGATCGAATCTCCGGAGCGGGTCTGCAAGCGGTTGAGCATCCCCAGCCGGATGAAGTTCTGCCGCTCGATGCGGTCGATTTCATCGAATGCGAAGAGGTGGTCCCGGTCCTCGGTCGGTTTGGGGATGAAGGTGTAGTTGATATAGGGTTCGATCACATGCCGCAGCCCGTCCAGCCGCAGCAGCGGAACCCGGATGTCCTGCCAGGTACTGTAGAATTTGGTGGTGGCCTCCACCCCGATCTCGCCGACGAACCGGAAGCGGTTGCCGCCGTCGTTGTCGTAGTTCGGCGTGATCATCGATTTGAAGGAGTTTTCGGGTTTGTCCATCAAATACATGTACTCGAGCTCCTCCGGCGAGATCTTCCGCTCCGAGGAGTTGGAGTATTCGGTCAGCCGGAACCCGGCCCGCGGAATGATGTTGATCCCAAGCAGCTTGAACGGATAGTACAGGAAGTGGACCGTGTCCAGCCGGAAGGTCTCGTAATCCTTGAGCGAATTGCGGCGGATGAAGGGCGGCAGGCTGCGACCGTAGTCGCGCCAGCGCATCCGCAGGTAGTCCATACTGAATTCGCCCTGATAGTACACGTTGGTGTTGAGAATCTCCTGGCGCGGTACGTCGATCCGGAACTCCGGCAGCCGTTCGACCACGGTGTAGAAGTCGTTGACCCGGGGGCGGACGTACAACGCGGCGCTCAGGTGATCGAACTGCTGCTCCAGCGCGGCAAAGGTCGAAGTCTGCGGGTTGTTGTTGAAACTGTAGCGTTCGTAATCGTAGGTGAAGTAGTAATCACTCTGCATATTGAACGACCCGCGGAAGTCGAGCCGGGGGGTGATGTGTGTCACGTTGCTGATCTGGAACTTGTACCGTTCATAGGGGATTTTGAAGCGGTCGTCCCAGTAATCGACGCTCCGGTACGGGTGATTGTCGTAGATCCCGTAGGCGCTGATGAAGGTTTTGCTGTTCTCCGTCAGAATATCGACGTCGGCGCCGCCGCCGAAACCCCGCTCCGTGTAATAATCGCCCCGCAGCTTGATGCTGGAGTAGGGGTAGTCGGTCAGATCGAAGCGCTTGGTGAGCCGCAGAAAGTAACCCAAGTTGCTCTCTTTGCCGCCCTGAATCCGAAACAGGCCGGGATTTTCATCCTTGGGTTTGTAAAAGACCGGCAGCCAGAGCAGGGGGATGCCGTAGGCGTTCACCGTGCAGTTGTAGCCGAAGATCGTGTACAGACTCTTGTCCCGGTTCAGTCCGGACAGGCCGCTGTCGGGAATGGAGTCATGGGGCGTCAGGGTGGCCCGGGAACAGGAGACCGAATAGTGTGCGTTGTCACCGATCAGATAGTTGCAGCTGGAGACGGTGACCCCCTGGACCTCCAGAATGCCGTCGGCCTTGCGGTATCCGGAGTCGGCCTTGAAGGCGATCCCCGAAAAACTCCCTTCGAGCTCCTCGAAGCTCAGATACCCGCTGCTCAAATTCCCGGTCAGCCGCTGGGCCCGGATGCTGTCTCCGAGCTGATCATAGCGGATGCCGATCTTCTGATTCCCGAAGAGATCGGTGGTGATCTGCCCCACGGTGATGGCCAGATCGCTGCGGTTTTGCAGCGCTCCCAGCTCCGCCGCGGAGACCTTTGCCGTGGCACTCCGTTTGTTGTAGACCACGATGTGGCCGATGGCTTCGATGTCCTTGTTTTCGATGTTGACCACCGCCCGGTCGGCAAAAATCTCGTAGCTTCCGAACGGAATATGAACATTCCCGGAGACCACGATGTTGTTGCCGGTCACGTTCCAGTGATCGGCGTCGATTTTCTTGAGATCGCCGACGCCGACCGAGTCGTCAAAGTCGAAGTTCAAATCCAAGCCGTGGGCGCTGCCGGCCAGAGCGGTCAGCATGGCCGCCAGCCCGATCAACCGAAACTTATTTCCGGATCCTTTCACCAAGTCGATCTTTCCTTCATGCCAAAAATCTGTTCGGAAAACGGAGCACAATCCCTATAATACCCCGTGATTTCCGGTCTGTCAAGAGCCGGTCGGCGAAAAAAGCACCTCAACGTCGTCGCGAACCGCTGCGCCGGGGTCGGCCCGAACGTCCGCGCTCTTCGGGCTTCCGGTCCACCGCCGGGCGCTCGGTTACCGGAACCTGCGGCGGCAGTCGCAGCATCTCCTCTTCGGGCAGAATGCTGGGGAAGCGGACGTTCAGCAGTTTTTCAATGCCGTCGAGGTTGTAGGCCCCGTACTCACAGAGAAAGCTGATCGCCTTGCCCGAATGACCCGCCCGACCGGTGCGCCCGATCCGATGGACGTAGTCCTCCGGATGTTCCGGCAGATCGTAGTTGATGACCAGCGAGATGTCGTCCACATGAATACCCCGGGCCGCGACGTCGGTGGCGATGACCAATCGAACTTCACCGGTCCGGAACTTCTCCAGAATCTTGATACGTTTCTCCTGCGCGATGTCGCCGGAAAGGATCGGCGCCTGGACCCCGTATTTGGCCAGATCGTGCTGCAGCCGCAGATTGACGTCCTTGCGGTTGCCGAAGACCAGAATCCGGTCGTAGTTGCCGTGCTGCAGAAAGTAGAGCAGCAGCGCGAGTTTCTCGTCGCGCGAGACGGTGTAGAAAATCTGTTCGATGGTGTCGCCGACCAGATGCTCGGGCTCGCTTTCGACGGTGACCGGATCGGCCAGCCAGCCGGAGCTCAGACGCAGAATGCTCTCGTCCAGCGTGGCGGAAAACAGCATGGTGTGGCGCTCGCCCTTGCGCGGCAGCTGGCTGACGATCCGTTTGACGTCGGGGATAAAGCCCATGTCCAGCATCCGGTCCGCCTCGTCGATCACCAGAATTTCGACCCGGGACAGATCGAGCGAGCCGCCGCGCGAATAGTCGATCACCCGGCCCGGCGTGCCGATTACCACGTCGATCTCCCGCTCCAGTTCCCGGCGCTGTTTTTCGTGATCCATGCCGCCGAACACCACCACGCATTTGAGCGGCGCGAAGAGTCCGATCGCCTCCGCGTCCTTGTGAATCTGGATCGCCAGCTCCCGGGTTGGGGCCAGCACCAGCATCCGGGGACAGCCGGGCTTGGCCGCGACCGGTCGCGGATGGTTCAGCAGATTGGTGAAGGCCGCCGCCAGAAAGGCCGCCGTCTTGCCGGTTCCGGTCTGGGCCTTGCCCGCCAGATCCCGCCCCGCCAGCAGGTGCGGCATGGCCAGCGCCTGAATCGGCGTACAGTATTCAAAGTTGAGCTGCTGCAGACCGAACTGAATATCCTCGTGCAGCGGCAGATCGAGAAACCGGGTCTTGCCCTCGGCCGGGGCGACCGATTTGAGTTCAGCCGGGCGCGCCGGCCGCTTCCGTTTTTCCGGAGCCGGAGTTTTGGCGGCTTTCGGTTCGGCGGGGACGGCCCGGGCTTTGCGCGGCGCCCGGAACTGGCGGGCGGGCGGGGGAAAACCGCCGCTGCCGGGAGTGACCCGGGGCGGTTTGGCCGAGCCCTCGGCGGCGCGGGGCGCGACTTCGGCTTGGCGGTGTGATTTCGGAGTTTGACGGGGTGCGGGAACCTGCGGCTTGAACCAGCCGGCAATGGTCTTCTTGAGTCCTTTAAACAAAATCGGATCCTTCCAGTTTGCTGAGCTCGGCGCGGAGAAAGGCGGCGAAGCGGTCGCGGAATTCCGGGCGTTCCAGCCCAAAGGTTACAGTGTTTTTGAGAAATTCAAATTTGTCGCCGATGTCATGGCGGCGACCGGCGAAGCGGAGTCCGAAGAGCGGACGCTCGCGCAGCAGCAGCAGCATGGCGTCGGTCAACTGGATCTCGTTGCCTTTGCCGCGCGGGGTGCGCTCCAGCGCGGCGAAGAGGTCGGGCGTGAACACATAGCGCGAGGCGATGGCCAGATTGCTCGGAGCCTCCTCCGGCGCCGGTTTCTCGACCAGGGAGTCGAGTTCGTAAAGCGCTCCGTCCGCGCTCTGGCCGGAGATCACGCCGTAACGGCGGGTCCACTCCCGCGGCACCTCCTCCAGCGCCACCACCGGACCTCCGGTTTTGCGGTAGGCCTGCAGCAGCTGGCCGGTAACCGGCCGGCCGTCGTCTCCGGTCAGCACGGTGTCGCCCAGCAGCACCGCAAACGGTTCGTTCCCGACGAAAGCGGCGGCACACCGGATCGCGTCGCCCAGTCCGTTCAGTTCCGCCTGGTAGACGTAGTGGATCCGGGCCAGATGGTTGAGAGCGCGGACTTCGGTCAGCAGCCTCTCCTTGCCGTCGGCGCTCAGCCGCGCCTCCAGCGCCGGAGCCGGGTTGAAGTGGTCGGCAATCGCTTCCTTGCCGGTGCTGAGCACCACCAGCACCTCCTCCAGACCGGAGGCCACCGCTTCTTCCACCACATACTGAATCACCGGCTTGTCCACCAGCGGAATCAACTCCTTGGGCACCGCCTTGGTGAAGGGCAGAAACCGGGTTCCGAAGCCTGCGGCCGGAATGACCGCTTTGCGACAGGGGGGCGGGACGGTCATGCGCACCCCTCCGGCAGCTGGTACACGATTTCGGGCTTGATCAGCTCGATGCGATGAGCCCGGAGCACCCGGCCCAGTTCCTCATACATGGCCTGGTCGCGGTAGGTGCCGATGATCGCCCCTCCGGATCCGGTGAATTTGGCCGAGGCCCCGACCGACCGGGCCAGCTCGACCATCTGCCGGTTTTTGGTGCTGACCGAGCCGCCGCAGACTTCGCAGCGCAGGTCGAAGTTCCGGTTCAGCAGCGGCCCGAGCCGGTCGAAATCCTGCCGTTCCAGCGCCTCCCGGACCTGATCGGTCAAGTCCGCCCACTCCCGCATGGCGGCCAGTACGCACGGCACCCCGCTTTGATAATCCTCGCGCAGCCGGTTGTGCAGAATTTCCGAACCCTCGGCCAGATCGGTGCGGTAGGCGATGTAGACCGGCAGTTCCGGCGGCAGCTCCAGCAGCTGGTAGTTGCCGACGCCGTGCCGTGCCATGTAGGGTTCGTCGAAATCCATGTAGACCGGGTAGTTGTAGGCCTGCGCCACCCGGTCCTGAAGTCCGGCGGGAATGCCCAGTTCGTCCCGCTCCACCGAAAGCACCAGATTGGCCAGCTGGGCGGGCGTCATCGCCACCCCGTAGAATTCGAGCAGCGCCCGGATACAGGCGGTGACGATGGCCGAGGACCCCGCCAGCCCCAGCCGGTTCGGAATATCGGTCTGATAGCGCAGCGTGAAGTTGCGCCGATCGAGCTCGATCCCCTGTTCCCGGGTGTGGTCGTAGAAACGTTTGATGGCGGCCTTGAGCAGCCGGATCCCGCCGTAGTAGCCGTAGGTGTTGACGTCTCGCCACAGATGCTCCAGGCTGGCGAAGGTACTGTGGTCGCGGAGCGACGGCAGCAGGTCCAGTTCCGGACTCTCGTACAGCACCACCTCCGCCGCGTAGTTGCGGAAGACGAAGGCGATGGTTTTGCCGTGGTAGCCGTCCGACGGATTCCCGATCAGGGCCGCGCGGGGGAACGCTCTGGTCTTGATGATCATGCCGTACCTATTCTCCTTGACGCTAGAGGATTCATCATGAATCTATTAATATACACCCGAAGCGGCGGGTTGCAAACGCCGCTCCGGGTTTTTTCCCGCCGGAATGAAACTTCAGGCGGGGAGCACGGTGATCCGGACGCCGTAGGGGGCGAGCCGACCGTCCTCCGGGCCGACCAGGGTGCGCCCCGGCAGCTGATCGGCGTCGAGCGTGGACTCGGTGTTGTTCAGTCCGAAGAAGAGCCGGCCGCACGCCGAGCGGCGCTCGATTACCTCCAGCCCCTCCGGCAAACCCGGCAGCACCGGTTCCAGCCCGGCGGCGGCGCTCAGCAGCGGGATCAACGCCTCCAGCAACGGGCCGGTCAGGTAGCTGCCGACGTAGTGGACGCGCCCCCGGCCGAGCCGGTTGACGGTAACGGCCGGTTTCCCGGCCAGATAGCGGCTGTTCCAGCAGGCGACGGTTTCGGCGCCCTCCGGAATCAGCACTTCGTAGAAGTGTTCGGCCCGGACCGGTTGCTCGTTCAGCTCCACGGTCTGCAGCGAATGCGGATCGCCCGCGATCAGTTTGCCGTACTCCTCGACGGTCACCCCGGCCAGCGCGGTCAGGATGCCCGGCCGGGGCTCGGCGATGATCTGATTGTCGGCGGTCCGGCTGCCGGAGCGGGCGCCGATCACCAGCGTGCCGCCCGCCTCGACAAAGCCGCGGAGATTGGCCGCAGCCGCCGGCGACACCAGTTCCCAGTGCGGCAGGAAGTAGAGCTTCAGCGGCGCAAGGTCGTCCTCCGGGTGGACCAGCCCCACCGCGTAGTGTCGCAGGTGGAACGCCCGGTGCAGCTCCTCGGCCACCGCGTCGGGCGAGGGCAACCCCATCGGATAGATGGCGTGGACCGCTTCGGCGTCGGCGTCGGCGGCGGCGATGCCGACCTCGGTCCGGACCTCGCTGCGTTGCAGATAGGGGGCCAGCGCCTGGAGTTCGCGCGCAATGCCCGCGACCTCGTAAAAGCGGCGGCGCGGAAGGTTGTCGTGGTCGAGAATTCCGCCCCAGTACTCCTCGGCTCCGAAGCGGCAGCTCCGCCACCGGAAGTAGAGCAGACTGTCCGCGCCGTGGGCGATCGAACGGAAGGTCTGCTGCCGCAGCTCGCCCGGTTCGGGCGTGGCGTGCACGTAGCCGTTCTGACCGCCGAAGCTCGACTGATGCTCCGGCACGATGAAGTTGCCGTCGATGGCCCGCGCCCGGTCCAGGGTGAAGGCGTGCCGGACCGGCCGCCGGGCGGCGTCGAAGACGAAGCCGGGGTAGCAGTCGAAGCCGATCAGATCAAGATCGCGCCCGAACGCTCCGCGGTAGTCCACCACCCCCATCAGGCCGTTGTGGAAGATGATCCAGCGCGGATTGGCGGCGCGGAGGATTTCCACCTGCTCGTGCTGATAACGTGCCGCCATGGCGGCGTGGAACCGCCGCAGTTCGAGCATGGCGCCCGGATTGGGCCAGGTCGGCGCCTGATCTTTCGGCAGTTCGATTTCCGAAAAATCGCGATAGCTCTGCGCCCAGAAGGCGGTGCCCCAGGCCCGGTTCAGGCGGTCGATCGAACCGTATTTCTTCTGCAGATAGCTCCGGAACTCCTGCTGGCAGGCCGGGCAGTAACAGTAGTCGAAGTGGCAATGAATCTCATTGTCGGTCTGGAACGCGATCACCGCCGGGTGAGCTTTGAAATGCTCCGCGATTTGCGCGGTGATCCGCCGTGAATACTCCCGGAATCCGGCGTTGGTGGTGCACACATGCTGGCGCGAGCCGTGCTGCATGAACGCACCGGCGGCGTTGAGCCGCAGAAATTCCGGATGTTTCCGGGTCAGCCAGCGCGGCGGCGCGGCGGTGGGGGTGCAGAAAATGACGTCGATCCCGGCCCGCTGCAACCGTTCGATCTCCCGGTCGAAAAAGTGAAAGTCGAAGACCCCTTCCTCCGGCTCCAGCAGATCCCAGGCGAATTCCCCCAGCCGGACCAGATCGATTCCGGCCTCGCGCATCCGTTCCGGGTCGCTCTGCCGCTCCTCTTCGCTCCAGTGTTCCGGGTAGTAGGCGGCTCCGAACCGGAAGCGGTCGAACACGCCGGTGTGACGGTAGGACAAAGTTCTCATGATCCGATTGCTCCATGTTTGGCTGACGGTCTTTTGATTACGGGTAAGACCGGTGGCCTCCCTCCGGTCTCGTTGTTCTTCACTATATCGCCGAATCACCGGAGTGCAAGTTTGGGGAATGAGAAAAAAGAGTGTTGGGATTCCTGATAATTCGGTTTTTTTATATATTCGGACAATTTTTGTAATTTCCCGGCGTTATTCGGACAGGGTTGGAAAACATCGACCCGCAGAAAGGTGGTAAAATATGAACGGAAAAATCTGGTTGGTGGGAGTTGGTGCGCTGGTGCTGTTCAGCGGCAGTCAGGCGCTGGCGCGCGGTCCGGAGCGACATCCGGAACCGAATCAGGGAATCGTGAACGCCGCGGCGATCGTGAATCTGGTGAAATCGGTGCTGCAGCCGACGGTGGTGGTGTCGCAACCGGCGGTGGTGCAGCAGCCCGTGGTGGTGTCGCAACCTGCGGTGGTGCAGCAGCCCGTGATGGTGTCGCAACCGGCGGTAGTGGTAGCGCCGCCGGTGGTGGTGCCGCCCGCGCCTTGGTACGCGCCGCCGCGGCATCATCCGGCGCCGCCTCCGCCTCCGCGGCGGCACCGGCGATGAGACGGCGTCAGCCGATCCGGTAGACCCGGCGCGCCCGCAGCGGCGGGGTGACTTCGTGAAGTGAGGGCAGTTCCACCAAGCGCGCCCCCGGGGGCAACGGCCAGTCGAGATCGCGGCAGGCCCAGACCACGGTGGCGTGCTCTCCGTGATAGACCACGGCGCTGCGTTCGGGCAGAATTTCGCGGGGACCGCGCATCTCCGGTTCCGCCAGATTGAAGGCGGCCAGCAGCGCCAGTTGTTCCGGTGCCGGGGGGCAGGGGGCGGCGGGTTTCCCGGCTTCGGGCTGGTGGAAGCCCACCGTGCCGGTGGCGGGGTCCCAGAACAAAGTCCACATCAAACGGCAGGCCAGCCCTTCAAAGAAGACCCGGGCCGGATCGTCGCCGGCGGCGATGATCTTTTCCGGCTCGAACTGGGCGTAGCACTCGCTCCACAGCGGCAGACAGTTCAACCGCAGTTCGATGCCCGGTCCGTGGCGGTGGGTGCCGAAGACGCCGAGGTCTTCGGTGCAGTAATCGTAGCCCAGACGCTGCATCTCGCGCATCAGTTCGAGGTGGGCGCGATACTGACTGAGAATCGCCGCGGGGGGCGGCTGAGCCGGGCGGAAAAAGCCGAGCAGCGCGGTCTGGTCGGCGGTGGCGCCGCCGGGGCTGGTGCTCCCGGCGTTCTGGATCCAGTGGAATTTGTCACTGGAGAGATTGAAGCTGCTGTCCAGAAAAAAGCCGTCGAGTCCCAGTTCCCGGGCCGCATAGCCCCACTGCCGGAGCCAGTAGTCGCGAACCGCCGGATCGCGCAGATTGAGTACGGCGAAGACCGGTGTGTAGTGGTCGGCCTCGAGGGCGTTGGAGGGGTTGCGGACGAACGGATCCGTCGCCTGGTCCAGGGCCTCCATGATGGAGCCTTCGCGCGGCAGGAAATTGATCCGGCCCGGGCGGCCGTTGCGCTGGTCGAAGATCCAGCTCAGCGTGGAGATCGAGGTGTTGGCCCACATCTCCAGCTTGATGCCGTAACGGTGGCAGGCGGCGCAGAGAACCTTGAAACTCTCCTCGCCGACACCGGGGGCTACGCGGTAGTCCACGGTGCAGCACATGTTGGAGACGCCCCAGACGTTCATGTTGTTTTCAAAGTGGCTCGGCGTGAAGATTTTCCGGACGCCGCAGGCGGCCAGCGCCGGAACCGCTTCCGCGGCGTAGCGCCGGAGATCGGCGTTGGTCCACTCCTCGACCACCCCGTAGCTGGAGACCCGCTCCCGCCGCAGTCCGAGCTCGGCGTGGAGCGTCTCGTGGACCAGCTCCTTCATCGCCTCGTAGAGGTTGTCGCGCTGATGGAGGGCCAGGGCGCCGGGGACAAAGAGAATCTCAAACGCGGGGGTCTGGAAGTCGGCGGCGAGGTCGCCGCAGAATTCGTGATAGTGGCGGATCCGGTTTTCGCCGCGCTCCTTTTCAAACAGCGAGCGCAGGTGGGTGACCTGCGGCGACCAGCTGAGCACGGTGCCCGCCGCGCCGGAGGTGAAGGTGAAGCCCTGCAGTTCGGTCTGAAACGGCAGAAATTGAAAGATGTTCGGATTGCGGCAGCCGGGCAGATACCACTCGCTGGAGTAGAAGTCCTCCGGCGAGTGAAACTCCACCAGCGAGGGCACGAAGCAGTTCCGCAACCGGAATTCGCAGCCGAGCGCCGAACCGCCGGGTTCCCAGCTGCCGTATTCGGTGATCCGGAAGATCGGGTCCGGGGGATTGAGGTAGCGCCAGCGATAGGAGAAGCCGTCGGCGCTGAAGGCGCCGAGCTCCCGGTGCGCCGGGCGGAGTTCCAGCTCCAGCCGGGCCTCCGGCGCGGGCCGGGGGGGCCGGAAGCGCCGGAGGTTCCGGCGCGGGCGGACGCTGTGGAGCATGTACTCCATGGGGCCGCCCTCCCGCCGTTCCAGCGTGAAGACGAAGCGGTGGCACGCCTGTTCCCGGTGCTGTTCACACAGCCGGGGATGGATCAGCTCCACCCCGTTGGGTGTGGTCAGTTCAAAACGGATCGGTTCGGCGCCGTCGCGCAGCGGCACGCCCGCCGCCCGGACGGCGCCGAACCCCTCGAAGACTCCGTTGGACTGTCGCAATTCGAGCTCCACCCGGCCCGGAAAAATCACTTCGGTGGTGGCGGTCGACGGTTGTTCACTCATGGTCACTCCTGCTCCCGGACTTGCGTTTCGCTGGGAAGTATACCGCGTTTTCCGCAAAAAGCCAGCAAAAAAGCGGGAAGTGCGGTCTGCGCGGCGGGGGCGTGCTCAAGGGCGGGCTCCTTTTTCTATCAGTTGATCGATTTTCAGCCGCGGAGCAGCTGTTCCCGGCGGAAGTCGAGCTGCTGCCGGTTCCGGTCTTCGGCGTAGCAGCCGCGCATCGCTTCGAGCAGCGGCGGCAGCGACACGTCGTGACCGCCGAGCAGGGGGAGGATCAGCCGGTCGGTGAGCAGCGCGGCGAGACGGCGCGGCGGTTCGTGCTCGCTGGGGGTGGAGAACAGGAGGCTGCCGGGCGGAGCGTTCTCCAGACGGCGGATGACGGCGTCGAGCCGGGGAGGATACTCCTCGGGCGCGGTATGGACTTTCCGGCGGTAGTGGCGGAAGGGGGAGATGCCCAGACCGGCGCGCATCAGGCCGCATTGATTCTCTTCGCTCAGCACGAACTGGAAAAAGGCCGCGGCGCCCGGCGTACACTCGCCTTCGAGCATCGAGACGCAGCAGGCCGGGACGCCCTCCTGACCGCCGGGCGGAATCGGCAGAATCTCGATGCGGTGGCGGCGCAGCTCCGGTCCCAGCGCTCCGAGGTAGAAGCTGTTGCGGATGAAGGCCGAGACCGAGCCGTTGAGAATTTTCCGGATCAGGTCGAAATCGTCCACCCCGGGCGCGCCGAATTCGTAGAGCTGCTGCTCCGCGGCGTAGTGGATCAGGCGGTAGAGCCGGGTGGTGCGCGGCTCCAGTTCGGAGTCGGGGGGCGGGGCGGCGAGTCCCAGTTTTTCGAGCAGCAGCATGGTGCCCGGGGGTAGCAAGGAATGAGGCCCGGCCAAGCTCCGCAACGACTGGTAAAAGCGTTCCCAGGAGGAGGTGTCCGGAACCTGACCCCGCGAACAGCGCACGAACAGATACTGCGGCTGCAGAATGTAGGGGACCAGATCGGTGATCAGATTGTCGCGCAGTTCGGGCAGCAGTTCGGAGCGGGGGAAAAGGGGGTGCCCCAGCACCCGTTCGATTTCGGGCAGCGGCATGAAGGCGCGCCACCGGCGGACGAATTCAAAGGGCGGCTGCACCAGCACCACCGGATTGCCCCGCCGGGCGTGCAGATGGAGCAGCAGCTGGTCGGCGGGGTCGGCGGCCAGAAACCGGGGCCGCACCCGGAATTTCGGATGCAGTGCCTCGAAGCGGCGCAGCATTTCGCACCAGTACCCGGTCTGCCACCAGCAGGTTTCGGCGAAGACCACTTCGACCTGTTCGGGTGAGCCGCCGGTTCCGGCGGCGGTGTTCAAGGCCGCCGGATGGACCTGAAAGCCCTTCCGCGGCAGGGCCGTGATCAGCTGTTCCCGCTCCAGCTCCTTGAGCGCCTGATGAACCACATGATAGGACTCCTTGAGCAGGTCGGTCAGGTCCCGGATGCTGGGCAGGGTGTCGATAAAGCCGAACTCCCGGCGCTCGATCCGGCTGCGCAGCGCGGCTTTGACCGATTCGGTTCTTCGCGTCATGACGGTGAACTCCCGGTTGGATGGTTTGAAATCTGATTGGGAAAATAGCATCGGAACGGCGTGCTGTCAACGTCGCATGCGATCAGTTGATAGAAAAAGGTACAGTCGTCCCGCCTCAGCTCCGGAAAATATCGGGGAAAAGCGGGATTTTTTTTTGCTCCGCGCCGCATTTCCCGCTACAATTAAGGAAGCGGCGCATGCGCCGGGTTTGGCAGTCCGAATCCAATCGCCGAAATATTGAGGAGGTGCGAATGGTTATGACGAGAAGAACCTTTACGCTGATCGAACTCCTGGTGGTGATCGCGATCATCGCGATTCTGGCCTCGATGCTGCTGCCGGCGCTGGGCAAGGCGCGGGACCGGGCCAAGGACACGGCCTGCAAAAACAAGCTCAAGCAGATCGGGCTGGGGGTCGGGTTGTACAGCCACGACTACCGCAACAACTATCTGCCGCCGACCGCCACCGCGAACGGCGACTACTGGACCGGCGGCTGGGACTACACGATCCAGAAGGCGATGGGCGGCGCGGAACGGGATCGCCCGTTTCGGAACAAGAACTTCAACTGTCCGTTCGACCTCTCCTATGCGGATATCGGAGATGGTTTTCAGCACGCCCGGCGCAGCTATCGCCAGCTCTTCGCCAACAATCAGCAGGACGCCTACAAGGCGTTGAACCTCGATCGGCTGGTGCCGGCCAATACGGTGCTCACCGTCGGGACCAACAGTCTGGGGATTGTGGCCGACAATTTCAAATACGAACTGCCGTCGGACGGCGATGCCCTGTTCGGGGTCAACACCGGCGGGGGCACCGCCTGGTGGGGCTTCGACGAGAAGAACTGCCACCCCGATTTCAGCCGGAATGTGCTGGCCCGCGGGCTGCATGTCTACACCATGAAGGCCCAGGAGAACAGCTACGACCGGCGGCAATACTATCTGTCGTTTGAAGTCCATTGAGCGATAAACAGCAGCAGGAGGGTGGAGCATGTGGAAAAATTTCCGGAAACCGGTCGGTCTCGGGTTCGGGCTGGCGTTGATGCTGAGCGCATCGGGGGCGGACCTGTTCCGACTGAACTTGGATCCGGGAACGGTCGGGCAGACGCCGGGCCGGACGGAGCGGGTGCCCGGCGGCACCGCCGATCTGCCCTCGGGGCTGGAGGTCAACGCTCCCGATGAAATCACGGTGGCGGAGTCGCTCCCCGGGTTGGAGGGATTGGCGCTGCAGTTCCGGATTCAGGACAGTTCCCGGCGACCGCCGGTGCTGGAGTTCCGCTGCGGAGCGGTGACCGGTACGCTGACCATCCGATTCGAGCTGTCGCTGCTGGCCTACACGGCGCCCGGCGACCGGGCGGAGACGCTGTGCAACTTCCGGGTCCCCGGCGTGGGCATGATCACGGTGGTCGGCGAGAACCGCAAACCCCGCCACTTCCAGTGGAATCCCGAGGGCGGAGGCGGAGTCCGGCTGTTCCCGGCGGAGCTGAATCGCCGGTACGCCTTTGAGTTCCGGCTGGATACGGTGCGCCGGGTGTACACGATCCGCTGCAACGGCGAAGCCACGGCGGTGACCGACCGGCCGTTCACCCCGCCGGGGGAGTACACCTTCACCATCGGTTCGGGCTGGGCGATCGGCGGCAAGGACGGGAAGGTCACGTTCGGCGTCAACCGCATTGTGTTGAGCGACGAGTCGAAGGATGGACTGCCTCCGGCCCGGAAGAGCACCGCCGGAGTCAACACGCCGCCCGGCATCGGCGACTGGGACGGCAAAACCGCTTCGGCCCCGCTGTCGGGCCCCTATGTCGACTACGTTTATCAGAACATCCCCTTCGGCCGCATCTCCTTTTATCTGCTCCCCTGGCGCTCCTATCTGGACACCTGGCCGGGACGGCGCCACCGGGAGGTGGGCGGCTTCAACTGGTATCTGCTGCCGGAAGCGGAGAGCGCCGCCACCTTGAAGGTGCTGGCGGAAGCCGGATTCCGCAACGGCCGGATCGAGATCGGCTGGGGATCCTATCGCTTCGACGACGATTCGCTGATCGATCCGGGACTGCGCGAGCGGCTGGCCATGACGCTCCGGCAGTTCCGGGAGAACGGAATCCGACCGCTGATTCTGCTGAACGCCAACGCCGGGGCACCGTGTCCGATGCGGGGCCGGACGGCGGAGCTGCTGGAACCGGCCCCGGCCGGGGCGCGGCAGCTCAAGCTGCGGAGTTCCGAGCCGCTCCGGATCGGTTACACCGGACTCCGGGGGCAGTTCTATGCGACGGCCTGTCCGCTGATCACCCGGCTGACGCCGCAGCCGGACGGGTCGCAGCTGGCCGAGTTGTCGCGGCCGCTGGCCAAGGCGCTTCCGACCGGAAAACTGGAGCTGACGGAGCTCAAATATCAGCCCTTTGCCGGCAACCGGTTCCAGAACGGAGACCCGAATCCCGCCGCCGATGAGACCGTTGCCGGGTGGTGCAACTACGTCCGTCAGACGCTGAAACTGATCCGGGAACTGGTGAAGTCCGACGATCCGGCGGACGCCGGATTCGACGTGGAGGTCTGGAACGAGTACACCTTCGGTTCCGAATTTCTGAATGAGCGCAACTACTACGAACCGGAGCGGGCGTTTTCGAGTTTCCCCAGCTACCGGGTCGGAGCGAAGGAGCAGTGCGATGCGGAGATCTTTCTGCCGCTGACCGTCGAGCTGGCGGCGGAATATCCCGGCGTCCGGGTGATCAGCGGCTTCGCCAACCAGCGCCCGTGGGACAACGGCACCGACATGTGGCCGGGGCAGGGGGGCTTCAGCCGCCACTACTACACCGGGGTCAACCCCCGCGACAACTTCAGCGACAACGGGCTGGTGACGCGCAAGACGATGCCGCCGCACTACCTGCAGCACGCGCCGGTCAACGCGCTGGGGCGGCCGCTGGACGCGGACGGCAACCGCAACTGGCAGGAGCAGCTCTTCGTCCCCGAACACCGCATCTCGCTGCCGGAGTATCCGGCGCTCGGCATCAAGACCGAAAACGTGATCCGCGACCTGCGGCCGTTCCCCAGCGCCGAGGAGGAGAAGACCTACTTCCACGGCCACTTCCGCTACGCTCACCCCGGGACCGGCGTTCCGGCCCGGATGGTGGAGAGCGAATTCAACTTGTACCGGGCCGGATTCGGCGAGTTTCTGACCGAGCACACCGGGTTGTCGCGCAACGATCCGCGGCTGGCTCCGGCGCTGCACGCGCTGGGGGCCAAGGCGATGTTGCGCAGTCTGGTGTTCTACGGACACAAGGGGTTTGAAACGCTCTACTTCTACGCCCCCAAGCAGAACGACTTCGAGTTCGGAATGCTGCCGGAGGCGTTCTTCCGGGCGCTCGCCCGCACCGGCGGCCGACTGACGCCGGAGGTCCGCGCCGCCATCGGCCCCCAGCTTGCCGCCGCCGGGCGGACCGACCGCCTGCTCGGATCGGGCCGGGAATTGGCCGCCACCCGGGCGCTGACCGTCGAAAAGCTCGTGGAGTTCAAGCCGCGTCTGGTCTTCCGGGGCAACGGCACGCCGGAGGCGCCTGACCGCTACCACCGCGACGACTTCGTGGTGCTGCCCTATCAGCTCGATCAGGATCGCTACGCCATCGGCTGTTATGTGATGACTCGCGATCTGCTGCACAGCTGGAAGCCGGAGCTGGACATCCTCGATCCGGAGCGTTACGCGATGCCGGAGCAGGAGTTTGAACTGACGCTCGGGAATCTCCGGGGAACCGGGGCGAAGGTGTCGCTGTTCGACCCGCTGACCGGACGCACGCTGCCGGTCCGGGTGACCGGCGGCGACCGGCGGACGCTCAGCGTCCGCTTCCCGGCGGTGGATTATCCCCGGTTTCTGCTGATTCAGGAACAGCGGCCGGGACCGCTGGTGGAAGCTCCCGTGTTCCGCCGCGACGGCCGCGGCGGCGCGGTGCTGGAGTTCACCGCCAACTGCGCCGGCGAGGCCACCGTCTCCAGCGGCGTGTTCCCGGCGCGCGAGGAGCAGCGCGAGCGCTTCCAGGTCCGTCCCGGCGAGCGGGTGCGCCGGGAGTTCCCGCAGTGGGATGACAACCGGGCGCTGCGGGTTCAACTGGCGGCGGACGGGCTGGTTGCGAGCTGGCCGCAATGGGATTACGAGGTGGCCGGTCGGCTGTTCCGGCCGACGGCGCCGATCGCGCCGCAGGCCCCGCGGGCGGAGGCGCTGCCGCCGCTGGCCGGGACCCGGCGGCCGGAGCGGATCGAGCCGGACGCCACCTGGCAGGGCGACCATGGCGTCTACCGGAAAGGGACGGCGCGGTTCTCGCTGGTGGCGGGTCCGGAGGCGGCTTGGAACCGGCTGCCGGTGGTGGCGGTCGGCGATCTGCGGGAGGTGTCGGAGATCACGGTCCACGGGTATCCCGCGTGGCGGGTCACCTTCAAACTGGCTCCGGCCGCGCATCCGGGAGAGCGTCAGCTCGAACGGACCTGCGTGATCGTCCCCGGCCGCGAAACGACCGGGCTGCTGGAACTGCCGGAGCTGGTGGAACCCGCCGGGATCGAGGCGCAGTTCCGGGGCCTCGGGTTCCGGGAGTAACGTGCGTCGATAAAAGCGGGGGGCGGTCCCGATTCCGGGACCGCCCCCCGCGGTCTTTTCCGGTCAGCGCTCAAACCGGAACCGGCCCCAGAGATTCGGCTGCAACGCCGCCTCGCTGGGCAGGTCGGACATGATGTGGGTGTTCTGATTCGACCAGTAGACCCGGCTGGAGACCTGAGTCCCGCTCTGATCGCTCAGCACCCGGCCGACATCCCCCGCGCATTCGCCCAGAGCCGCCGGATCGAAGTGGATGTCCTTGAGCGGAATCGCCGCTTCCAGCCGGACCCGCGTGCCTTCGCGCTTGACGCAGATCTCGGCCGAGTCCAGAATCCCGGCGCGGTTGCACCAGATCGTCCGCCAGGGGGAGGAGAACGGAATGCTCTCGCCCTTGAAGCCGGGCACCACGAAGTCGTAGACCACGCAGACCGGTTTGCCGTTGAACATGGCGAAGCTGATCCGCAGATCGCCTTCTCCGGCGCTGGTCCGCTCCGGCGGCAGCCCGGCTTTGGTCTGCAGCATCACATCCAGCACATCGCCGGTCTTGAACAGCTCCAGCGGGTTGGTGCCGTGATTCTGGAAGGTCGCACGGTCGTCGTTGCCGCTGTAGTAGACGTAGAGCTTGTCGCGGTCGTAGGCCAGGGCGAAGCCGTCGATGCGCTCCGGGGCCCACTCCGCGTCGCTGCCGTCGATCTTGATGGAGCCGTCGGCGACGCGCGGCACGAGGTAGCTCTTCGGGGGCGTGACCCGGCGCGCCTCCTGCTGGCGGCGCAGCTCGGCGGCGGCGATCGCCTCGGGCGAGACCTGAAGCTTGCCGCCGGCGAGACGGCAGATCCGGTCCAGCCCGGTGAGTTCGACCACCGAGCAGTGATTTTTGCCGCAGACGTAGTAGTAGTGGTCGCGCCCGTCGTTGCCGCGGACCTTCTGCAGCGTGCCGCCGAAGTGCTCGTCGTAGGTGCTGGTCTCGGCCAGGACCTCCGGAGTCGGCGGCGCGGTGAAGTTCCAGAGCAGCCCGACCCGCTGATCCCGGAAGATCCGGTCGATGTAGAGCCCGTCGCGGGTGGTCATCAGATAGGTGCAGCCGAGATTGGAGTTGAACGCCACCACTTCGCCGAGCTCCTCGTTGACCGGCACGATGCCCCAGATCCGGGTCGGCGCGATCAGCACGCCGGGTTCGTCGCCGCGGGCGGTGGTCTTGTGCCCGGCGTGGAGTCCGGGCCAGTCGTTGCGGTAGATCCAGTTGACCGTGCCGTCCGGCGCCACGCTGGACATCGGGCCGCCGAGGACGATCACATTGCCCTGACTGTCCGGCATGAAGGCCTCGCCGTACCCCGCGACCGTCCGGTCCGGCACCGCGTAGACCGGATAGCCCCGGTCGGTGAAAGACTCGGGTTTGAAGAAGATCATCCGGTTGTTGCCGGCGTGGGCCGCGGTCTCGAACGAGCGGTTCATCCGCCAGAGCCAGCCCGCGCCCGCCTTGGTCAGCAGCTTGCCCGAGGGATCGGTCAGCTTGCCGAACCGGAGCTCCTCCGGCTGGATGAAGCCGTCGGCGTTGCGATCGGTCCAGGTGAAGAACTTCTGATCCTCCTGATAGCCGGGGATGTGCTTTTTGAGCATGGACGTGTCGGTCCAGTCGGGCGCGCCCTTGCGGTACATGCCCTCGCCGAACGGCACCCGCAGCGCGTAGGCCGAACCGATCGCGGCCACCGGCATGACATGATCCTGCTGATACTCCCAGAGCACGATCGTGCCGTGCTCGTGGGGATGCATGTTGCTGGTGAACCAGAGCCGCCCGTCATCGGTGCGGAAGGCGTAGCTCGGGCGGTCGTCCTCGGCGAAGGTGGCGTAGCGTTTGCTGTCCGGGCGGTAGATCAGATTGACGATCTTGATCTCGCCGGTCTCCGGATTGCGGTGGAACTCCAGCCCGCCGTAGAACAGCCGGTTCTCGTCGGCCGGATCGATGCAGCCGCCGCCGCCGTACTCGGTGGGGCCGACGATCGCCTGAAGACAACGGCCCCGGTCCGGATCCCAGACGCTGACCCGCTTGACGTAGTTGGTGTGCTCCATCACCCAGACCCGGCCGCGGTCGTCCACCTCCACGCCGTAGGGCTCCTCCAGATCGTGTTCATCGTAGGGGCCGACCTCGCGCCGCCCCGGCTTGCCGAACGCGCCGAGTTCCTTCCCGGCGGCGTCGAAGATCACCACCTGATGGCGCGGCTCGCCTTCGCCCACATAGATCCGGCCCCGCTCCGGGTCGACCCCGAGTCCCAGCGGGTGGTTCAGCACCCCGCGGGCCAGCGGCTCGACGGCGTAGCTCTTCAGGTCGATGGTCACCAGATCCTTGCCGCTGGTGGTGAGCAGTTTGCCGTCGCCGAAGCGCCGCAGCCGGCCGGGCGAAGGCAGCGTCAGCTCCTTGATCAGGGTCGGTTTCTGATCCTCGAACTGCCGGTAGGCGGTGGCCCAGCTGAAGTTGCGGTTCTCGCCGGCGAGGTTCCGGGTCAGATCGAAGACCTGGATCCGGTCGTCGCCGCCGAAGCTGAGAAACGCGCGGTTGCCCACCACCTGGAACCCGGTGATGCCGCGCCGGAGCGTCGGATCGTCCCCCGTCTCCCCCTCCTTGGGAATCGGACGCTGGAAGATCTTGCGCTCACGATGGTTGTTCTGGTCGATCTGAATGATCACCTGGGTGTCGCCGATCCAGCCGCCCTCGCACAAGCCGTAGTAGAAGTCGCCGTCGGTGCAGATCTCGCTGGGAATGGCAACCCAGACCCGGTTGATGCCCCAGAGCTTGTTGAAGTCGTTGTCGACGTGGACAATGGAGTCCCCGGCCTCGGCGAAGGCGCCGAGCCACATGGTGCCGTTGCTGCCCCGGCAGATGGTCCGCGGCGGTTCATGGTCGGCCAGCCAGCCGCCCTTGCGGTCGGGAGTCTGCCAGGCGACCTGTTTCAGCGGCGTGGGGTAATAGGTGTAGCGATACGCCACCTCCAGCGGCGGCGTGTACAGCCCGTGCCAGGTGTATTCGCCCGGTTTGAGCACCGGTTTGCCCAGCACATCGTCGAGATTCCAGTTCACGGTGTGCTCGCCCGCGGTGAACGGCACACCGGTGACCGGGTTGGCCACTACGCGGCCTTCGGCATCGCGGATCTGAATGGTGACCTTGCCCGCGTCGGGAATGCGGAAGCGGATCGGCACCGCTCCGGCCGCGGTCGGAGCCTTGCGCGCCGCCGCGTCGCCCAGCGCCAGCAGTTCGCCGACTTCCAGCTGCCTGACGCCGCCGGTGGAGCGGAAGCGCAGCCCCCGGGTGCGGACCGGTTCGGCGAGTTTCAGCAGTTCAAAGTGGTAGAAGTCCGGGGCGGCCTGCCGCCACTCCCCGGTCAGGAGGCGCCAGTCGCCGGGGTCGGTGGAGAAACGCGGATCGCCGGTCCCGGTGTAGATTTCCGTAACCAGCTGGCCGAAGCCCTTCTCGTTCCGGGCGCGCAGATGGCCGACGGCGCGGAGCGTCTGTTCCTGATCCCAGCTCAAAAGCAGCCATTCGGGAGCTTCGGCGGTGAGGTCGGTCTGGCGCGGCGCGGTGGCGAAGTTGCCGCTGTCGGCCAGAAAGCCGTCGACCAGCGTGGCCGGGCGGTTCTGCCAGGGCCGGGGCTGGAAGCCCTCGCTCGGCGGCGCGGCGGAGCTGACTGTGACCAGGGCGTCCGGAGCCAGATTGTCGGCGGCGAAATCCAGCACCAGCGCAAAGGGCAGCTCCGCGCGGTAGCTGGCCCGGCCGCCGGCGGAGGGCTGCAGCCGGGGCGCGGTTTGGAAGCGGACCGCCGCGACCGGCTCGGCGGCGCGGTCCAGCCGCAAGGTCTGTAAGTGGAAGTTTTCGCGGCCCGGCTGCGGCACCCACTCCTTTCCGAGCCGGAAGGAGCTCTCGCCGCCGTCGTAGGCGATGACAGTGGCATCCCGGAGCGGCCGGGCGAATTCCAGCGTGAAGACGCCGGGCTCGGCCTTTTCGGTGGTGGCGCTCCGCCAGTTCCGGATCCGGCTCCCGGCCGGACCGGAAACGACCTCGGCCGGAACGGCGCCGGGCTCGGCGGTGGTTTTTTGAAGCTCGACCGGCGCGGCTGCGGCAACGGCACCCAACGCCAGGAATGCAAGACAAACAAGACGGGTCATGGATTCCTCCAGAGTTGAAGTTTGGGGAGCGGGAAACCGGGCGCAAGAAAAAAGCCGCCCCGGGCCGGAGCCCGGGACGGCGGGGAATCAGCGGGTCAGCCTGGGTTCCGGCAGCGCGCACATCTGCACGATGCTGGTCAGATCAGCCGCGCTCTGAGTGAGCTTGGCCAGCTCCTGCGGCCGGATCCGTTCGGCCAGCGCCAGCGCGATGCCCAGCGCCCGGGTCGAATCCTTGATGAACTGCTTGCGGCAGCCGATCGAATCGTTCGGATCGCCCTCGGCCCGGAGCATGTGGCAGTCGTATTCGACCACGCCCTTCCAGCCGATTTCGCGGAGCGCGACGAACATCATCACCGTCTCCTTGAGCCCTTCCGGCCCGATCAGGGGCGGGAAGTCGTTGTCGAACTGCGCCTTGATCTGGCAACCGAAGTGGAGGAAGGAGAGGCGGTTCATGCTGCACAGATAGCCGACGGTCATCACCGCGTTCAGCAGCGCCATGCTCTCATGCTGCAGCAGCTCCGGGTTGACGCCCCAGAACTCGGGGTGCTTGAGTTTGCCGCAGATGAAGCCGACGGCGTGGCCGCTGGTCGGGAGGAACATCTGGCCGCGCGGCTCGTTCGGCTTGGGCTCGACGGTGGCGCCGACGTAGTTGTCGAGCTTCTGCTCCTTGATGTAGTCGTAGACGTGGTCCAGACCGTCGGCCAGCCAGTTGTAGACCTCCTTCCAGTCGACGATCGCGGGCACTTCAAAGCCGTCGCGCGCCACCCAGTAGGTGTAGTATCTGGCGCCGAAGAAGTGGCCGATCCGGATGGTCCGCTCGACCTTGAGCCGGGCCAGCCGGCGCAGCTCGGGATC
Organism: uncultured bacterium; assembly: GCA_949297015.1. Taxonomy (GTDB): domain Bacteria; phylum Verrucomicrobiota; class Lentisphaeria; order Victivallales; family Victivallaceae; genus CASFRF01. The sequence goes on from CASFRF010000023.1 coordinate 58,610, forward strand.
GGGATTGGTCAAGCCGCCGTTCCGGAACAGCGTATTGCCGTGGAGCGAGCAGGTGATGGTGTTGAAGGAGAGCCCCGCCTCGTCCAGAATCGCCTTGAGTTCGCGCAGTTTGCGGTAGACCGGGCTGGAGGGATCCAGATCGTCCTCCGGCTGTTCCGGATTCCACGGCACCAGGTCATCGTCGTGGGCGCTGGTCGCCTCGCAATAGCCCTCATGGGCGGCCCAGGCGATGATTCGGGCCACCTCCAGCGAGTCGATTTTGGGCAGCACCGCGCCGCCGAAGGGATCGACCAGCGGATTGCCCACCGTCCAGAACGGGACCGAACGCTGCGTCACGCAGCCCTGATTGAACATCAACATCTTTACACCTCCTGTTGCTCAAGTGTTGAGTCGGTTTTTCTGTTATATATAGTGTTTTTTTCGGGATTTTCCTTGAATATATCATCAAAAAAAGGTATTTTATCACCATTTGGTGAAAAGTGGGTGAATTTTTAACGGAAATGAGAAGCAGAATGAACAACTCCTTTCGCACCTTCGCCGGGCTCGCCCTGGCCCTCGCCGTGTTTACCGGCCCGCTGTCGGCGGCGGAGCCCGCCGCGCCCGCAGCAGAAGCGCTGCCGCCGCTGCTGCCCGACCCCAACGAGCCGTTTTACGGCGCCCGCATTCAGCGGACCATGACGCTGCTGGCGACCAGTTCCCCGCAGTTGCGGCGCAAGGTCAAGATTCTGGCCTATGGTCAGTCGATCGTGGCGCAGGCCTGGAGCGGCAAGCTGGCGGAGCTGCTGCAGGAGAAGTATCCGGACGCGATCGTGGAGTTCTCCAACCGGGCGATCGGCGGCTTCGGTGCGGCCAGTCTGGTGCGGACCGCCTGGTACGATCTGTATCAGGAGTACCCGGATCTGGTGATTTTTCACGTCTACGGCGGCGAGTGGAGCGGCGAGCTGGAGCGGATCTTCTACAACCTCCGGAAGTACACCACGGCCGAGATTCTGACCTACACCCACCACCTCGACCGGCAGGAGAAGCTGGAGCGGGTGGAGCGTTCGGGCGCCACCGCCTCGGCCAAAATCACCGAGTATCTGGCGCAGAAGTACAACTGCGAACTGGTCGATGTCCGGCGGGACTGGACGGCCTATCTGCGACACTACGGGATGGAGCCGGTCGAACTGCTGCGCGATTCGGTCCATCTCAACGACAAGGGCATCGAGCTCATGACCCGGCTGGTCTGGCGCCACTTCAAGTACACCACGCTGTTCAACAGCGACTGGAGCCGGCTGGTCCGCGACTACGAGGCGCGGCGTTTGGTGGAGGAAGGCGCGGACGAGATTCAGTTGTCCGGCGACGGCTGGGAGGTCCGCGACGGCGGCATGGTCTCGACCCGCAAGGGCGACCGCCTGACGCTGAAATTCCGGGGCAACCGGGTGGATGTGATCGATCTGGCGCTGAAGGACCGCGAGGCGAAACTGGGGTCGGCCCGGGTGTTGATCGACGGCCGTGCCCCCTCCGAATTTCCCGGCGTCTACTATGTGGAGCGCCCGAGCACCGCGCACAAACTGTGGTGGCCCGCGCTGCGCCGGGTGACGCTGCACGGCAAGCCGGTGATGGAGTCCTGGGAGATGACCATCCGCGAGGTCAACGCCGACTCCTCGAACTTCAAGTTTTCGGTGACCGGCAGCGTCACCGGTCCGGACGGCGAGGGCACCGCCGCCGAAAAGTTCGTCTCCAACTCCGGACAGTTCTCCATCCTGCCCTGGGATTTCAGCGCGGTTCAGGACGCGGCCCGGGTCAGCAAGGAGCAGTGCCCCGAGAACTTCAAGGTGACCTGGAAGATCGGCCGCCGCTGCTGCGACCTCTGGCAGCCGGTGGCGGCCGATCCGCATATCGAGTCGACCACGCTGCTGGCGCAGGGGATTGACAACACGGAACACCCCCTGGAGCTGATCGCCGAGGGCGACGGCCTGCTGCCGCTCAAGGGTATCCGGGTCTACACGCCGCCTCTGCCGTGAGGCGCGGGAGCGGGCGGTGGAACGGCAGCCGGAACAGGCGCGGGGCGAACACTACTTCCGGTCGGGCGACTGCCCGATCGGGGTGCGCACGGTAACGGGCGGCGGCGGGAGCCGGCACTCCCACGACCTGACCGGCGTGCCCCACGTCCACGATTTCGCCGAGCTGGTGATCATCACCGGCGGCCGCGGCGAGCAGCGGGTCAACGGCGGCAGCTACCCGGTGAGCGCCGGCGACGTGTTTCTGCTGCAGGGCTTTTCCGAACACTACTTCCCGGAACCGGGGGCGGTGAGCATGTACAACGTCCAGTTCGATCCGACCCGGCTGCCGCTGCCGCAGCAGCTGCTGCGCAAGATTCCGGGGTACAATGTGGTGTTTCAGCTGGAGCCTTCGCTGCGTTCTTTGCGCAACTTCCGGCAGCGGCTCCATCTGTCGCCGACCGAACTGGCCGCCGCCGAGAGTCTGGTGCAGCGCCTGGCCCACGAACTGGAGCGGACCGATCCGGGCATGGAGGCCGGGGCGCTGGCCGCGCTGCTGGAGCTGATCGTCTACATCAGCTGCCACTATCTGCCGATGCAGCCCGAGCGCAGCGGCGCGCTGGAGCGGCTGGGGGAGGTGCTCAGTCGGCTCGAACGCGACTGCCGCCGTCCGTGGCAGCTGCCGGAGCTGGCGCGGCTGGCGGGGCTTTCGGTCAACCACTTTCTGCGCCTGTTCAAGGCGGCGACCGGCAGTTCGCCAATGGCCTATTTGAACCGGCTGCGGCTGCGCCGCGCCGCCGCGCTGCTGGCGCAGGAGCACGGCCCGGTGGCCGAGGTGGCCGCGCGGTGCGGTTTCGCCGATTCCAATTACTTTACCAAACAGTTCCGGCAGTGTTACGGGGTGTCGCCCCGGGCCTACCGCCGGGCCATTCAGGGACCGTAATTCCGACAACCACAGGAGAGTTCATCATGTTGCCTTCCATTGCCTATCTCAGAAACGTGCTTGCCCAGGTGATTGCCCAGCGTTATCGGCAGGGCGCGGATACGGCCGGACTGCAGACCGAGCTCAAGCGCCTTCCCGACAGCTACGACGCGCTGGCGGCCTTTGCCGAAAAGCTCGAGCGGTTGCCGAGGCGGGCCGACTACCCCTACGTCGAACCCGAAACGCTCGAGGAGATTCAAAAGCAGTGTCCGGCGGATTTCACCCGGCGGCGGATCGGCCGGAAGCTCTCGGAGGCCGAGGCGCGGGAGCGGGCGCGGTGCGCCTTCTACGGCGCGGTGGCCGGGTGCGTGCTGGGCAAGCCCGTGGAGGTGGATCCGACGCTGGCGGAGCTGCGGACCGCGGCCGAGGCGACCGGGGAGTGGCCGCTGCGCGACTATCTCTCGACGGAGCTGGTGCGGAAGCTGGGGCGGCAGCATCCCTCGGCTGAGACCTGCTGCCGGGAGACGATCCGCTTTGTGACCCCCGACGACGACCTCAATTATCTGGTGGTCGGGTTGCGGATGCTGGAACAATACGGGTTGGATTTCACCCGGCGGCAGCTGGCCGACTACTGGCTGACCAATCTGCCGGTGGGCTGGACCTGGGGACCGGAACGCAAGTTCCTGCTGGACGCCGGAACCCGCTGGCAGGAGCTGGACGATGCGGAAATCGACCGGCTGCGCGCGCGCTGGAACGCGAGCGACGAGGCCTGCGGCGCGGCGATCCGGGTCGACGCCTACGGCTACGCCTGTCCGGGGCTGCCGGCGCTGGCGGCGGCGCTGGGCTGGCGCGACGCCTCGCTGACTCACCGCTTCACCGGGGTGTACGCTTCGATGTATGTGGCGGCGGCGGTGGCGGCGGCGCCGGTGGTGTCGGAACCGTTGGAAATTTACGAATACGCCATTGCCTGCGTTCCGGCAAAAAGCTACTTCGCCGAGGTGATGCGCAACGCCATGGCGCTGGTCCGTTCGGCGCGGGACTGGCTCGACGGGTACGAAAAGATTCACGCCGCCTACGGGGAGTACGGCCACTGCCAGTTGTATCAGGAGTGTGCGCAGCTGATCAACACCGCGCGTTTTGCGCGCAGCACGGAGGAGGCGATCTGCATGCAGGTCAGTCAGGGCTGCGACACCGATTGCTTCGGCAAAATCGCCGGTTCGGTGGCGGGCGGGTTCTTCGGGCCGGACACGCCGTTGCCGGAGCGCTGGCTGCGGGTGTTCGGGGATGATTTCCGGGTGGCGGTCCCCGAATATGCCGAGCGTTCGCTGTTGCGCACCGCCGAACGGTTTGCCCGGTTGCCGAAATGGACGCTGTCGCTGCAGGAGGGTTGAAAAAAACGCTTTTTTCCCCGGAAAATGATTTGAAAATCGTTTGGGGGCGGTTTACACTATCGATACGGGGGCAGTCGAACGGACTGTGCGCTCTCGACGAGATTTTTCAACCCGAAACATAAAGGTGGGAACATGAAGAAATCCGGAGAATGCAGAACCTTTGTCATTGCCGGTCACTCCGGCAGCGGGAAAACCTCACTGGCTGATCTGATGCTGTTCAAGTCCGGTGCGGTCTCGCGGCTGGGGAGTGTGGACCAGAAGACCAGCGTCGGCGACTACATGCCGGATGAACAGGAAAAGCACAGTTCGATCTACTCTTCGGTGATGAACTGCCCGTGGCAGGATCATCACTTTTTCTTTATCGATACGCCGGGTTACGGTGAGTTCACCGGGCAGTGTTTCGGGGCGATGCGGGCGGCCGACGCCGCACTGGTGGTGCTCGACGCGGTGGACGGTCCCCAGGTCGGCACCGCCCGGGCCTGGAAGCTGGCCCGGATCAATGAGATTCCCCGTTTCGGATTCATCAACCGGCTGGACCGGGAGCGGGCCGACTTCAAGGGCACGCTGGAGAAAATGCGGGCCAATCACGGCAAGAACGTGGTGATCCCGCTGACCATTCCGGTCGGCAGCGGCGAGAAGCTGGAACGGGTGGTCAACGTGCTCTTCGACGAGATTCCGCCGGAACTGGCGGCCGACGCCGAGGAGTACCGTTCGTTGTGGCTGGATGCGATCGCCGAGACCGACGAGGATCTGATGATGCGCTATCTCGACGGCGAGACGCTGACGCCGGAGGAGATCGCCCGCGGTCTGCGCAAGGCGATTCTGGCCTGCAAGGTGATTCCGGTCTTTTCGGGCAGCGTGGCCCGGGACATCGGCATCACCGAACTGATGGACGGCATCATCAAGTGGTTCCCGACGCCGCTGGACAAGGGCACGGTGTTGACTGCCGACGGCACGCTCGAGCAGCTGACCGAGACCGGTCCCGGCCGGGTGCTGGTCTTCAAGAGCATCAACGATCCGACGGTCGGGCAGCTGACCTTCCTGCGGGTCCGTTCCGGCGTGCTGACCGGCGACTGCGAGGTCTACAACATCCGCAACGGTGGCCGGGAACGGCTGGGCAATCTGCTGCTGATCAACGGCAAGAGTCAGACCGGCGTGGATTCGGCCTGTCCCGGAATGCTGGTGGCGGTGGCCAAGCTCAAGGATACCCACATCGGCGACACGCTGGGCATGGACCAGAACGTCAAGCTGCTGCGGCCGATCGTCTTCCCCAACCCGGTGATGTCCTACGCCGTCTCCACGGTTCGCTCCGGCGACGACGACAAGCTGGCGGTCGGGCTGGGCAAAATCGCCGAGTGCGATCCGACGGTGCGGCTCCAGCGTGACGAGGAGACGCACGAGCTGCTGCTCTCCGGCATGGGCGATCAGCATCTGGCCAACGTGGTCCGGCGCTTGCGCGACTTCTACAAGGTGGAGGCGACGCTCTCCACGCCCAAGGTTCCCTATCGCGAGACCATCACCGCGGTCGGCGAAGGCCATTACCGGCACAAGAAGCAGACCGGCGGTGCCGGGCAGTTCGCCGAGGTGATGCTGAAGATCGAACCCAACGAGGCCGGGTACGAGTTCGTCAACGCGGTGGTGGGCGGCGCCATTCCCAAGAACTTCATTCCGGCGGTGGAGAAAGGCGTGCTCGAAACCCTGAGCGCCGGGCCGCTGGTCGGCTGCCAGGTGGAGCGGGTCAAAGTCACGGTGCTCGACGGCAAGTATCACCCGGTCGACTCCAATGAAATGGCCTTTAAGATCGCCGCCCGGATGGCTTTCCGCGACGCCATGTCCAAGGCCCGTCCGGTGCTGCTGGAGCCGATCATGACGGTTCACGTTCACATTCCCGATTCCGATATGGGCACCATCACCGGCGATCTCAATCACAAGCGCGGGCGGATCCTGGGCATGAGCGTGGAGGAGGGTATGGAGGTGGTCAACGCCGAAGTCCCGGCCGCCGAAATGGCCAAGTACGCCACCGAGCTGCGCAGCATGACCCAGGGGCGCGGCTCCTTCGAGCTGGAGTTCGCCCGTTATGAGCAGGTTCCGCCCAATGTCGCGGCCGAGGTGATCGCGCGCCATCAGGCGGAGCAGGGCGAGGAAAAGGAGTAAAGACCGGAACGGATTCCGTCGGCGGCGATGCCGCCGACGGAGAGTGGTCGGTTTGAACAGCGGGCTTTCGGTCGGCGAGGGGAGACCGGGAGCCCGCGACGACTTCCGACGCAGATCGTGGTTCGGAGATGCGTGAAAAGTTGACTTTCCGCCGGGAGCGGTTATCGTAAGTTCTGGCATTTTTGAATTTGAATTGTGGCAGCAAGGAGTCGGATCATGGAGTCTGCGCAGATGGCCGAACGCCTGGAACAGGCGTTTCGGACCCCCGATCAGAATTTTTGTTACTATTCGGCCAATTCCGTGCCGGTGGCCAGTCCCCGGCTGCGGGCGCTGGAGCACTGGGACTGGACGCCGTATCCGACCCGGGGCGGCGGCGGTTCGCCGAGTCTGGTGCCGATCGCCTTCGGCTGCCGGCCGGTCCGGCTGGACAACGGGGTGCTCTGGGCGGAGCCCCGGATCACCGACTATCGGCAGGTGGCCGATCTGGAAATTCCCGATCCCCGCTGCGGCGTCACCGGCGAGCAGATCCGGCGGGCCGCGGAACTGGCCGCGACGCTGCCGCCGGGTGAGCGGGTGCGCAATGTCGACGTGCAGTCGCCGTTGAGCGTGGCCGAGCTGATCTGGAGTTCGGAGACCTTCTATGTGGATCTGCTGGAGCATCCCGATGCGGTACACGAGCTGCTGCGCAAGATCACGCGCTTTCAAATCGCCTACATCCGGGCGGTGCGCGAGGCGGCAGGCGACCGCTACAACCCCTGCGGATTCCCCCTGATCTGGAGTTCGGGTGAGGGGACCATGGTGGGAGACGACGCGCTGAGCCTGCTCTCTCCGGCCATGCACGCCGAGTTCAGTCTGCCCTATTTGAACGAGCTGGCCGAGGCGGTGGGACCGTTGTATTACCACTCCTGCACCTGGCGGGCGAGTCATCTGGAGAACATCCGGCAGGTCCGGAACGTCATCGCCTACAACTGGAATGCGGGCAACTCCGACGATCCGGCGGAGCTGATCCGCGAGTTCAGCGGGCGCGCGGTGCTGGCGCTCCATCTGGCGCCGGGCATGCACGCGACCCGGGACGTGCGGAAGCTGGGGCGGAATTTCGGCGATGAGGCCGATTTTCTCGAGTACTGCCTGGACGCCATGACCGGCCACACCTGTTTCTACTGGTGGCTGGAGGGACTGGCCGACCGGCTGCCGGTGATCGAGAAGATCTACGATCTGCTGAATGAGCGCGGCTACACCCCGCAGGCGGCGGCGCGCTGAGCGGGTTTTCAGAAAGTGAGCACGAGGATGGAGTTCGGGGTACGAGCATGAAGTGGCGGAAGTTGGGAGCGGTGTTGCTGGGGGGTGTCTGTAGTTGGCTGAGCGCGGCGGAGCCGATCGAGGTGTTGTTTCTGGGGCACTACGCGCCGCGCGAGGAACAGGCTCCGTTTCAGAAGCTGAAGGGGGAGCTGGCGCGCGACGGGATCCGGCTGTATCTGAACGAACGCGGCCGCGCCACTGCCTACGATACGATTACGCCGGAACTGCTCAAGCAGTTTCAGGTGGTGATCTTCGGCGGGGATCCGGCGCGCCAGACCGACACCCGGATCGATCCGGAAGGAGCCCGGAAGTTTCTGGCCCAGCTCGACGACTACAGCCGTTCCGGCGGCGGAGTGCTGTGGATTCCGATGAGCGGCGACCACTGGGGCACCACCTGGAACGAATCGGTCGGCCGGCGTTACGGGGTGCAGAGTCTGGAGGAGGACATCTACGACCCGGAGCACGAGATCAATCTGAATCCGCGTTCCAATCAGAACTTTCTGCGCTACTATCACACCTCCGCGATCGAACCGCATCCGGTGACCGAGGGCGTGCGCGGACTGCTGCTGCCCCGGATCGGGGAGTGGTCCTGGCCCGGCACCGTGCCGATGCGTTTCGGTCCGGACTGGCGGGTGCTGGTCCGCGGTCCGGAGTCGATGCGGACGATCGGCAATCTGGCGGCCACCGGCAGCGGCGAGGCGAAGTTTTCGCCGGAGCGGAAGGGAACCTACGCCGCCGCGCCCGAATTGATCGGCGTGCGCGAGGCCTCCGCGGACCGCAAGGGCCGGATGCTGGTCTTCCCCATCTACAACTGCCATACCTTTTTGAATTACGGCAGCCCGGTGTTCAACGACGCCCTGATGAAGAACGGCGCCGCCAATCTGCCCAGTGACGGCTACCGGCTGCTGGTCAACGCCTTCCGTTATCTGGCCGAACCGGCCCGGGCGGCCGGGTTCGGCGGCTACAAGTCGATCCGGAAACCGCAGGTCGAGAATCTGGAGCCCTTCGACTGGGCCCGGACCCGCTTCCGGACGGACCGCTGGAGCACCAACGACCATCACCAGCGGGCGTTCCAGGGGGTGGTGGGGGCCCGGACCGCGCTCACCGGCGGTCGGGGCTCGGTGGCGGACTGGGTGCGCGCGGCCAAGGCGGCGGAGCTGGACTTCCTGTTCTTTCTGGAGGACGGGGCCCGGCTCGATCAGCAGAAACTGGATCAATTGGTGCGGGAGTGCGCCGAATGCACCGACGACACCTTTTTTTGTTCGCCCGGGTACCGGATCCGCGATACCTTGGGCAATGCGCTGTTCATGTCGCAGGTGACCAAGGCGCCGGATGCGAAAAACCTGACGCCGGAGGGGCGGTTGCGGAGTTTCGGAGACGTGATCAATCAGCACTCCTGGCGCAACTTGTTCGGACTCTACCGGCTGGCGCAGATGCCGCTGGATCCCCAGTTCTTCTTTTTGAGCAGCATGGCCGCGCCCTGCACCTACGAGGGCGGGAAACTGGTGGATGACGGGGTGGCGCGCTACTTCGCGCTGGAGGGAACCGGCCACAACTACGCGCCGGTGTCGGTGGTCGAGCTCGACGATCCGGCGCAGCTGGCCGAGGCGCTGAAGACCGCCCACCGGACGGTGGTGCTGGGGCGGACGCTCCGGGACGTGGTGCCCGAACTGGAGCGCGGCATGCGGCATCCGGCGGGGTGTTATGTGACCAACGGCCCGGTGATCGAATTCTGGGGCGCGCACAACGCCAGCGGCAACGTCTTCCGGCCCGGCGCCAACAACTTCCGGCTGGCGCTGGCGGTGTCGAGCCCGGCCGGTTTGCGGGAGGTCCGGTTGACCGAGACGGTGAGCGGAAAGCTGTACCGGCGCTATCTGCCGCGCGGGGCGAAGACCTTCCGGGCCACGATTGACGAATCCATCTCGACCCAGCGGGCGCTGGCGCTGGAGGTGATCGACCTCGACGGCCGCACCGCGCTGGCGCAGCCGCTGCTGACCTTGCAGAACGGAAATCGATTGTGGCCGATGAGCGATCGGCTGATGGGCATGCACCACGCACGGGTCTGGGACGCCGATCACCGGCAGTTGCTGCAGGTCAGCGGCAATCTGGGGCAGGGGATCACCTGGATCAAGCAGAATCACAACTCCGCGGGTTATGCGCCGGGGAGCTACGCCAGCCAGATTCGCAACGTGGTCTACGGCATCGACGGCGGCAAGCTGTATCCGGCCTCGTTCGGAGTCGATCCGGCGATCTCCGGGATCGAAAAGCGGGAGCCCGCCGCCAACGCCTACCGGTTCCGCAACCGGCTGGCTTCGTTCGATCAGGCGGTGATCGATTACGACGGGTCGCTGCAGTTTGTGAGCCGACCGGAGCGCGGGGATCTGGCCTGGTGCGTCTATCCGGAGACCCGGCCGCTGGAACTGGCCGAAATCTCGGCCCGGACCTGGGCGGTGCGGCCGCGGCTGGTGACGCCGGGCAACCTCAATGTGCATGAAGTTACGGTGAAATTCCTCCGGGATCAGCAGTTTCGGGAGATCGACTTGGCCTACATCCGGCGCTGGGACCGCAATCACGACTGCACCTACAGTCTCAAAGACGCCGCCGGGGAGTTCTTCGAGACCATGCCGCTGGATTCCAAGTGGTCGCGCCGGGGCGAACTGCCGCCCGGAGGTTATCTGTATCCGGCCGGCGAGATCGCCGGCGCGGTCGGGGTGGTCAATCTGGGGCCGCAGGCGTTCCACTACACGGCCGACGTCAACCGCAGCCGGATCTTCTTCTCCGGCGGCGGGCGGGAGTTCAAGAAGGGCGAGACGCTGGTGTTCCGCTGGCTCACGTTCTTCTACGATTATCCGCAGCCGCCGGTGGCGGACCTGAAGAAGCTGATCGCCGATTACGGCATCGCGCAGGAGCGCCCCGGCTATCGGTACACCCTCACCCGGGGACGGCTGGAAAGCACCAATTTTGAAATGGTGGTCGCCTCCGAGGGGGGCGGGGTGGAGCTGGAGGTGGGGCGTTATGATTTGCTCAACAACCTGCCGCTGCGGGTGGAGGGCATCGCCCCCAACGCGGTGGTCGGACGCTACGACCGGGACCGGAAGCAGCTTTTGATGCTGACGCCGTTCGAGGGCGGGGTGCGCACTGCGGTCAACACCACGCTGGGCGACACCCGGCTGTATGTCGGCGAGCTGCTGCACTTCGAGGCGCCGGAGCTGGTGACCTCGGCGGTGCAGGATCAGGCCGATCACCTGCTGGTCGAGCTGCACAATCCGACCGATCGGGAGCTGACCTGCACCGTGACCGGAGCGCCGGGATTCGAGCCGTTGCAGGGCCTGAACCGGACGGTGACCATTCCCGCCGGGGAGAGCGTCCGGCTGGAGCTGGACACTCCGCCGGAAACGCTGGCCTTTACCCCCTATGCCGGAGATCTGTAAGAGAAAAAACACGGAGCGCTTAAGCCTCATTAAGCAAGAAACAAGGAGATGTAATCGTGGACAGAAAAGCCGTTGACGCCCGTCGGGAGGCCTTTTTCGAGGCGACTCGCCGGGAACTGAGGAAGTATGTGAACGAGGAGGACGGTTCGGGCCGGATTCCCCAGCTCAATCCGCCGTACCGGGAGCCGGTGTGGGTGCTGCCCGCGCTCTACACCGGGAGCGCCGCGGACATTGCGCTGGCCAACCGGATGGTCGAGCGTTATCACGACGCGCCGCCGCAGTATTACCAGGGAATCGGCGGGGTCGGATCCGGGAAGAAGTTCAATATTTTCCAGTCCAACCTCTTCGCCGGACTGCTCTTCGAGTACGACCGGCTGCTGACGCCGAAGGCGCGCGAGGTGATGGAGTGGCAGACCCGTCAGGTGTTCAAGACCTTTGAAGGGTCGGCGCAGGCCGATTTCCGGTTCCGCGGCGCCAACGACAACATGCCGATGATGGCGACCAAGGGGCTGATTCTCGGCGGCGAGAAGCTGAAGAACGAGTGGGCCTATCACCACGGGGTCTGGAATCTGAACGAATTCCGGCGGCTGCTCTGCCGCGCGGGCTGGGCCAGCGAGTTCAACAGTTCGACCTATTCGGCGGTCACGCTGGCCAGTCTGGCCAAGATCGCGGAACTGGCCTCCGACCCCGAAGTGCGCCAGGTCGCGCTCGACTGCGAGTCCCGGATGTGGGCCGAACTGCTGCTCCACTTCCACCCCGGGACCCGGTTGAGCGCCGGACCGCAGTCGCGGGCCTACGAGATCGATTACGCCGGGCACACGCATTCGCTGCAGATCATCTTCTGGCTGATGTTCGGCCCGGAACTCTCCGGCCGCGATCCGCTGCAGAGCTACTTCCAGCCGGACGGCACCGAGGTGATGCACTTCGAGGGCTGCTACTTCCAGAGCGTCTGCGAGTACTGCGACATGATCGACGCCCACTTCCACCTGCCGCCGGAGCTGGAGTTCCTGGCCTCCGGGCGGAAGTATCCGGCGCGGCTCAAGGGGCGGGCCGAGGCGATGGGGCGTTATCAGGGGTGCTGTGGCGAGTACGCCACCACCACCTACATGGAGGAGGCGTTTTCGCTGGGCAGCTGCGATCAGCCGCTGGGCGGCGGTGAGCAGACCGCCCAGCTCTACGCGACCTACAAGCGCAAGCCGGAAGTGAAGAGCTACCGGGATTCGGCGAGCATCTTTTACAAGTACTTCCTGGGGCGGGAGCCGGTCGGGGCCCGGGATCGTTCGGCCGACGGCAATTTCTCGGGCGAGCGCTTTTTGAGCAACCGCGCCTGGTGCTACACGCTGCAGCAGGACAACACCGCGCTGCTGCTGTCGATTCCGAATCTGAACAACGCGCCGGTGACCACCGACAAGTTGGCGCTCAACGTGTTTTTCCCGTCGCACTACGGCAAGATCGCGCGGTCGGTGATCGGCGACGGGCCGGTGCTCGAAGGGGCGCAGGGCGAGAGCGCGGAGGTGGCTCCGGTGTCGATTGAGGCGGGCGAGGTGTATATCCACATCCGGCCGCTGATTCCGACCAGTCTGCCGCGCCGCGCGGCGGTGCGTTTTACCTCCTATCCGGGGTACGAGGTGCTGGAGCTGGTCAACTTCGAGACCTTCGGCGAGCGCAAATTCGTGTTCGACGCCAAGGCGCTGGAGCTGGTGCTCAACGGCATGATCTTCACCATCGACGACAAAGCCAAATGGGCCTCGCTGGAGGAGTTCCACCGGGTGCACTCCGAGGTGGTGATTCTCGACTACTACGACAGCGGCCACCGTTATTTCCACAGCGTCGGCCACGGTGTCGAGTTCGAGGTGGTCTACACTCCGTCGCAGTTCGGCGTTCAGACCCGGGCGATCAACGGGCGCACGGTGCCGACCCCGATCATGGAGTCCAACCAGCTGGAGGTGGAGAAGCTGCCGCTGATGCGGGGGCCGGTGGCGCCGCAGCAGTTCTTCTTCCCCTGGCGCGACAGTCTGGAGATGTGCTACTATCCGGTGGACCGCTGGATCATCGGTTCGCGCGGGCTGCCGGAGGAGCCGCCCTATTCGCGCCGGGTCGAGGACCGCAAGCTGTTCCCGCCGGCGTAACGGTTCCGGTAACAGACCGGGGGGCGGCGGGAGAAAATCCGCCGCTCTCCGGGGGCCGATCGGAGTTCGGTATTCAGTCCGCGCTTCCCGGACTAGGCCAGGAGTCCGTTCCGCGTGGTGTCCGCTTCCGGAGTCGAATTTCCGGTGAAGGCGCCTGCCGCCAGGAAGAGTTTCCCGGAATTCGGACCGGTCTTGCCGTCGTCCTGATCGGAAGGCGAACCCGGCGTCGGCAGCTCCGGGAGCGTCTGTTCCGGCAGAAGTGCAGAGCGCTCGGTGAAGCGGAATTCTTTGCGGTTATTGCTCTCATCCGATTCCAGGATCACGCCGCTGCTGTCGAGCTGAAGCTCGACCCAGAAGGTTTCCGCATCGCTCAGCCCGGAGACACTGCTGAATTTGATGGTCTTCGTGGTGGTCATTCCCGCCTTCAAGCTGCCGATCAGCACCGTGACGGTCCGGGCGTTCAATTGTTTCCGATGGCCTGAGTCATCCAGAATGCCGTAATTGAGGGCCAGCTTGCAGAAGCGCCCGGTACTGACCGTACTGTCATTGTGAACGTCCACGGTGACCGAGACCGTCTTCCTCCCGTTTCTGGAGCTGGTGACCCGACCGACGGCGGCGGTGCATTCGAGGTCGGGAGCGTCGACGAAAAAGGTTTGGGAAAAGGAATTGTTGCGTTCGTCGGACTCCGCGATTTTGTTCAGGGCGTCGGTCTCCACCCGGACGGTGTGATTCCCGTAGGTGAGACGCCCCAGCGAGAGGTTCTTCAACGAGCTTTTGCCTTTGCCCAGCAGTCCGACCAGAACTTTTTTGTGAAGGACATTGTCCACATAGACATAGGCCGTCGAGTAGCTTGATGCCGCCACGGAACTGTCATTGGTGACCCGGAACCGAAGCGTAGTCGAGCGTGTGGTATCGGGCGGTGTCGAGCGCAGTGTGGCGGTGGTCCCGACAAACGACGGCGTCAGGTCGGGCGCGTCGCAGAAAACCGTTACGGATGCTTCATTGTTGCTCCGGTTGGAGTCGCCGGTGACGGAGCCGCCGTCCGCCACGACCTTGATGGTGTGGCTGCCGTACGAGAGTTTGTTCCATGACAGTATGAAGCTGCTGGTCTGGTTTCGGGAGAGTTTGCGCAACGCGATGGAGCCGGTGCGTTTGCCGTCCACATAGACGTAGAGCGTATTCGCCGCGGCCGTGGCGGTCCCGAGATTCTTGATGGAAACCGACAGTTGCAGTTTTTTCCCGGCCTGCGGGGTTTTGGTTCTCACCTGAAATTTGGTGATGCTCAGATCGGGGCGTCCGGGAACCGTTACGCCGCCGGAGCTTCCGCCGGACCCGGTGGAGGAGAGGGAGAAACGATAGGCGCCGAGCCCTGAGACCGAGGAGTCGACCCGGATATAGTAGGTGGCGCCGGGCGTTACCGTGCAAACGCCGGAGCGAATCGCGTAATCGTTGTTGGACAGGACCGAAAGCAGTTTCCCGGAGGAGGACCATAACGTGACGTTGACCGTGTTGACGTAGCCTACCGGCATCACTTTCCAGTTCAATTTGGAGCCGTTCGGAACGAAACGATAGTAGTCGACATCGGCCTCATACCAGCGGACACTCAGGCTTCCGGAGACGGAAACGGTCGAAGATCCGATTCGCCCGAGCTGCTCCGCGGTGCTCATGGTGTCATTCCAGTTGCCGGGGCCTTCATTCTCGGTGAAGGCGTAGTCGGCCAGCGTACCGGTGGCCGGGCCGTGGGTGGCGCCGAGCAGGTGGCCGACTTCGTGAATGATGACATCGTGGACCAAGTCGTCTTCCGCCGTGGCATCCAGCAGGACGAACGCCTTGTCGTTGCGGATCCGGTTGCCGACGTCGAGGGTTTCCGCCATTCCGAGAAAGTCGCCGTACGGATCAAACGCCGGGCTCTTCCCGATGAATACCGTGGAAAAATCCTCCTCTTCCGGCGGCACGGCCGTAAAGACCGCAACTCCGGAAAAGTGTTGATTCAACGAGGCCAGGAGCAGCTCGATCCGTTCCGGGGTGAAGCCGGAATCGGCGACGGTGACCGTGGGCAGCGTCAACAGTTCCCCCTGATAGGAGGTGACGGCGCCATCGAAATCCAGCCAGATCCGTTGCAGATTTCCGGAATCCGGTCGCGCCATGCTCTCAAATCCGTCGCGGTCCCTCATGGTAAGCACTCCTGGGGTTTGGGGTTGCCAGATGGTTTTCCCATAAGTATAGCACAAAAATGCATAATAGTCAAATATGCATGCGTTGAAATCAGCGGATTTCAGAAAAAAAAACCGGGTTCGCGCGATTTCGGACTTTATCTCTTCCGGTTCCGGTGCTACATTATAAAATGAGAGCAAGCGAGGAACTTTCCGGAAAGGTGAACGTGATGAATTATCGTATCGAACTGGCCCCGTTGACCGTCTGGCGCGATGCGCGTGGGGAGAACGTCAAAAAAGAGATCGCCGGCTTTCTCCGGCTGCCGATCGAGCGGGTGCTCACCCGCGACGTTTACACCATCTCCGGCGCGCTGTCGGCCGAAGAGGTCTGGCGCGTGGCGGAGTTCCTGGTCAATCCGGTGCTTCAGGGCGTCCGCGTCGGCGACCGGAAGAGTGAGAACTTTCCGCAGTATCCGCGGCCCGATTTCGTGGTCGCCGTCGGCTTCAAGCCCGGCGTGACCGACAACGTCGGCCGCACCGCCCGCGCCGCCGTGGGTGACATCATCGGCCGCAAGCTCGGCGAGGACGAGGCGATTTACAGCTCCGTGGAGTATTGGCTCTACGGTCCCGAACTCGATGCCGCGGCGGCCGAAACCATCGGCAAAAAACTGCTGGCCAATGAACTGATCCAGACCGTGACCATCCGTGACGGCGCCACCGCGGAACGCGAGGGCATGCCCTGGAATCTGCCGGTGGTCGCCGCCGTCGGCGGCGGACAGGTCCGGAACTACAATCTGGAAGTCGATGACGCGGCGTTGATGGAGATCAGCCGCAAAGGCATTCTCGCCCTCTCGCTCGAGGAGATGAAGTCGATCCAGAACTACTTCCGGCACGCCACCGGACGCGAGGCCTACGGCTTGACCGCGCAGCCGACCGATGTGGAGATGGAGGTGCTGGCCCAGACCTGGAGCGAACACTGCAAACACAAGATCTTCTCGGCCGCGATCGACTACACCGACGAGGAGACCGGGAAATCCTCCCGGATCGTCTCCTGCTACAAGACGTTCGTCAAACAGAGCACGGAGGAGATCGGGCGCGAGGTCGACTGGCTGGTGTCGGTCTTTCACGACAACGCCGGGGTGATTTCGTTCAACGATCAGGTCGATCTGGTCTACAAGGTCGAGACGCACAACAGCCCCTCGGCGCTCGACCCCTACGGCGGCGCCATGACCGGAATCGTCGGCGTCAACCGCGATCCGCTGGGGACCGGGCAGGGGGCAGATCTGTTGATCAACGTCTGGGGGTACTGCCTCGGCTCGCCGTTCTGCGCCGAGTCGGAGGTGCCCGAAGGACTGCTGCATCCGCGGCGGCTGCGCGACGGCGTGCACAAGGGCGTGATCGACGGTGGCAACCAGAGCGGCATCCCCTACGGCTACGGCTGGGAGTACTTTGACGACCGCTACATCGGCAAACCCCTGGTCTACTGCGGCACGGTCGGCACGCTGCCCAAGCGCATCGGTTCGGTCCGGGGCTCCGAAAAATCGATCGAACCGGGCGATCTGGTGGTGATGGCCGGCGGCCGGATCGGCAAGGACGGCATCCACGGCGCGACCTTCTCCAGCGAGGAGCTGCACAAGGACAGTCCGGTGCAGGCCGTGCAGATCGGCGACCCGATCACCCAGAAGAAGATGGGGGATTTCATCCGCGAGGCCCGCGACCGCGGTCTCTACCGCTTCATCACCGACAACGGCGCGGGCGGGCTCTCCTCCAGCGTCGGCGAGATGGCCGAACTCTGCGGCGGCTGCCGGATCGATCTGGCCCGGGCGCCGCTGAAGTACGCCGGACTCGATCCCTGGGAGATTCTGGTCTCCGAGGCGCAGGAGCGGATGAGCTTTGCGGTGCCGCCGGAGAAAATCGAGGAGTTCCGCGCGCTGGCCGCGGCCCGCGACGTCGAGGTCTCCACGCTCGGAGAGTTCACCGACGACGGCAAGTTCCATATCCAGTATCAGGGGCGGACCGTGGCGTTGCTGGACATTCAGTTCATGCACGAAGGTCTGCCCCGGCTGGAGCTGCGGGCCCGCTGGAAGCGCCCGGTGTGGCCGGAGCCGGTGTTTCAGGACCGGGATCCGGCAGCCGATCTGGTGGAACTGATCGGGCGGCTCAACATCTGTTCCGACGAGGACAAGGCCCGGCAGTACGATCACGAGGTCAAGGGCCTGAGCGTGATCAAGCCCTTTGTCGGCAAGTGCCGCGACGTCCGGGGCGACGCCACCGTGACCATGATCGAACCGTTGAGCCGGGAGGGGGTGATTCTCTCCGGCGGGCTGCTGCCGCGTTACAGCGACATCGACACCTATCACATGGTCGCTTCGATCATCGACCTCGGCATCCGGCGGATCATCGCCGTGGGCGGCGAGCTCGGCCACATCGCCGGACTTGACAACTTCTGCTGGCCGGATCCGGTCCAGAGCGACAAGACCCCCGACGGCGAGTACAAGCTCGCGCAGCTGGTCCGGGCCAATCAGGCGCTGTACGATTACACCAAGGCCTTCAAGGTCCCCTGCATCTCCGGCAAGGATTCGATGAAGAACGACAGCACCCGGGGCGGCCGGAAGATCTCGATTCCGCCGACCGTGCTGTTCAGCACCATCTCCCGGATGGGCGACATCACCCGGGCGGTGACGCTCGATGCGAAGACCCCCGGTGATCTGGTCTATGTGCTGGGCGACACCAAACCGGAGCTCGGCGGCAGCGAATACTTCGCCATGCTGAACGCCACCGGCAACCGGGTGCCGCAGGTCGACGCGGCGCGGGCGCAGGAGCTGTACCGGAAGGTCGCGGCAGCGACGCAGCGCAAGCTGGTCGCTTCGCTGCACACGCCGGAGCTCGGCGGGCTCGGGGTGGCGCTGGCCAAGACCGCGCTGGGCGGGCGGCTCGGGCTGGAAGTGGATCTGGCGGCGATTCCGCAGTCGGAGCCCTGCTCGGTGCTGGAGCGGCTGTTCTCCGAAAGCAACAGTCGATTCGTGGCGACGGTGCGGCCGGAACACGCCGCGGAGTTTGAGCAGCTGCTGGCGGGCGTGCCCTGCGCCCGGGTCGGCCGGGTGATCGAGGAGCCGGTGTTGAAACTCTCGTCCGAATCCGGGAACTGGGAGATTCCGCTGGCGGCGTTGCTGGCTCATTACCGGGGCACTTTGGCGGGAATTTGATGACCGATCTGGAAATCAGCGAACTGGTGAGCACCAATCTGCGGGTGGTGCTCAAAATCGCCCGGGAGTATCTCGGGCGCGGCCTCTCTTGGGAGGAGCTGGTGGCCGAGGGCAACTACGGCATGCTGCTGGCCGCGCACCGCTTCGATCCGGCGCGGGGGGTGAAGTTCACCACCTACAGCGCTTGGTGGATCCGGCAGGCGATCCGCCGGGCGCTGCTCGAGCAGACGCAGGCGGTGCGGGTGCCGTTTCAGACCCGGATCAAGCTGCTGCGGTTGCAACGGGCGGCGGATCGGCTGCGGGAGCGCCTCGGGCGGGAGCCGGATGATGCCGAACTCGGCGCCGAACTCGGCATCAACGCCCGGACGGTGACCGAGCTCAAACGGGTGGGTTATGTGTCGGTTAATTCGCTGAATGTCGAGATCCCGGGCCGCGACGACAGCGGAGAGCTGATCGAGCTGCTGGCCGACGGGGAGGAACAGGCGCCGGATTTGACCCTCTCGCGCAATGAGGAGCTGGCGTATTTGCTCAAACTGATGGAACGCCTTCCGGCCCGGGAGGCGAGGGTGCTGGAGCAGCGCTTCGGGCTCAACGGTCGGGAGGCGCGGACGCTCAAGGAGGTGGGTTCCGAGCTGGGGCTGACGGTGGAACGGGTGCGCCAGTTGCAGAATCAGGCGCTGGCCCGGCTGTTCGCGATGATGAATCCGGAGGAGACGACACGGTGAGTGTTCCCCTCTACCCGGAGGAGGCGCTGATTCTGGCGCCGCTGTCCGGCTACACCGATTGGGCCTACCGGCGTTCCGCCCGGCGTCACGGCTGCCGGTTCGCGTTCACGGAGATGGTGGACGCCGCGGCGCTGGCCTATGCGCGCGAGCGTTCGCAGGGATTGTTGCGGCGCGGCGCGGACGAGGAGTTTCTCGGCGTACAGCTGGTCGGACGCGATCCCGAGTTCCTCAAAAAAGCAGTCGCGGTACTCAACGAGTACTCTTTTGACGTGCTCGATTTCAACCTGGGCTGCCCGGTGCCGAAAGTGGCGAAAAAGGGGGCGGGGGCGGTGCTGGGGCGCGAGGTGTCGGCGGCGTTGGCCTGTTTCCGGCTGCTGGTCGAGCGGTCGCGGTTTCCACTCACGGCCAAAATCCGGATCGCCGATGCGCACGATCCGGAGCCGACCTTGGAACTCTGCCGGGGGCTGGCCGAGCTGGGGGCGCGGGCGATCACCATTCACGGCCGGGTGCGGGAGGCGTACTACTCCGGGCCGGTGGCCTGGGAGCAGATTGCGCGGGTCCGCGAGGAGCTGGAGACGGTTCAGATCATCGCCAACGGCGGGGTGACCGATCTGGCCTCCTACGACCGGCTCCGGCGCGAGACCGGCTGCAAGGCGGTGATGCTGGCCCGGGGTGCCATGGGCAACCCCTGGCTGTTCGAGGAACTGACGCTGCGGGAGCGCTTCCGGGCGCCGACCCGGACCGAGCTGGCACACGAAATCGAGCTGCAGGTGGACGACATGATCGAACTCTACGGCGAGGAAGCCGCGCTGCGGCTGGCCCGCAAGATTCTGCACGACTATCTGGCCGGGCGGGGCTACCGGAGCGTCTGGCGGGCCCGGGCTTCGAGCCTGTGCCGGCGCTGCGAACTGGCCGCGTTGCTGCGGGAGTTTGTGGCCGAAAACCCGGGTTCCTGACCCGCGCCGCAGCGGAAAAAATGTGAAAAAGTACGCTTATGGTGTTGACGTTAACGGGAATTGGAGTAATATTATAGGCATGTTATTTCCGATAACTCAGAAACACGGTGAAACGTCTTAAATAACAGAGGTGGATGAAATGACGAAACGTGACCTGGTCGTGAAAATCGCGAAAGAGACCGGCTACATTCAGAACGATGTGGCCGAGGTCGTGCAGAAGACGCTCGACTACATCGCGCAGGACCTGATCGAGGGCAATACCATTGAACTGCGCAACTTCGGCGTTTTCGAGATCAAGGTCCGGAAGAGCCGGAAGGGCCGCAATCCGAATCAGCCCAAGAACGAGGTGATCATCCCCGAGCGCGCCGTGGTCAAGTTCCGCGCGGGCAAGGAGCTCAAGGACGCGGTCGAGAAGCTGGATCCGAAACGGTTTGCCTGAGCAAAGCGTAAATCATGAAATGACGCCGGAATAGAGATGGTTTCCGGCGTTGTTCGTTTTTTCAGGTAGGAGGCAAATGGCTGGTTTTTCCCCGCCGCCGGGTACGGCGGATATCTTTCCGGAGGAGGCGCGGCGCTGGCGGCAGTTGGAGAACACTGCCGCGGCGGTGTTCTCGCGCTACGGGTACGGCGAGCTGCGGACCCCGATGTTCGAATACACCGAGGTCTTCCAACGCGGACTCGGCGACGATACCGAGGTGGTGCAAAAGGAGATGTACACCTTCCACGATCGCGGCGGCCGCAGTCTGACGCTGCGGCCCGAGGGCACCGCCGGTGTGATGCGGGCGCTGCTCAATACCGAGGTCATGAACGGCGTCGAGCAGCGGGTCTACTACATCGGGTCGATGTTCCGGGGCGAGCGGCCCTCGGCCGGAAGACGGCGGGAGTTCCATCAGATCGGCGTCGAAAACGTCGGCCGGATCGCGCCGGAACTCGATGCCGAGTGCATCGCCATGTTGATGCATTTTCTGGAGGAGCTGGGCATTACCGGAGCCGAACTGCGGCTCAATACCCGGGGGGTGATGGCCGACCGGGGCCCGGCCGGAGAGTTGCTGCGCAACTATTTTGCCGCGCATCTCGACGCCATGTGTCCCGACTGTCGGACCCGGTTCGAGCGCAATATCTGGCGGATTCTGGACTGCAAGCAGCCGGGCTGCCGGGCCGTGGTCGAACAGGTTCCCGATTATGTCGCCGCGTACAGCGCCGAGTCCCGCGCCTATTTCGAGCGGGTGCTGGCGGCGTTGGATTCGCTCGGGGTGCCGTATCTGGTCGACCGCTTTCTGGTGCGTGGACTCGACTACTATGTGCACACGGTGTTTGAAATCACCCACTCCGGGCTCGGCGGGCAGAACGCCATCGCCGGGGGCGGGCGTTATGAGCTGTTCCTGCCGGAGGTATCCCGTCCCGCGATCGGGGTGGGCTTTGCCGCCGGCATGGAGCGGCTGCTGCTGGTGCAGGATGCGCTCAAGGTCGGGGTTCCGGCCCCGGCTTCGGCGGCGGTCTATCTGGTCGGCTTGGGGGCCGCCGCCCGGCTGGCGAATCTGAAGTTGGCGGGGGAATTGCGCCATCGCGGCGTGGCCGTGGCGCTGGAGGTCGAGGAGAAATCCTTCAAGTCCCAGCTCCGGTCGGCCAACAAGTCCGGCGCGCGGTGGGCAGTGATCCGCGGCGAGGACGAACTGAATCGGCAGGTCGCGGTGATCAAGGATCTTGCTGATGGAACTCAAACCGAGGTCGCGGCGCCGGATTTGGGGCGCCGGCTCGAAGAGCTAAGCAATGGAGCAGGGCAATGCTGAAACAGAAGAATCTGATTTTCGTCGGGGCTCCGGGCGCGGGGAAGGGGACTTTTTCGGCCTGGCTGCTGGAACATTACGATCTGGTGCACATTTCCACCGGGGACATCCTGCGCGATGAGATCCGGCGCGACACCGAGCTCGGGCGCGCCGCCTCCGGTCTGATGAAGGAGGGCAAGCTCGTGCCCGACGAGATCGTCGCCGGCATGGTCAAGGCCCGGCTGGCACAGCCCGATTGCGACAAGGGCTTTATCCTCGACGGGTTCCCGCGCACGGTGCATCAGGCGGAGCTGCTGGAAGCGGCGCTGGCGGAGACCGGCCGGAAACTCGACCGGGTGGTGCTGTTTCAGGTCCCCGACGAGATGCTGCTGCAGCGGCTCACCGCGCGGCTGAGTTGCCGGAAGTGCGGAGAAATCTACAATCGGCTGTTCCTGCCGCCGCGGCAGGAGGGCGTGTGCGACAAGTGCGGCGGCGAACTCTTCCAGCGTCCGGACGACTCGCTGGAGACCGCGAAGAACCGGTTGCGGGTGTTTTACGAACAGACGCAGCCGGTGATCGACTACTACGCCCGGAGCGGCAAGCTCCTGACCATTACGGAAACCGATCGGGAGCGGATTCAGCAGCTCCTGAATCGCGAACTCAACTAGGTCGTTCCCGTGTTCAGCAGGGCGAAAAACTACATCATCCACACGCCGGAGGAGATCGATCGGATCCGGCTGGCGGCTCAGGCGACCGCCCGGGTCCGGGAAAAACTCCGGACCCTCTGTCAGGCGGGCATGAGCACCCGCGAACTGGATGATCTGGCCGGAGCACTGATTGCCGAGGAGGGCGGCAAGAGCGCCTTTTTCGGATACCGGGGTTATCCGGGGCAGATCTGCATTTCGGTCAACGAGGAGGTGGTGCATGGCATCGGGCGGCCGGACCGGATTCTACAGCCTTCGGATGTGGTGAGCATGGATCTCGGGGTGGAGCTCAACGGCGCCTGCGGGGATACGGCGATTACGATCACGCTTCAGGAGCAGGTGCCGGCGGACATCGTCCGGCTGCTCAAGACGACCGAGGAGGCGCTGATGGCCGGAATCGCGCGGGCCCGGGCCGGAAATTTCATCCGCGACATCAGCGCTGCGATCGAGGCGGTGGGGCGGCGGGCGCGTCTGGGGGTGGTCCGCGAATATGTGGGACACGGCTGCGGGATTCATCTGCACGAGCCGCCGGAGGTCCCGAATTTTGTGACACCCGACCGCGGTCCCCGGCTTCAGCCGGGGATGGTGCTGGCGGTGGAACCGATGTTCAATCTGGGAAGCTACCGGGTGGTGACCGACGCGGTGGATCATTGGACGGTGCGGACCCGGGACCGGAGCTGTTCCGCGCATTTTGAGCATATGATTTTGATAACCAATAACGAACCGGAGATTTTAACATGGCCAAAGACGATGTAATTCGGGTGGACGGCCTGGTGAAGGACCTGCTGCCGAATACGATGTTCAAGGTGGAACTCCCGACCGGGCATGTGGTCAACGCGCATATCAGCGGTAAAATGCGGCTGAACTTCATCCGCATTCTTCCGGGCGACACGGTGACGATGGAGATGTCACCCTACGATCTGACCAAGGGGCGGATCGTGTTTCGCAAAAAATAATTTCAAACCGGGATGGGATTGCGATGAAAGTACTGGTGTTGAACGCCGGCAGCTCCTCGATGAAGTTCACGTTGTTCGAGATGGACCACGAGAAGGTGCTGGCCAAAGGCTTGATTGAACGGCTGGGTTCGGACCAGCCCCGACTGATCTTCAAGCGTCCGGACGGCTTCAGCTGCGAGCAGACGCTGAGTATCGCCAACCACGTCGAGGCGTTGAAGGCGATCTGCGAAAAACTGGTGGATCCCAACGTCGGCGTGCTCAAGAGCATGACCGAGATCGGCGCTTTCGGCCACCGCGTGCTGCACGGCGGCGAGCTGGTGACCAAGCCGACGCTGGTCAATAACGACGTCAAGCAGATCATCCGCGACTGCTTCACGCTGGGGCCGCTGCACAATCCGGCCAACCTGGCCGGAATCGAGGCTTGCGAGGTGAATTTCCCCGGCGTGTCCAATGTCGGTGTGTTCGACACCGAGTTCCATCAGTCGATGCCGCCGCAAGCCTATCTGTACGCCATTCCCTACGAGCTCTACACCCGTTACGGCATCCGGCGCTACGGCTTCCACGGTACCAGCCACAACTATGTGGCCCGGGCCACCGGCGCCTATCTGGGCGTGCCCTGGACGCAGTTGAAGATGATCACCTGCCATCTGGGCAACGGCTGCAGCAGCACCGCCATCTCCAACGGAACGGTGGTCGACACCTCGATGGGGTTGACCCCGCTGGAGGGACTGATGATGGGGACGCGCAGCGGCGATCTGGATCCGGCGGTGGTGCTCCGGCTGCTCGAAATCGGCAAGACCCCCAAGGAGATCGACCGGCTGTTGAACAAGGAGAGCGGTCTGCTCGGCGTGGCCGGGATCAACAGCTTCGATATGCGCGACATCATCGCCGCCGAGAAGCGCGGCGACCAGCAGGCGCTGCTGGCGCGACGGATGTTCACCCGGCGGGTGGTCAAGTACATCGGCGCCTACTACGCGCTTCTGGGCGGCGCCGACGTGATCGCCTTTACCGGTGGCATCGGCGAGTGGAGCGCCTACGCCCGCGAGAAGGTGCTGACCAAGCTCGGCGGGCTCGGGATTCATCCGGATCTGGAGGCGAACAACGCCTGTCTGGGCAAGCCGGGCGTGATTTCCACGCCGGATTCCAGCTGCAAGGTCATTGTCATGCCCACCGACGAGGAGCTGATGATCGCCCGCAGCGTGATTGAAACGTTGAAGAAATAAGACGGAGTGCAGGAGGCTGAGATGTCTGCTTTGGATCAATTTGTGGCCCGGGCGCAACAGCTCGGGAAGGTGATCGTGTTGCCCGAGGGGCAGGATCCCCGGGTGGTGGCCGCCGCCAATCTGGCGGTGGAGAAGCGGGTGGTCCGGCGCGCCGTCGTGCTGGGCAGCGAGGAGGAGATCGCGGCCAGCTGCGCCGCCGCTGGAATCCGCGAGCGGAAGTTCGAGTGTCTGGACTATCTGCGGAGCGCCGAGCTGGAGACCTTCGCCGCCGGTTTTTACGAGCTGCGCAAGGCCAAGGGCATGACGCCGGAGAAGGCGCGGACGATGATGCAGAACCGGATCTATTTCGGCGCGTTCATGACCCGGATGGGCATGGCCGACGGTCTGGTGGCCGGCAGCATCGCCACCACCGGCGACATGTTGCGCGCGGCCTTCCACTGCATCGGGACGAAGCCGGGGATGAAGATCGCCAGCAGCTTCTTCGTCATGGATCTGAAGACTCCGACCCCGGGCGGGGAGGAGATTCTGATGTTCGCGGACTGCGCGGTCAATCCGAATCCGGACGCCGATCAGCTCGCCGACATCGCGCTGGCGACGGCGGAGAACTGCTGCAAGCTGCTCGGCCGGAAGCCGAAGGTGGCCTTCCTCGCCTTCTCCTCCAAAGGCAGCGCGTCGCATGAGATTTTGGTCAAGATCACCGAGGCAGCCGCCAAACTGAAGGCGAAGGTCGAGTCGGAAAAGCTGGACATCGTCTGCGACGGCGAATTGCAGGCCGATGCGGCGATCGTGCCGGCGGTGGCCCGGGCCAAGGCTCCGGACAGCCCGCTGGCCGGGCAGGCCAATGTGCTGATCTTCCCCGATCTCAACGCCGGAAACATCGGGTATAAACTGGTGCAGCGTCTGGCCGGGGCCGGGGCCTACGGACCGGTGCTGCAGGGGCTGGCCAAGCCGCTGAACGATTTGTCGCGCGGGTGCTCGCCGGAGGATATCTACGCGCAGATCGCGATTACCGTCTGCCAGACCGCGTAACGAGACGCGACCGCAGCGGCGACCGGATTTCGGAGGCAGGCCCCGGAGTCCGGTCGTCTGGTTTTTGAGCGAGGCAGGCGGAAAGGGGGAGTGATGAGCCGAATTCAGACCGAATGGGTGGCGATGTCGGACGGCGTAAAGCTGTTTACGGTCATTTATCTGCCGGAAAGTTCCGCGGAGTCGTTTCCGGTGCTGCTGTTTCGCCATCCCTACTGTTCGCCGCGGCAACTGCCGCGGGAGCCGGAGCGACTGGCGGGCGTTGACGGACTGGCGGTGGTGGTTCAGCATTGCCGCGGCACCGGCGCTTCGGAGGGCGTGTGGTATCCGTGGTGGCCGGAACTGGCGGATGGCCGGGATTGTCTGGCCTGGTTGCGCCGCTGTCCCTGGTGCAACGGGCGGGTGGTGATGGCCGGAGCCTCCTATCTCGGGGCGGCGCAGTACTTTGCGGCGGCCTCGGGGGACCCGGTGCTGGTCGGCATCGCCCCGGACGTCGCGCCCTGCGATTATCACGAGAGTCCGAAGTATGTGGGCGGTGCCTTCGTGCTGCGTCAGAACATCAGCTGGGCGCTGGACAACTTCCGCCACTGGCGGCGGCCGGACCGGGAGGCGCCGCTGCCGCCGCTGTCGTTCGCCGAACTGGACGGGAGGTTGCCGCTGGCGGCGATCGACCAGGCAACCTGCGGGGAGGAGGTCGGATTCTGGCAGGACTGGCTCCGGCACCCCGCCTGCGATGACTACTGGGCGCCGTACGATCTGGCCACGCTGGCCGGAAACATTCAGGTTCCGGCGCTGATTTCCAGCGGCTGGTTCGACATTTACACACAGGGCGCGCTCGACGCCTTTTCCCTTTTGCGCCGTGGAGCCGGATCGGCGGCGGCCCGGCGTTTCACCCGCTGTCTGATCGGCCCCTGGTCCCACGGCGGGGAGGTGGGGGAACTCGATTGCGGCCCGGACTGCTCCCGGGAGCGGCACTACACCCCGCTGCGGGACCGTTTTTTGCGCGGCTTGCTGGCCGACCCGGAGGCTGATCCGGTGCCGGGAGAGCCGCCTTTGCGCTACTTCATGCTCGGCGCGAACGACTGGCGGAGCGCCGAGTGCTGGCCGCCGCCGGAGGCGGTGCCGACTCCGTGGTATCTCGGCAGCTCCGGCGCGGCCAATACCCGGTTCGGCGACGGTACGCTGGGGCGGACTCCGGCGGGTCCGGCGGACACCCTGATCAGCGATCCGCGGCAGCCGGTGCCGACGACGGGCGGACACTTTATCGGTCTGGTCAACGGCTCGCACGATCAGTCGGAGGTGGAGGAGCGCTCCGATGTGCTGGTCTACACCTCACCGGCGCTGGAGCGCGATCTGGAGATCGCCGGGCGCGTGACGCTGGTGCTCTACGGCTCCTGCTCCGCGCCGGATTGCGACTGGACGGCCAAACTGGTCGACGTGTTTCCGGACGGCCGGGCCTTCAATCTGGCCGACGGCATTCTCCGGGCGCGCTACCGGTGTTCCCGGGCGCGGGCGGAACTGCTGGAACCGGGGCGGATCTATGAGTTCCGGATCGACCTCTGGAGCATTGCGAACCGATTCCGGCGGGGACACCGGGTGCGGCTGGAGATCGCCGCGAGCAATTTCCCGGCCTACGCGCGCAATGCGCAGACCGGGAACGATCCGGCGACCGACGTCGAACTGCGCGTGGCCGCGCTGAGCGTCCGGCATGATGCGGAATATCCCTCGCACCTGATGCTGCCGGAGCTGCGCGGCGTCTGAAGCGGACTCAGCCGAGGATTCCGCTGTCGCCGGCGGAGACCATGATCCCTTCAAAGTTCATCTTGAGCTGCGCCGGATTGTCCGAGGCCTCCAAGGCGTCCTCTTCGGTGATCTGGCCGTTGTTGACCAGGTCGAGCAGACACTGATTGAAGGTGGCCATGCCGTCGGCCCGGCCCGCGCCGATGGCGCCGGAGAGTTTGTCCACCTTGTCGTCCATCAGCAGCTTGGAGATGATCGGGGTGTTGCGCATGATCTCCCAGGCGGGCACGCGGCCGCCGGTGATCTTGGGCAGCAGCCGCTGGGAGATGATCGCCACCAGGTTGAGCGCCAGCGACTCCCGGATCTGCGCCTGTTCTTCGAGCGTGTAGAAGTTGAGGATGCGGTTGACCGACTGGCTGGCGTTGGTGGCGTGCAGGGTGGTGAGTACCAGGTGGCCGGTGTCGGCCGCCTGCAAAGCCGCCTCGAAGCTGGTCCGGTCGCGCATTTCACCGACCATGATGACGTCCGGATTCTGACGCAGCGCGTGTTTCAGCGCGGACTGGAAGGAGATGGTGTCCAACCCCACTTCGCGCTGCTCGAAGATGCATTTGCGGTCGGTGAACTCGTATTCGATCGGGTCCTCGATGGTGATGACGTGTTTGTGGAAGCGGCGGTTCAAATGCTCCAGCATCGCGGCCAGGGTGGTGGACTTACCGGAGCCGGTGGTTCCGGTCAGGAAGATGATGCCGCGCGGGGTTTCGATGATCGGGGCCAGCACCGGCGACAACCCCAGCTCCTCAAAGGTGCGGATCTCGTTTTTGACCCAGCGGAAGTTGATGGCGATGTCGCCGCGCTGCCGGTGGATGTTGACGCGGAAGCGACCGACGTCGTCTTCGCGCAGCGACAGGTCGAGGTCGCCGGTGACCCGGAACGACTCGTGCTGTTCCGGCTGGGGCGCCACCTGTTTTAAAAACTGTTCGAGCAGCGGGGTATCCGGCACGAAGTCGGTTTCGGTCCACTCGCCGCTGAGCCGGAGCACCGACGGGCAGTTGGCTTTGATTCCCACGTCCGACACATCCGCCTTGACCGCGGCGTCCAGCAAATCATGCAGAACCGTAATCATCTTTCAGTACCTCAAAATTGCAGTTTCCTTTTGAGGCAGAATGTACATCGTGCGCGGTCAAAATGCAAGTTCCGGCCGCCCTTTTTTTCGTGACGTTCGCGGGCGCCGGGTCAGTTGGCCTCCGGCAATACGCGCAACTGTTTGTCGTGGAGGGGGAAGCGGATTGAAATGGCGGTTCCTTCCCCCTCCCGCGAGTTGAGCGCGAGCACGGCGCCGTGTTCGCGGCAGATCCGCTCCACGATCATCATGCCGATGCCGTTGCCGCCGGGGCGGAAGGTCTTGAAGGGTTTGAAGAGTTCCGGCAGCACCTCCGGACTGATCCCTTTGCCGGTATCCTCGAACTCCAGCTCGACGCAGTCGGCGTTGCCGCGTCCGCGGATGGTCAGCTCCCCGCCCGGCGTCATCGACTGGAGTGCGTTCTTGATCAGGTTGTAGAACATCTGCTTGAGTTCGGCGGCGTCGCCCTGGATTCGGGGCGGCGGCGGATCCGACCAGTCGCAGCGGATGCGGATCTCCCGGGCCAGAATCTCCTGCCGCATGAAGGTCAGCGTTTCGACGATCAGCTCCGGCAGCGCCACCGGCGCAAAGTGGACCCGGCCCGGACGCAGCGCCTGTAAAAAGGCGCTGATCAGGTGATCGAGCCGTTCGACCTCATTTTTACATTCGCCGATCATGGTCCGGGCCTCGTCCGGATCCAGCGGCTCTTCGGCGTGTTCCGGCGCGAAACTGCGGTCGAGCAGTTGTAGATTCAAGTAGAGGCTGTTCAACGGATTGCCGATCTCATGGGCCACGCTGGCGGCAAGCATGGCGACGGCCTGACTTTTCTCCTGTTCCAGCAGCTGCCGGGTGCGGCCCCGGCTTTCGGTGACGTCGCGCAGAATGACGGTGGCCAGCCCGCCGCCTTCGGCGTAGGGGACCAGATAGAACTGAATGAAGCGTTGTTCGGGATAGACGATCTCAATCTCCTGCCGGGCGACCCGGGCCCACTCCTCCTCGTCCTCGCGCAGCAGCCGCCGCCAGTCGACGTCGCGCAGCAGCTGTGAAATCCGCACCCGGCTCAGATCCTCGGGCAGGCCGAGCAGTTCGCGGGCCGCGCGGTTGAAGTAACGGATTTTCAAGCGCCGGTCGATCACCAGAATCCCCTCTTCCACCGCGTTGAACACCGTTTCAAAAAAGCCGCGCTCGCGGATCAGCCGCAGAATGTAGGCCTGGCGGCTGGTCGGGTCCAGATCCTCCACCTTGGCGGTGAACCGGTCCAGAAAATTTTTTTTGACAGCCATTGAAATATCCGTTTTTGCCGTTACAATAAAAGAGTACCGGTGGCAATATAATCCGGTCTGATGAAATAACAATGCGGGAGAGTTCATGTTTCGCACTTTTTTGGGGAGTTGTCTGCTGCTGGCCGTCACTTTGCTGGCCGGTGCGGAGGAGCCGGCGCTGGGGACCTTTTCCTGGGGACCGGAGGAACCTCCGCCCGAGGTCGAGGAGACCGGGCGACTGCAGGTGATCGAGGATCCCGGGCGGGATAATTTCGTCAATACGCCGCGCGGTTCGCAGGCGGCCCGCTTCACCGTCGATCAGAAACTGTTCGACTGGCAGCCCAGCCCCGATCCCGGCCGGGTGACCGGCGGCGCCCGGATCCTCTCGGTGGCGCTCTCCCCGGATGAGAGCGCTCTGGCGGTGCTCGAACGGGTCGGGCGCGGCGAGGAGGGGCCGTTCGGCAGTCGGATCGTGATCTTCAATCTGTTCCACGGCGGCATTGTCAATGTGCTGTCGTTTCCGGATCAGGCCTTTTGCCGGATCTGGTTCCCGCCCGAAGGAGACCGGATTCTGGCGCTCGAGCAGGGGCAGCCGCGCCGGAAGACCGAAACCGGCCTGCGGCTGATCGATCCGGCCAGCGGCGCGGAGCTGGCCCGATCCCGGGCGCTGAAGGCGCTGCCGGCGTCGCTGGTGGTGGTCGGGAGCACCGTGTACTACAAGCTGCCGGAGGACCCGCTGCTGTACTTTCTGCCCCTTGCGCAGCTGGAGTCGGAACCCGGGACCTATCTTGCGCGGCAGCCCGGCGGGTTGCTGCTGGCGTCGCCGGACGGGAGCGCGCTGATCGGCGTGGGCCCCGGCGTGTTGGAGTTTCTCTCGCTCGAGGGGGGAAAACCGGAGCCGCGCCGGGTCGCCGAGTTGCCGGACTCCTTCCGCCCCCGGAGCGGCGCGGCGGTGACCGAGCAGGGAAATGGTCTGCTCTTGGCCGGGGAGGATGGTTCGGTGCTCTTCTGGTTCAACGGGAGTCTGCGGCCGGTGACTTCCGGCGCCACCGGACTGCTGGATTGGAACGCCTCCAGCAAGCTGGCGCTGGTCGGGTTGGAGAAGAACGGGGCCTTCGCCTGTTATCGGCTTCCGGCATCGCTGCAACCGGCGTTTGCCGAGTTGCTGCCGGCCAAGTTGCAGCCGGTGACCCGCGGCGAGGCGCTCTTCGCCCGGTTGCTGACCTCCGGCGAGGAGCATCCGGTGCTGGTGCTCGACCACCGCTGCAATTTGATGCGCTTCACCACCAGCAAGACCCGCTGGAAAAAAGAGCTGCTCTTCTCCCTGGAGCCGGTGCGCAAATAGCCGGAGCGGCGGCGGGGAAGGGGGCGGCGCGGTTCAGCGTTCGCGCGGCGTGACCTCCAGCAGTTCGGTGGTGAGGCTCCAGGCCTCCTCAAAGGACATGGCCTTGTGCTCGTGTCCGGCTCCCCACGAGTCGGTGTAGATCACCTGATCGGTTTTGGGGTTGTAGCCGTTGATGATCCGCAGATGACGGATCACCCCGCCCTGATAGGGGCCGCCGACGCCCCAGGCCAGGGGCAGTCCCTGATCGATGGAGGCGATGACCTTCTGCCGGAACTTCTGATAATCGCGCTGATCGCGGAGCCGGAATTTACGATAGGTTTCCGGATCGAGCGCCTGCAACAATCCCGAGTAGTCGAGAATGCGGTAGTTGCCCCGAACGGCTACGAAATCGTCGAATTCGACCGGCTCGAGCCGTCCGCGTCGGGCTTCGCGGTTGTACTGGCGGATCATCTTCGCCAGGTCGTTCCAGGAGTTGAACGCGGTGTATTCGTAAAACATCCGGGCCCGCAGATTCAATTTGGCGTCAACGCCTTCGAGCGCCTTGACCGCCTCTCGCATATTGGTGCCCTGAACCGCGTCGGACCCGGCGAGCTGGGCGAAGATGTGCTGATCGATCTCGCTGCCGTAGTAACGGGCCAGGCGCTCGACAGTGGCGGCGACGCAGTAGCCCTTGCGGCCCTGATCGACCATGGGAATTTCCAGATAACGACCGCCGTCGGGCAGGGTTTTCAAACGTTGCGGCAGGTCTTCGACATCGGTTTCGGCGCGCAGGGCGTCGCGGAAATCCTCCCGCTCGGGGGTGAGTTTGAAGTTCAGATATTCGGCGCCGCGCCGGGTGTGGCTGGTGGTCAGTTCCAGGGTCAGATCCGGGCGAAGCTGATAGGTCGTCGTGACGATCTGGGCGCCGCCGAGCACGGTGCGACGGCGCTCCGGCTCGGCTTCGGGGTAGGCTTCGGTCACGGCCCCGGCCACCCGGCCGACCTGATCCAGCAAATCCCGCCGTTCCGCTTCGCGCCCCTGCAGCTTGGCGTCGCCGCGGGTGAACAGCGCGCCGTCGATCCGCTGGAGTCGGCGTTCGGCGTCGAAGCGGAAAAAGAGCGTCCAGACCGGCTCCCCGAACAGGGTGTTTCCGGACTGGACGGTGGTCAAAACCCGGCGGTTGCGGTCGGTCCAGCGCAGCCGGCCTTTGAACTTCGCGGCCAGCTTTTCGGGCGTCTGGCTCCACAACGCCGGGTCGGTGCACAGCTCCTGCAAATCCGCCGCCGCCGTCTGCAGCAGCAGAAGCAGCGGGAGCGGGAACAGGAGCCGGCGGAGTCGGAACATCGTTACCGGTAGAGCGGTCCGAAGTTCTTGCAGGCCCGGTAGTCGGCGCCTTCCGGATCCATGCCGAAGGCGGCCCAGGCGCTCGGCCGGAAGATCTGCTCGGCCGGGACGTTGTGCATGCACACCGGGATCCGCAGCATCGAGGCCATGGTCAGCAGGTCCGCACCGATATGGCCGTAGGCGAATGCACCGTGGTTGGCGCCCCAGTTGCCCATCACGCTGTAGACGTCCTTGAACGCGCCTTCACCGGTCAGGTTCGGCACGAAATAGGTGGTCGGCCAGCCCGGATCGGTCCGGTTGTCAATGATCTTGTGGACCTCCGGCGGGAGCTCGTAGGTGTAGCCTTCGGCCAACTGCAGGACCGGCCCCAGACCCTTGACCAGATTCAGCCGGATCAACGTGATCGGCATGCCGCCTTTGGTGTAGAAGTTGCTCGAAAAACCGCCGCCGCGGAAGTAGCCGAGATTGGCCGGGACCCAGCGAGTCGCTTCGGTACAGGCCTTGGCTTCGGCTTCGGTCATTTCCCAGAAGGGCTTCATGCAGGGTTTGCCCTCGGCGTCGCGACAGGCGCCGGTGGCGTCCAGGGTGGTGGCTCCGGAGTTGATCAGGTGAATGATGCCCGGGACGTCCATCTCGTAGCCGCTGATCCGCTTGACCGACTCTTTGCTCCAGTAAGTGCGTACATCGGAGAAACCGGCGGCCCGGCCGGTCAGCAGATGGGCGAAGAGCATCGCCACGCCGTTGCAGGCGTCATTTTCGGTGGCGAGCACCATCGGCTCACGCAGCCCGTTCCAGTCGAAGGAGCTGCAGAGCATCGACTCCATGACGTCGCCGTTGGGCTTCCAGTCGGTCCACTGACGCTGCCCCTGGAAGCCGCCGGCGATCGCGTTGTGGCCGCAGGCCTCTTCGCGGAAGTTTTTGCCCGGGATCTGATTGAGCTTCTCGTTGCCGATCATCAGATCGCGCCCGATCATGGTCATTTTGGTGACGAAATCCCAGATCTTCTCCTGCTCTTCGGGGGTCTTGCCCTGCTTGCCGTTGTAGACGTCGGCACCCTGATTCTTCTGGAGATTCTCGCGGACCCACTGCCGGGCGCGCTGATACTCCTCGGGGTCGTAGATGCCCTCGTCCATACGCCGGAGGATTTCGGTCTCATCGACCGATTCGCAGCGCATGTTCAAATATTCCTCGAAGAAATCCGGGTTGACGATCGAACCGGCGATGCCCATCGCCACGCTGCCGATGGACAAATAGCTGGTGCCGCGCATGGACGCCACCGCCAGACCGGCCCGGGCGAAGCGCAGGATCTTCTCGCGGACGTCGTCCGGAATTTCCGTATCGTCGCAGTCCTTCACCTCATGGCCGTAAATACCGAAGGCCGGCAGCCCCTTCTGCGAATGCGCCGCCAGCACCGCCGCCAGATAGACCGCGCCCGGACGCTCGGTGCCGTTGAAACCCCAGATCGCCTTGATGGTCAGCGGATCCATGTCCATGGTTTCGGAGCCGTAGCACCAGCAGGGGGTCACGGTCAACGTCACGGCGACGTTCAGGTTCTTGAATTTTCGGGCACAACGGGTCGCTTCGGCCACGCCGCCGATGGTGGTGTCGGCGATCACGCACTCCACCGGTTCCCCGCAGGGGTGGCGCAGATTGGACGAAATCAATTCCGCCGCCGCCCGGGCCATGTTCATGGTCTGGTCTTCCAGAGACTCCCGGATGCCGTTCCGCCGGCCGTCGATGACCGGCCGGATCCCGATGCGCGGCAGTTCCGTACACAACCGATTGACCGTTTTCGCTTGATTCTGAGACATACTTCCTCCTGGGCTGAAAGTTCAGATTGATTGCTCAATCCGGTTTGACAATTCCGATCTCGAATAAAGAATATAACCGGCCATTCCGAAAAATCCAGTCCGCAACTCCGGCCCGGATTATTTTTTCCATTTTTTCACGGTTTTCAGGGCCGAGAGCAGTTCGGTCTCCGGTTCCGATGAGCTCGCCGGTTCCGGTGGAACTTCCGGCGCCGCCGTCGGGGCGGGGGCGGAAGCCGGCGGCGGCTCCTGCCGGCTCCGACGGCGGAGCCGGAGCCGATGGCGCGACGTTGGGGCCGCGGCCGGATCCCCGGGCCCGCGGAACCGGCGGCGGCGCCGGAGCCAATCGAGTCTCCGATCCGCAATCCCGAGCAGGAAGAGGAGCAGCGCCGCCGTCAGCAGCAGCGGCGTCAGCTTCTGCGTCCGGCGTTCCCGGCCGAGATCGTGCCAGATTCCGCTCAGTTCCAGCCGTTCACGGCCTCCGGTCAACGCCGCGAGCTCCGGCAGCGTATCGCCGTTTTGCGCCGGGGGGAGCGGTCGGAACTCCGGCGCATCGGGCAGCTGCACCGGAGGCAACGGGCAGGGGGCGGGACCGCCGAAATCCAGCGCGGTCGCCACCGGAGCGGTCCCGGTCAGCGGCAGTTCCAGATAGAGCGTATCGGGATCGAGATAGGTCAGCGGCCGCCGGTGCAGCTGCGGAGTGCCGAGCGCATCGGGTTCCAGCGTCAGCAGTTCCGGCGTGCGGTCGAAGGGATCGCGCTCCCGTTCCGGATCCAGATACAGCCGGAGCTGGAAGATCCCGCGTTCCAGCCGCGGTTCGACCAGACACCCCGGCGGCAGCTCCTGATCCTGCGGCGTCAGATATTGCAGCAGCGCCAGCAACAAGGCGCCGTGTTCGGGGTATTGCGCAAAGCTCGCCGTGAGCTCTCCGGTAAAGACGCCGCTGCGGCCGTTGCCCGACGCCATGAAGGCGATCACCGGCGACGGCTCCTCGTCGGCGGTGGTCGCCGCGACCGTGGCTTCGGGGCGGGCGAAGGTCGGGTTGTAGCCGTCGAGCTCAAAGGTGGTGGGCTGGAAGCCCTCGGGGCGGAGCACCCGGGCGGCGGCGTTGAGCTCGACACCGGTCTTCGCTTCGATGAATCCGGTGCGGGTGATGGTGATGGTCTCCTGCAGAAAGAGCTGGGGCAACTCGTCGGGGGTGTTGGAGAAATAGAGCTGACCGCCGCCGCGCCGGGCGAGGTCGGCCAGCAGCTCCGCATCGGAGTCGTGCTCGCTGCCCAAGCCGATGACGCTCAGCGTGATGCCGTTTTTGCGGCAGTGCGCCAGCAGTTCCCGGTATGCACCGGGCTGTTCCGAGTCGGAGGCGTCGGCGAAGAGCAGCAGATGGCGGGTGGCGGCGGTGGCGGAGAGCAGTTCGCGCACCGCCGCCTCCAGCGCGTTGTAGATGAAGATTCCGCCGCCCCGGGCGGCGATGGCCAGCACCCGGTCCTCCTGCGCCTGCGCCTCCGGGGCCGGCATCAGCGGCAGAATCCGGTGGGCGCTGCTGTCCACGGCGATGACCGCCGCCTGATCCCGGGGCCCCAGCATGGCGATGGCCTCCGCGGTGGCCAGATTGGCCATATCCATTTTGGTCCGGTTGCCGCCCACGGGCTGGCTCATGCTGCCCGAGCGATCGAGGGCGATGGCCAGCGCGACGTTGCTTTTGCGGTGTTCATTGCGCAGCTCCATGGTCACCGGCAGCACCGGCTCCAGGGGCGACCGGTAGTAGCCGCCGAGTCCGAAGCTGTTGCGTCCGCCGGTCAGCAGCAACCCGAGCGAACCGGAGTTCACCAGCGCCGCGAGGTTGCGCATCCCCGTTTGACCGATCCGGGCGGCCGGGAAATTCTCCAGAATCACCGCCGCGTAGCCGGAGAGCACGCCGAGTGAGAAATCGACTTCGCCGTCATGCCCCCGGACTTCGACCGGAACCTGCGCCTGCCGCAGCAGCCGGGCCAGCCCGGAATCGGGATTCCGGGTGCAGAGCAGCACCGGACGTCGGCCCCGGATCCGGATCGGAAACACCAGCTGATTGTTTTCCGGAATCGGGTCCGTGCCCGGCGGCAGCAGCTGAACCCGGTAGGAGAGTACGCCCGGCGTCGCGGCCCGATCCCGGAATTCGAGGCGGTTGGTACCGCGCCGGAGCGCGACCCGGCCGCGCCGCCAGAGCTCCGTTCCCCGGTACACCACGAGCTCCGCGTCCCCCGCTTCCGGGGCGGTGAGCTCCAGCTGCAGCGCATACTCCTCGCCGGGGGCGGCCTCCCAGGGGTGGGTCACGTCGGTAAAGGCCCAGTCGCCGGTGGTCGTCCGGCGCAACAGCCGGTAGTCGATCGGAATGCCCCGGGCCGCGGCCTCCGCGAACCGGGCGTAGGGGTGGGTTCCGGTCCAGAGCCCGTCGGAGAGAATCAGAATCCGACCGGGAACGTCGCCGGGCAGACTCTGCAGCACGGTTTCGAGCGCTCTAGCCAGCTCCGAGCGGTCGGAGGGCAGCGGCTGCCGGAACCGGGTGGGCGCCGGTTCCTCCGGCAGTTTTTCTACGGTGTTGCCGGCGGCGAAGGCGATCAGTTCCACGCCGGGCGCGTCCGGCGGGCGGCTCGCCTCCAGCTGGGATACCACCTCCAATTGCCGTTCGGCAGCCTCCGGCGGCAGCGAGGCGCTGCGATCGGCCAGCACGAACAAACGGCCGGGCCGGTCGGCGAGTGGTCGGCCCGGCTGAGTCAACGCCAGAATCAGCAGCAGCCAGACCGCGCCGCGCCACCACCGCTGGCGGCGGTCGCCCGGCGGCAGTCGCCAGAACAGGGCGGCCGCGGGCAGCAGCAACAGCAGAAATTCGGGATGTTCCCAGCTCATTGTTCACTCCGGCGGTACAGTCGCCAATGGTGCAGCCCCAGCAGCCCCAGCAGCGCCAGCAGCAGCGGCGTCAGCAGCTCCCGGCGTCCGGGAATCGGCCCGACGGGAGCTGCGGGGGGCGCGCTCTGTTCGCCGCTCCCGGCCCGGGAGAGATCGGATTCGGTGTCGTTGAGCGGATTGACCATCAGCTCCCAGGTCAGGTCTCCCGCGCGCAGATGGGTGCGGCCCGGCGGCAGATTTTCGATTCGCACCCGTTGTTCCGGATCCGGCCGCAGCCGGTACTCCGGCCTTCCGGCCGACTGGATCCGCAGCTCCGGGCACTCCGGCGGCAGTTGCACCACCACCGGCTCCCCGGAGCGGTAGTTGCTCCGGCGCGGTCCCGGTCGGCGCGCGGTCACCTGCTCCAGCAGATTGACCCACCAGCCCGGCCAGGCCGGGGTGCGCTGCCAGTTGGAGCTCTCCGGCGACCAGACGATCTCCACCAGATTCCGGCGCTCAGCGGCCAGCGTCCGATCGTTCAGGCGCCACAACGGCCGCCCGCGCAGCGGGGCCCGCGGTTCGCTCCAGAGCACGCCGTGCCAGTCGAGTCCGGTGAGCAGTTCCGAACGGCGCGCCGCTTCGGCCTCTCCGGCCAGGGTCCGGCCGCTGCCCGGAGTCAGCAGAACGGTGAATTGCCGAGGCGTTCCCGTCGGCGGCGCGGTGGTGATCAGCAGCTCCGGTTCCGTCTCGACCAGGTGGGCCCGTCCGGTGGCGGCGAGCGCCTCGGCGACCGGTCGGCGGCAGGATTCGGGCAGTTCCAGCCGGACCCGGACCGGCGGCGAATCCTCCGGCAGCAGGGTCAGCTGCTGATCAAAAGCCAGTTCGTCAGGAGGGAGGCGGGCGGTGAGTTCCCCGGTGCCGGGCGGCAGCGTGAACTGCGCTTTGGCCACGCCGTGGGCGGGGATTTGCAAGGTCCGGCGCTCGCCGGCGGCCCGGAGGGTCACCTCCCGCTTCCGGGGCGAGAGATTGGCCACCAGAAACAGCGCCCGCCCGGAGTCCCGCAGCGCGCCGGTGACGGCAAAGTTCTCGCGGGGACGGCCGAGGGCGCGCCAGGTGGTGCCCGGAGTCGGACTTGCCGCCGCGCCGAGGTGATCGGTATAGATTCGCCGCTCGGCTCCGGGCTGCTCCAGTTTCCGGGTCAGCGCCAGCGCCGCGACCAGGTCGCCGGTGTAATCCGCGGCCTGCCAGTGCCGTTCAAGCTGTGCCGGAAGTTCACGCCCGGTGCAGACGCCCAGATGCCGGGGGCGGCTCCCGGCCAGAATCAGCCGGAACTCCCGCTGCGGTGCGCGGCGGGCCAGCTGTGCGAGCTCGCGCTTTGCCCGCCGCAGTGCCGAGTCGTCGCCTCCGGCCTGCATGGAGTAGGAGTCGTCGAGAATCAGGGTCAGCGGCGGGAGTCGGCGGGCGTCGGCCCACCAGGGGCCGGCCGCGGCCAGCGTCAGCAGCGTCAGGATCAGCAGCTCCAGATAAAAGATCGGCGGAAACGGCTGCCGGTGCCGGATCCGCCCCCGGGAGGGCGGTCTCGATCCTTCCGGCCACAGTCGCAGAAAGGAGACCGGCAGGATCCGGCTCCGTCGGCTCAACAGATAGATGAGCGCCAGCACCGGCAGCGACGCCAGTCCCCCCAGCAGCCATGGCCAGAGAACGTGCATTCCGACTCAGTTGGCTTTGAGTTGATAACGGTTGCCCGCCGAAACCTCAAAGGTGTAGAACTCTCCGTCCTGCGCGACCGGCAGCTCCTGCCGGTTGCAGAAGACCCGCAATGGCCGGGCGCAACGGAACCGGACCGAACCGCTCTGACCGGGCCGGAATTGCGCCGAAAGCGCTCCCTTCTTCCAGGCCAGATCCAGCTCGGCGTTGCCCCGGAGCCGCACGCCGTTGAGTTCGCCGCCGGTCCAGTCCGCGGGCAGGGCCGGGAGCAGATGGAAATACCCGGCGTGACTCTGCACGAGCATTTCGATCATGCCCGCGACCACGCCGAGATTGCCGTCGATCTGGAACGGCGGATGGGCGTCGAACAGATTCGGATAGACGCCGCCGCCGCCGTCGTAGCGGATCTCGCCGGAGGAGTCGACCAATCGGAACATCATCTGCAGCAGCTTCCAGGCGTGATCTCCATCCAGCAGCCGGGCCCAGAAGTTGACCTTCCAGGCCAGCGACCAGCCGGTGCCGTCGTCGCCGCGGATTTCGAGGGTTTTTCTGGCCGCCGCGAAGAGTTCCGGGGTCTCCTCGGTGATCAGAGCGGCCGGGTGCAGCCCGTAGAGATGGGAGACGTGGCGATGGTGCGGTTCGGCGTCGGAGAAGTTCTCGCTCCACTCGCAGAGCCGTCCGTTGCGTTCGTCAAGGTGGGGCTGCGGCAGCTGGCCCAGCGTCTCCCGGAGTCGCGTCGCCAGCTTGGGATCGACCTTCAGCACTTCGGCGGCGGCGAGAGTGTTGCCCAGAAGTTCACGCACGATGAACAGATCCATGGTGCTGGTGCAGCTGACCGCCGCCGGTTGGCCGTCGGGGGCCAGAAACAGATTTTCCGGCGAAGTCGACGGCACCGTGCCCAGACGCGCCTCCCCCCGGATCGTGACCGGACGCAGAAAGTCGAGCATGAATTCGGCGGCGCCGCGCAGCAGCGGATAGGCGCGTTCGGCCAGAAATTTCCGGTCCTGCGTATACAAATAGTGTTCGTACAGATGACGGCAGAGCCAGGCGCCGCCCATCGGCCAGGTCACGCACTGGGGGATGTGTCCGCCCTCCGGCCACCAGATTTCGGACTCCGGCATGCCCCCCATGCCGACCATGGTGGAGAGCGCCCAGATGTCGGTGTTGTGGTGCGCCACCCAGCCGCCGCAGCCGTAGTTGGCGGCGCTGCGGCGACCGCTGACGCTGAGGTTTTCGATCAGGTCGAACAGCGGTTCGAGACAGGGGCCGAGATTGGCCGCTTCCGCCGGCCAGTAGTTCATCTGGGTGTTGATGTTGATGGTGTAGTTGCTGCTCCAGGGGGCGCGGAGCAGTTCGTTCCACAGGCCCTGCAGATTGGCCGGCTGGGTGCCGCGCCGGGAACAGGAGATCAGCAGATAACGGCCGTAATTGAAGAGCAGCGCCGCCAGCGAGACGTCACTGCCGTCGAAACGCCGCAGCCGCTCGTCGGTGGGCAGGCGCTGGGCCTGATCCGGACCGGCAAGGTTCAGCGAACAGCGATCGTACAAACGCTGGTAGTCGGCCAAATGCAGCGAGCGGAGCCGCCGGTAGCTCTTGTCGCGGGCCAGATCCAGCCGGGACCGGGCCCGGTCGGAGATGGCCTGATAATCCCGGACCGGGGTATCGAACGCCGAGCGGAACCCGGTGGCCGAGGAGAGCCGGAGCTCCAGCCGGTCGGCTCCGGAGACGATCAGCGCTCCGGCGTCGGCCGTGGCGGAACCGCCGTCGAGGGTGAGTTCCAGCCGGACCGCGAAGCGCAGGCTCCTGTCCGGATCGTACTCGAGCCGGTCCCGGCCGTAGTAGTTGGGATCGACCAGCCAGGGGGCTTCGCCCCGGAGCCAGAGCGCGGAGGAGCCGTCGGGTTCGAGCTGAAAGTGGAGCCGGGAATCGAGCTGGATCCGGCAGTTGAGGCGTCCCGGCTGATCGGCGTCGAAGCGCAGCAGCATGATCTGGGACGGGTTTTCCGCGAAGTATTCGCGGCGGAACCGGACGCCGTCGAGGGTGTATTCGGTGTGCGCCAGCGCCGATTCCAGATCGAGGCTCCGGCGGTAATCGACGGGTTCTCCGGTCTGGTCGGGAAATTCGATGAGCAGGTCGGCCATCGGCAGGAAGCTGCCGGTGTAGGGGCCCTGCAGCTTTTTGCTGAGTTCATCGGCCGCGTGATAATCGCCGCGGGCCACCGCCTGGGCGATTTTCTCCAGCTGCCCGGGACCGTCGGCGAGTCGGAAGTCCTGGGGGCCGCCCGACCACAGGGTGTCGTCGTTGAGCGACAGTTTCTCGCAGCGGACGCCGCCGTAGACCATGGCGCCCAGCCGTCCGTTGCCGATGGGCAGCGCCTCGTTGAAATTTGCGGCCGGTTGCCGATACCAGAGCGTGTTTTCCATAGTTGAGGAAGATTCCTTGCGTCTTGAGGGTATTGAACAATGGTCCGGAGCTCGTTCAGAACGAGTTCTCCGGGCCGGGGAAGGTTCCGTGTTTGACGTCGGCGACATATGCGGCGAGGGCCTGTTCCGTCAGCTTCCCCAGCTCGGCGTAGCGCCGGGCGTGTTTGGGGGTGAACTGCTGAAACAAACCCAGCACGTCGTGCCAGACCTGGACCTGCCCGTCGCAGCCGGGCCCGGCCCCGATGCCGATGGTCGGAATCGTCAGCGAGCGGGAGATGTCGGCTGCCAGCTCCGCCGGGACGCATTCGAGCACCAGGGCGAAGGCCCCGGCCTCCTCCAAGGCCCGGGCGTCGGCGCGCAGCCGTTCCGCCGCCTCCGGGCTGCGCCCTTGGACCCGATAGCCGCCGGCGGTGAGAATCCGCTGCGGCAGCAGCCCGGCGTGAGCCATGACGGGGATACCGGAATCGACCAACCGGGCGACCAGCGGGGCAGTCTCCGCGCCGCCTTCGAGCTTGACCGCGTCGCTGAGCGCCTCCTGCAGGAAGCGTCCGGCGTTGCGCACCGTCTCCTCGGGGGAGATCTGGAAGGTCAGGAAGGGAAGGTCGGCCACCACAAAGGCGTCGGGTGCGCCGCGGCGGACCGCCTTGGCAAAGCACAGCGACTCCTCCAACGTCAGCGGCAGCGTATTGGGGTGGCCCAGCACGGTCATGGCCAGGGAGTCGCCGACCAGCAGCAGTTCCACGCCGGCGGCCGCGGCGAGCGCCGCCGCCGGGGCGTCGTAGGTGGTCAGCATGACTATTTTTTCGCCCTCTTCCTTCATTTTTCGGAAGTGGCTCACCGTCCATTTTTTCATTCTCGAAATCCCCGCTTGATGATCTGTCCCCGGGTCGTTCGGCGCGGTCCCCCGGTTAACTGTTGCCATACAAGATACATGTTGAACGTTTTTTTTGCAAATCAACTCCGGGAAAAAGTTCCGCCTCTCCTCGCGGAGGGGGGCGGAAGGCAGGGGCCCGGGGTGGCTCGGGGCGGAGGCGGAATCTGTGGTTTTTTTTTCTGCTACGCCGCCAATGGCGGATTGCATAATGTCATTTCCCGGCTATATTCTCCTTGACCGACAAGGAAGCTGATGACAGAGGCGGTTTTTATGAAAAGAGATCGGAAAAAGCATTTGGAACGGCTCGATCGGCGCCGGCGGGAACGGCGCGGCAGACGCTCGTCGGCCAGAGTTCAGGCGACGGTGCGCGGCATCGTCAGCATCACCTCCGCCGGGTTCGGCTTTGTCAAGCCCGAGGCGACCGGGGCGGAATCGCCGCCACCGGATATTTTTGTGCCGCCGCAGTTCCTGAACGGCGCGATGGACGGCGACGAGGTGCTGGTTTCGTTGCTGCCGCCGCGGCGGGAGGATGAAAATGCGGACCGGGGCCCGGCCGGACAGGTCGAGGAGGTGCTCCGGCGCGGACGCGAAACGCTGGTCGGTGAAGTGCTGGCCGGGCGGCTGGTGCGCCCCTTGAGCAAACATTTCCCCGAAGACATTCCGCTGAAGAGCATGGCCAAAGGGGCGCAGCGCGGGGACTGGGTGGAGGTCCGGCTGCTGCATACGGACGACGGCGAGCCGCCGCAGGCGAAAATTCTGCGCCGGATCGGACGGGTCGGGGAGATCGCTTCCGATCTCGACGCGGTGGCGGCTGAATTCGGACTGCTGCCGCCTTATACCGGGGAGGAGGAGGCCGCGGCGCTGGCGCTGCCGGAACGGGAGATCGCCCGGGAGGACCTGCGCGGACGCTTCACCGTGACCGTGGACCCCACCGACGCCAAGGACTTCGACGACGCGGTCAGTCTGGCGCCGGGCGCGCAGCCCGGAACCGTGGAAGTCGGCGTGCACATCTCCGACGTGGCGGCCTGGATCGCGCCCCGGACGGCGGCCGACCGGGGCGCGGCGGCGCGGGGCTTCAGCTGTTATCTGCCCGGGCGCACGCTGCCGATGCTGCCGAAGCAGCTGACCGCCCGGATCAGCCTCCGGGAGGGGGTGGATTCGCTCGCCCATACCGTGTTGCTGACGGTGGATCCCCGGAGCGGACAGGTGCTGGCCAGCCGCCGGATGCATTCGCGAATCCGGGTCGACCGGCGCTTGACCTATGCTGAGGTGCAGGAGTTTCTCGACAGCGGCCGGACTCCGGCCGAATGGAGTCCCGAACTGGCCACCGCGGTGGGGCGACTGGTCGAGGTCACGCGCGCCATGCGCCGCAACCGGGCCCGGACCGAGGAGTTCATCGAGTTGTCGGTGCCGGAAATCCGGGTACTGTGCGATGAAAAGAACAACACCATCGACGGCCTGGTCCGGAAGAATCAGCGCGAGGCCGATTTTCTGGTTGAAGAGTGTATGCTCGCCGCCAACTCGGCGGTCGGCAACGAACTGGTGGAAAAGGGGATCGCCGGAATTTTCCGGGTCCATCCCGAACCCGATCCGGAGAAGATCGAAGAGCTGCGCGGCGTGCTCGCCGACTCCTTCGGGCTCGCCTCCGGGGATCTGCTCAACCGCACGGTCTGCAACGCCTTTCTGAAGGCGCTGCCCGACGATCCGCGGCGGCCGGTGATTATGAGTTTGTTCATGCGCTCGCTGCCCCGCGCCGGTTACGCCGCCAAACCGGAGCTCCATTACGGGCTGGGCAAAGTGCGTTACGCCCACTTCACCAGTCCGATCCGGCGTTACGCCGATCTGCTGGTCCATCAGCAGCTCTGGAACTTCGACCGGAAGACCCGGTTGCGCGCGGGCCGGTCGCTGGAGTCGGTGGCGCTGCGCCTCTGCGAACAGGAGGAGATTGCGGACAGCGCCTTTTTTGCCGCCAACGACCGGTTGAAGCTCCGCTATCTGGAACTGCAGCTGGGGTCGGATCCGGAGCGTTTTTACGAGGGCGTGATCGCCAAGGTGTTCCGGAACGGGTTTCAGGTCGACATTGCGGAGCTCGGAATCTACGGCATGGTGGCGATCGACGATTTGCCCGGAAACTTCGAGCGGATCGGCGACGAACTGCGCCAGACCCGGGGGCGCCGGGTCTACCGTTGCGGCGACTACGTCTATTTGAAACTTTCACAGATCGATTTCGCCCGGGGCAGTGCGCTGTTCCGGCCGGCGGGGCAGGCATGATGGACTTGATTCGGATTCGAGGTCTCCGGGTGCCGGTGGTGATCGGAACCCGGCCGGAGGAGCGGCTGGCGCGGCAGACGGTGGAGATCGAGCTGGAACTCGGGTGTGATCTGGCTGCCGCCGGAGCCAGCGACGACCTGCGCGATGCCCCCGATTACTCCGAGATTGAGCGCGGAGTCTATCGGCTGGCGGCGGAGTCGAAGTTTCAGTTGTTGGAGAAACTGGC
Organism: uncultured bacterium; assembly: GCA_949297015.1. GTDB lineage: Bacteria > Verrucomicrobiota > Lentisphaeria > Victivallales > Victivallaceae > CASFRF01. The sequence goes on from CASFRF010000023.1 coordinate 103,597, forward strand.
CACGGCGGTGGCGGAGTACGCATTGTCCTTTCCGGCGGTGCGGCGCTGCCGCGTGGCGCTGGAAAAACCGGGCGCGGCCCGTTACGCCCGGAGTATCGGCATTGAGATGGTACGGGAGAAGTAAGGAGCTGCGGCGATGGAATATCGACAGGAGTTGTTGGAGATCCCCTTTGAGGAGTTTGCGCCGGAGGTGTGCCGGCTGTGGAGCGAGGATTGGCTGTTGTTGACGACCGGGGATTTCCGGACCGGCCGGTACAATACCATGACCGTGGGCTGGGGCATGTTCGGCGTGATGTGGGGGCGTCCGGCGGCGCTGGTGGTGGTGCGGCCGCAGCGGTTTTCGGCGCCGCTGCTGGCGGATGGGGACAGCTTTACGCTGACCGCGCTCGGGCCGGAGTACCGCGAGGCGCTGAAGTATTGCGGTTCCCACTCCGGGCGGGAGGGCGACAAGTTCGCCGCCTGCGGTCTGACCCCGATGGAGGCGCAGAAGGTCGCGGCTCCGGTGATCGCCGAAGCGGAGCTCTCGATCGAGTGCCGGGTGCTCTACGCGGACGCCTTCCGCGCGAAGAACTTTCGGGCCAAGAAGATCATTGCCGAGACCTATCGCGACGGCGATTTTCACCAGACCTTCTGCGGCGAGATTCTGAAGATTCGCGGCTTGGACCGTTACCGGAGCGTCCGGCGTCATGCGTGAGTTTCTGAAGCTGACCAGTTTCCACAACGAGGCGGTCAAGCACGCCATCCGGCTCCGCGACCGGCGCGACCGCGAGCGCGAACAGCTGACGGTGCTCGAAGGCTATCGCGAACTGACCCGCGCCCGGGAGTACGGCATGGAGCTGACCGAGTGCTTCTTCGCCCCCGAGCTGTTCCTCGGCGAAAACGAGTTCCCGCTGCTGCACCGGCTGGCCGACGAGGGAATCCGGGTGGTCGAGGTGACCCCCGCCATCCTGACCCGCATGGCCTACCGGGATCGGCCCGAAGGGTTGATCGCCATCGCCCGGATGCGCCGCCATACGCTGGCGGAGCTGCCGCGCAAACCCAACGGCCTCTATCTGGTGGCCGAAGCGGTGGAAAAACCGGGGAATCTGGGCAGCATTCTGCGCAGCGCCGACGCCGCCGGGGTGAACGGGCTGATCATCTGCAACCGCGGGACCGATTTGTACAATCCCAACGTGATCCGGGCCAGCACCGGCGCGCTCTTTTCGGTGCCGCTGGCCGAGTGCTCCGGCGAGGAGGCCATGGCCTGGCTGCGCGAACTGGGAATCGCCACGCTGGCGGCGACCCCGCACACCGACCAGCTCTACACCGATTGCGATCTGACCCGGGGCGTGGCGGTGGTGGTCGGGACCGAGCAGTACGGACTTTCCGAGTTCTGGATGAGTCAGGCCGATCTGCAGATCCGGATCCCGATGCTGGGGCGGATCGATTCGCTGAACGTGGCCACCGCGACCACCATTCTGCTGTACGAGGCGGCGCGCCAGCGGCAGTGGCGCACGGTTTGAGTCGTTCGGAAGGAGGGCGATCAGGATGCTGGAACGTTCCACGCCGGAGGCGGAGGGCCTCTCCTCGGAGGCGGTTCTGGGCTGGCTGGAGGAGGTGAAGAAACTCGACAGTCTGCACAGCTTCCAGCTGCTGCGGCACCGTCGGGTGGTGGCGGAGGGCTGGTGGCAGCCCTACAACCCGGAAACCCCCCATGCGCTGTTCTCTTTGAGCAAGAGCTTCACCTCGCTGGCGATCGGGTTCGCCCGGGCGGAGGGCAAACTCCGCCTCTCCGACCGCCTGATCGACTACTTCCCCGACCTGCTGCCGGAGACACTGGACCCCCGATTCCGGAGCTTGGAACTGCGCCACCTGCTGATGATGGCCACCGGCCATCGGGAGTGCGCGCTCGAAGCGATGTGCCGCGCCGGAGACGGAAACTGGGCGGCCGGGTTTTTCCGGACCGGTCTGGCGTACGAACCGGGCAGCCGGTTCTGTTACAACTCCGCGGCCACCTATATGCTCAGCGCGGTGCTGCAACGCGCGGTCGGCGTCGGGCTGGTGGCCTATCTCGGCCCCCGGCTGCTCGACCCTCTGGGCATCCGGAGCCGGGCGTGGGAACGCTGCCCGCGGGGGATTGAAACCGGCGGCTGGGGGTACGCCTTGACCACCTGCGAAATCGGCCGCTTCGCCCAGCTGCTGCTGGACGGTGGACGCTGGGAGGGGCGGCAGCTGGTGCCGGCCGACTATCTGGCCGAGGCGACTTCGCGCCGGATCGCCAACGACGGCACGCTGGACTGGGGGCAGGGGTATGGGTATCAGTTCTGGCGTTCGCAACACGGGGCATTCCGGGGCGACGGCGCGTTCGGCCAGTTCGCGCTGGTGTTGCCGGAGCAGGATGCGGCGCTGGCGATCACCGCCGGACTGCACAACCTGCAGAATGTGCTGAATCTGGTCTGGGAGCGGCTGTTGCCGGCGTTCGGTCCGGCGCCGCTGCCGCCGAATCCCGGAGCCGTGGCGCGGCTGGAGCGGGCGACGGCGGAGCTGGCGCTGCCGCTGGCGGGGGGCGAATTCCGTCGCGGCTGCGACGGACGCTATCAGCTGGCCGCCAATCCGCTGGGGTTCCGCACTGCGGAGTTCGTGTTCGAGCCCGACGGCTGCCGCCTGGCCCTGAACGGGGAGTTTCTGCGGGCGGGGTTCGGCCACCGTTGCGACAACCGCATCCGCTGGGAGGCGTCGGAGCCGCGCCCGGCGGCCGCCAGCGCCGGGTGGACCGGCGCCTCCACGCTGGAGCTGGAGATCTCCTTCTATTCCACCCCGTTCAATGTGCGGCTGGTGTGCGAGTTCGATCGGGATCGCCTCAGTTTGCGCCGCCGGAGCAACCTCCTGTTCCGGAGTCCGGAGTGGCCGGAACTGATCGGCTGGCGGAGCCCTGAAACGGCGTCCGCGCCGGAGCGCTAGCCGGAGATGAGCGCGGAGACGGTGCGTCATTACGGCGCAGGCCCGTATCGGGTCGCGGTAATTCACGGCGGGCCCGGCGCGCCCGGTTCAGCCTCCGGTCTGGCCCGGGGCCTCTGCCGGTGGTGCGGCGTACTGGAGCCGTTGCAGACGCGGCAGTCCGTGGCGGAGCTGGTGGCGGAGCTGGCCCGGCAGCTCGACCCGTATGCGCCGGTGACGCTGATCGGACACTCCTGGGGAGCCTGGCTGGCGGTGTTGACGGCGGTCCGCTTCCCAGAGCTGGTCTCCGGCTTGATCCTGATCGGCTGTCCGCCGCTGGAGGAGCGCTATGTCCCCGCCATCGAACGCTGCCGCCGGGCCCGGTTGCAACCCGCCGAGCGGGCGCGGTATCTGGCGCTGCAACGGCAACTGGCGACTGCCGGAACCGGTCCGGAGTGCGAGGCGGCGCTGGCCGAATTCGGCGCCTGGTGCGGGCGGCTCGACTCCTTCCAGCCGCTCCCGGCGGAGCCGGAGGAGCCGGTGGCCGTGTCGCCGATGGATCATATCCGGATCTGGGCCGAGGCCGCGGAGCTGCGCCGGAGCGGCGCCTTGCTGGACACCTTCTGCCGCTGGCGCGGACCGTTGACGGTGATGCACGGGACCTGGGATCCGCATCCGGCGCCGGGCGTCACCGCGCCGCTGCTCCGGCGTGGAGTGGCGTTTTCGTTCCGGCTGCTGCCCCGTTGCGGCCATACGCCGTGGTGTGAAGCGCTGGCGCGGGATAGCCTCTTTTCGCTGCTGCGCCGGGAGCTCGGGGGGGAGGTCGCCACGTCGGAGCGGGCGTGAATCACGCTTCGGGGGCGGGCGCCAAGAGCTCGTCGTAAAACCGGCGGTCGGTGGCGGGGTAGCAGCAGAAGATCACCTCTTCCGGCAGAGGCCCGGACCAGTGACGGACGGTTTCGACGGCGATGGCCGCTGCAGCCGCCTTGGGGTAGCCGTAGACGCCGGTGGAAATCCCGGGGAAGGCGAGGCTCCGGCAGCCGTAGCGGGCGGCGAGGGTCAGCGCCTGGAAGTAGCAGCTCCGGAGCAGTTCCGGTTCGCCCGAGCGGCCGCCGTGCCAGACCGGTCCCGGGGTGTGGATGACCCAGCGGGCGGGGAGTCGGAAGCCCGGCGTGATCCGGGCCTCGCCGGGGGGGCAGCCGCCGAACTTCCGGCAGGCCTCCAGCAATTCCGGTCCGGCGGCGCGGTGAATGGCGCCGTCCACCCCGCCGCCGCCCAGCAGCGAGCAGTTGGCGGCGTTGACGATGGCGTCGACGCACAGCGTGGTCAGATCGGCGCAGCAGATCGAAATTTTCATGAGTGCGAATTCCGGTTGGGGTGGTCGAATTCGGATTGCGGCGTGCGGTCGAAGAGGTTGTGCGGGGCCTTGTCGGCGATAAAGACCAGCACCAGCCCGATCCAGCCCAGCACCAGCCCGACCAAAAGGGCGTAAAGCTGCCACTTCCGGGAGCGGCCACGGCTGAGCGGCAGCGTCAGCACCGCCGGGATGACGAAGAACAGGATCAGCGCTCCCCAGATTTGCGAGGGCTCAAGATTCATGGTGACGTCTCTTTCCATCGTTCGGTTTACGGAACACCATAGCTGAAAATCGGGAAAATGCAACCCTCCGGCCGGTTTTTTTCGCGAGGGAACGGCGGCCGGTCCGACCGCCGCCCCCGCCGGGATCAGCGGAACAGCTCGATGATGGTGTTCACCTTGCGGAGCGTCTCGCCGAGATTCTCCGGCTTCAGCGACTCCTTGAGATTGTCGCCGACGAATTGCTTCAGAAACTCCCGGAAATCGGGTTGCGGCCGGGCAAAACTGCCGCCGATCGGCAGCGGCAGGATCAGGCCTTTGAAGACCACCCGAGTGTTCAGGTCGAGGGTCTGGGTCAGCAGTCCGATCCGGCCGGTGACCTCCTCCCGGTCCAGGGTGCCCCCCGCGAAGGCGAGTTCCTGAAGCTGCATTTCTCCCGCCGCCAGTTTCAGGCGTCCGGAACCGGCGTTCAGCAGAAAATCCTCCCGCCCATCGAGAATCGCCGTGAGCTTGCGCTTGAGCTCCTGAAGCTCCGGCAGCAGCTGGCCGGCCTGAAGCTGTTCGGAGCCGGAGAGCACCGCTTCGATCGGCAGAAAGACCAGCCGGACCAGCCGCGACCCCCGGGACGAGGCGATCGGAATGGCCAGTTCCCGGGCTGTGAAATTCAGTTCGGCCTGAGTCCGGGCTTGCAGATTCCGGGGCGTCAGCCCGCGCCCCCGGGCGTCGAGCGACAGCTGGGAGAGCACCCCTTTGACCGGTTCCTCCGCATTGCCGCTGAGCAGCCGCCCCAGCGGCGCGAGCGGCAGCTCCGTGATGGAGGTATTCAGCGAGAAGGGGTAACCGTCGGCGGTTCCGGCGTCGAGGTCGGCCGTCAGACGCGCGGGCGCCCCGTTCAGCGAGAAAGTCCAGTCCGGCAGCGACAGCCGGTTGCCCGAGATCAGCAGCGCTCCCGCGACGGTGGCTTCGAGCTCCCGGCCGTAGCGGATTTGCCGCCCGGTCAGCTCGATCCGCCCGTTGAGCCGGGTCAGATCGAGCGGCGGCAGTTCCGGCGCGGTGGCGCTGACCGCGGGCGTGGCGTTCGCCGGGGCTGGTGGCGCGGACGGAGCAGGGGCCGTAGCCGCAGCTGCCGGTACCGCGGCGCTCGCCGTCGGGGTGACGGCGGTCGCCGTGGTCAGTTCCTGCTGCAGGGCCAGCAGTTCGTCGAGCTGCAATTGTTTCAGCTCCAGTTTCAGCTCCAGCGGGGTTTTCGCGGCGGTCCGGTAGCGCCCGGTGGCGGCCAGCTCCAGCAGCTTCGGAGCCTGAAGCGTCAACTCCGACAGCGTCAGTTCCTCCGGCGAAGCGGCAAGCTGCCAGCGGGCGTCGAATTCGACCGGCTCCGGTCGGCCGGACGTCCGCAGCTGCCGCAGCGCCAGCGAACCGGTGGCACTGCCGGTGCCGGGCGCGGATTGCCGGAGCTCCAGCGTCAGGTTGCCGTTCAGACTTTGCAGTCCCGGCAGTTTGCCGTCCAGCCAGGGCAGGAGGCGGAGGGTTTCTTCACTCACCTCCTCGAGGGTGAGCTGGAGCGGGCGCTGCGACAACGGCCAGGCGCCGGAGCCGGAGAGGGTGAAGAGCGCGGCGTCGTTCCGCGTTCCGGCGAGGGTCAGCTCCGGGATGGTGAGCTCGGACCCGGCGGCGTAGGTCGCCCGGGTGCGGAGCGTCGCCGCAAAGGCCGGACCGGTGACCGCTCCGGCATGGAGTTGCAAGCCGGTGCCGGTAAGGGTTCCCGCAACTTCGACGGCGCCGGGGAGCTCCGGCAACGCCAGCTGAAGTTCCCCGGTCAAGGTCCCGGCCCGGAGCGGAAACGCGGTCAGACCGCAGCGCTGAAGCAGCTCTCCGGCCGCCAGTTGCCGGAGTTGCAGTTTCAACTTCAGATTGCGAAGCGGCGCGTCGCGGAGAGTCAGGGGCGATTCCAGCTGCGCGGCGAGGTCGAGCAGACGATCGAGCTGGAGCCGGGCGGTGGCGGCGCTGAGCTGGAGCCCGCCGCCTCCCGGCTGCATCGCGCCCTCGAGCGTAAAGTCGGTCGCAAGTTGCTGGAACGTGGCCTCCGGCGCGGGCGCGGCGGTCCGGAAGTCGCGCAGCGTCAGCGCTCCCGTCAAAGTGGCGGTTCCGGGCCACTCCGGAGCGGCGAGCTCAAGTTCGGCGGCCAAGGCGCCCGTGCGCAACGGCACTTGCGGCAGTCCCCCCTGACGGAGCAGTCCGGGGAGGTCCGGAAGTTCCAGCTTCGCCGCCAGCCGCAGCCGGCGCAGCCGGAGCACGGAGTCGGAGCCATCGAGCTCCAGCGGCTGTTGCAGTTGCAGCTGCGCGGTGTGGGGTTGGCGTCCGCAGGTCAGTTGCACATCGCCCCGGTCCAGAGTCAGGCAGCTCCGGCGTTGCTTCCCGCGGGCTGAAAGCGTGACTTTGAGCGGCTCCAGCGGCAGCCCGGTGCCGGTGGCCTGCAACGTCCCGTCGGCGGCAAAGTCTCCCCCGGCGGCGAGTGCGGCCGTAAATTCGCCGGTTACGGCGAGAGCTTGAAGCGGTCGCTTCAGAATCTGACCGGCCAGCGCGTCCAGCAGCGGCGCCGGACCGGCCTCCAGATGCCCCCGCAGCTCTCCGGCGGTTCCGGGCGACCAGTGGCCTGCGGCTTCGGCCGTCAGCAGCGGTCGGCCCACCTCGTCCCGCAGCCGGAGGCCCGCGGCGTCCAGCCGGAACCGGCGGTCGGCGGCGAGTGCGGTGTTGAGTTCCAGCTGCAGCATGGCGGCGGTCGGCTCCAGCCCGGCGCCGTAGAGCGTTCCGGCCTCGGTGTCGAGCGTCAGCCGCAGCCCGGCCCCGTACAGCGTCGGCTCCGCCGGGAGGGTGAGTTCAAAATCCAGCTGTCCCGGCGTGGGGATCAGCCGCAGCTCCCGCAGCCGGGCGGCGGCGGTCACGGTCAGTTCCCCGGCGGCGGTGCGCCCGGGCGCCAGGTCGCGCAGCTGAAAATTCAACGCCGAAAGCTGCAGTTCCGAATCCGGGGTCGAGGCGGTCAGCTCCCCCCCGGTGACGTTGAGCGCGCCGATCTGCACGGGCAGTCGGAACCCGGCGTCCGACCCCGGCGACTGGGCGGCCGGAGCGGCCCGGGCCGCCGGTGGTGCCGGTTCCGAGGGTGTCGCCGCCGGGGATTCGGCGGCGGTTGCCGACGGCGCCGGTTCCG